>NZ_CP019445.1:2788198-3097998 GCF_001975225.1 Kosakonia cowanii JCM 10956 = DSM 18146 | reverse complement strand
AAGCCCGCACCCTGACAGGAAGATGTCGCCGGTTGGGGTAGATAGCATGGATAGCCACTTCTTCGCCTTGCGTGTCGGGCAGCACCTGGGCCAGGCGTCCTTCCTGAATATCCTTCTCAACCATAAATGAGGGGAGAAATCCGATACCCAGCCCGGCTATAGCTGCTGTACGAATGGCATCCCCGCTGTCAAACCTGACGTGATTGCGGCCGTTCACTGTTACCTGTCCCTGCGCTTTATCAACGAGAGTCCATGCGGTGGAAGCCGCGCCCAGACCATAAACGAGTCGACGGTGGTCTTTAAGCTCAGCAAGTGATTCAGGCATGCCTGCCTGACGGAGATAATCAGGTGAAGCCCAAAGTTGTGGGCTTGTTCTGTCGATCACCTGGGTGATGTATTGATAACTGGTGGTTGCGTTGCCTACACGTATTGCAAGATCGAACCCCTCTTCTACGAGGTCAACAACCCGATCGCTGAAGCTGATTTCAATACTTATATCTGGCGAGGCCCGCAAAAATTCGTTGATAAAGGGCAGAACGATCATTTTGCCGTAGCCTTCTGAAACGGTCAGTCTGAGGATGCCTTTCGGCAACGGCAGATTCTGACGGATAGTCGCTTCAGCTTCGTCTAAATCTTCCAGTATCTGGCAGCAACGATGATAAAATTCGTGCCCCTCTGTCGTAAGCGACAAACGGCGGGTTGTACGCTGAAAAAGCCGGGTCTCAAGGTAAGCTTCTAAACGCGCAATGGCTTTGCCCGCGGCAGAGCGCGTCACCCCCATTGCCTTACCGCCAGCAACAAAACTGCCCGACTCTGCCACAGCAACAAAGATACGTAATGCGTTAATTTCCAGAGCTGAGCCAGCACTCTCTGGCGACGCGATTTTTCTGCCCGTCATTGGGGAACTTTTTTCGCCAATCATTTAAATATACTCAGATTGTAGAATTTCAATCAGTGAGGATTCAATAATGTTGTCGAAAAACGCTCAAAAAACTCTGGATGGATGGATCAGTGCGGCTGGTCCGGTTGTCGAAAAGGTATACGGTACGTCAGAAGCCAGCTGGCCTGAAGTTCGTGCCCACTATATGCAGGGGCTCGAAAAAATCTTCCCTGCGATCGAAGGGGTCTCCTACAAAACAAGCACGTTAGGCAATACGCCCGCGATGATCAGTGAGAGGCATGAACATATTGGCAGCAGAGTGGTGCTTTATATTCATGGCGGCGGCTATGTCCATGGCGGGGTCGAAGCATACCGCGGCCTTACTGGACGTATCGCTAAGGCACTAAAAGCCAGGGTGTACACCCCAGATTACCGGCAGGCGCCTGAATTCCCTTTCCCAACGCCAATAGATGATGTTTTTTCAGCTTATCGTGCCCTTCTCGATAGCGGTGTTCAGCCTGAAAATCTCGTGCTAACAGGCGATTCAGCCGGTGGCGCGATGGTGGTGACGATCATGCGCAAGGCCCGTGACGCGGGTATTCCGCTTCCGGCCGCAGGCGTGGCTATCTCGCCCTGGGCTAATCTTATCCATAGCGGTTTATCTGCGACGACCCGTGACGGGATTGATCCCCTTTGTAACGTCGACTTTCTTAACAGGCTGGCAAGATGCTTTCTGGCGAGAGAGCTTGCCACCCATCCTGATGCCTCCCCGGTTTATGCGAATGTCCAGGGGCTTGCACCCATCCTCATCCAGATAGGTGAGAATGAGGTCATGCTGAGCGATGCTATCAGGCTGGCTGCAAATTTAGGCGAAGCGCGCGTACGGACAACGCTCGAAGTGTGGCCTGGGATGTTTCATGTATGGCATCTTCTGGCCGGTACTCTGCCGGAAGCCGACCAGGCGTTAAATAACGCGATTCATTTTCTGGAACAGGCTTTAACAAAAGAGCAGGGTTCATCGAACTTATATCCATGAAGAAAGTCACTGTTTATCAGAAAATAACCACAACGTCGTAGTCTGACTTATTAATCCCTCTCTACGGGCAGAGCCTCATTTTTGTAGCGCGTCAGGGAAAATTAAAATGGTGAAATCCTGTGTATGTAAGACACAGAATTTCTTTCTGATTTTGCTGGCTGATACAGCGCTGCACTGCACCGCTTGCGCCACACCGCCAGCGCAAACGATATATCCTGCTTCACCCCTTGCGTTTGCAGTGAGCTATCTCCTTAAAATCAGACGCATAGAAAAAAAGCAAAAAGGATATATTCTTCGTTGCCTGTAGTTAGCCGAGTTTTAGTTAAAGACAGATTAATCGATGCCGATAACTTATCTGTTTTAGGGCTCATGGAGCTGCTCTGTCTTTCTCTGTAGAACGAGGTTCAAATGTTCAAAAATTTACCTATCAAGAAAAAGTTCTTTTTTGCCTTTGGTGCCGTTTTAATTTTGCTGCTATTACTCTGCGCCACTTTCTACAATAACTTTTCCAGAATTGTCAGTACCAACGAATGGAATATACATAGCTGGCGCGTCATTGATAAAAGCCGTGCCTTGACCCAGGACCTGGTAAATATGGAAACCGGACTACGCGGCTATGCCATTAATGGCAAAGAGGAAATGCTGGCTCCGTGGAGCTCAGGCAAAGAGGATTTCGTTAAAGTTTTGCAGGAAACGAAAAGCTTAACTTCTGATAACCCTACTCAGCAGGATCGCCTGAATAATTTGCTTCAGCAGGAGCAAGAGTGGGGGAATAAGTTTGTTACTGAATTGCTGGATCATCGTCGTGCACTCAATGCCGGGACCATGACGCAGGCCGATTTCAATGCCGCCTTCGAAGCTAACACCGGCAAGCAGCAGATGGATCAAATGCGCGCCACCATTGATGAAATCGTCAACAATGAAAAAAAACTGCTCGGCGAGCGTCAGGGTTCTGTCGACTCCGTTGAAACGCAGACCCGGCTGGCGTTGTTTATCGGCGCGCTGTTAGGTGTACTTATCGCTTCAGGTTTGGGCTATGCCCTCGCCCGTTCCATCACCCTTCCGCTTGGGGAAGCGGTAAACGCAGCGAAGGCGATTGCCTCGGGCGATCTCTCCACCCGCCTGGTCGCTCGTTCAAAAGATGAAGCCGGTGTTCTGATCGTCACCCTGACCGCCATGCAGGAGCAGCTCAAAAAAGTCGTCTCTGATATCCAGACCGCCGCGACCTCTATCGACAGCGCGTCTAAAGAGGTCGCGATGGGTAATACCGATCTCTCTGTACGAACGGAACAGCAGGCTGCCTCACTGGAAGAAACCTCAGCCAGCATGGAGCAACTGACGGCGACAGTAAGGCAAAATGCCTCTAACGCGCAAAACGCCAGCAGCCTTGCGTCTGACGCGTCCGACGTCGCGCAGCAGGGAGGCAAAGTTGTGGATAAAGTCGTCACCACCATGGCGGCTATCTTTGACAGCTCGAAAAGCGTGGGCGATATCATCAGCACCATTGAAAGCATCGCTTTCCAGACCAACATCCTGGCGCTTAATGCTGCGGTGGAAGCAGCCCGCGCCGGTGAGCAAGGCCGTGGCTTCGCCGTAGTGGCAAGCGAAGTGCGCGCGCTTGCCCAGCGCAGCGCAACGGCGGCAAAAGAGATTAAGGCACTGATTGAAGCCTCGAATAGCCGCATATCGGAAGGCACCGACCTGGTCGCGCAAGCGGGCAAAACCATGACCGGGGTAGTCACCGCGATCAACAACGTCTCTGCAATTATGGCCGAAATCTACACCGCCTCCGGCGAGCAGGTGAACGGTATTGAGCATGTCAGCATCGCTATCACCCAAATGGATGAAGTGACCCAACAAAACGCCGCACTGGTTCAACAGGCCGCCGCTGCTGCCGCATCGCTGGAGGATCAGGCGGCTCATCTGAACCGCTCGGCTGCGGTTTTCAAACTTGCCTGACTAAAGGGTCCCTGATGGCCGCATTCGGCCCGCTGCTGCCGGGTAACGACAGCAGCCAGCCGTTACCGTTGATATTAACGGTAGCGATGGCACTCGCGGGCGCATATACCCGGCTGGCTGTCGGACGAAGAGTTCACGTTGAGCGGGTTCAATTAACGGGCTAAAAGGGATTTTTGCCCACCTGAATAACCACGAAAGCCATCAGGTTAAAAGGTATCGTGGTTATGATTCGATCTGTTTTATTAAATATTTGTTGTTATGCATCAATCACTTTCGCACCAGTAATTAATTAAGTTATTTAACCTGAAAGAAGATAATGAAATTAATTTCGCTCAAAAAAAGCTGGCTAGCATAAATTCAGGAAGTATCCATTTTTTCAAAAAAAATATATTCATTAAATATCGTTAAAGCCTTTAAAAGCGGCGTCGATAACCCCTTTTTGCTCCATTTACTAATAACACCAGGGTTCTTATGTCTATCACACAGCGTTTGTCGCTAGCATTTTCTTTGCTCGCTATATCACTTTTCGCGGTTGTTGCCGTCTCACTTTCCGTGATTTCGGGTTTCCAGTCGCGCTTTGAGTATGTCCAGGTCAATGCCATACCCAGCATTAAGGATTTGAATAAATCAATCAGCACCACCAGCCAGCTGGGCATCTCGTTTTACCGTCACCAGACGGCTTTAGACAGTGCTGGCCAGGCCGCGGCTGAAGAGAGAATAAACAGCCTGCTTAACACGCTGAAATCGCTCACGGATTATTACATGGCAAATGATATTTCCAGCGATGAAGATAAAGCGATGACCGAGCAGGCATACCGAAATATCGAAGCCGTTCGTGCAGCGTTACCTGCTTTCTTAGCGGCCTCAAAAAACCACGACAATGCGTTATCCCTGTCTCTTCTTAAAAGTGAAGATGGTGTGGGTGCTGCATCGCGTAAAATGGAAGCCGATTTCACCAATCAGATTGAATTAAATATAAAAATCGGTGAGGCCCTGAGAGAACAAAACAAGACAATTTATGCCAAAACGTGGTGGATGATGACCAGCGCCGCAGCAGTGGTGATCCTTCTGCTTGGTCTGTTTTCCATCACTATTATTCAGGGCATCAAGCGCAGCCTTAACAGCATAAAGAGCACCATGACAGAGGTCAGTAATAGTCTCGATCTGACTCAGGTTGCCACTGTCTACAGAAACGATGAAATAGGCCAGACTGCATCAGCGTTTAACGGCCTGCTGGAAAAGGTTTCAACAACGCTGTTATCGGTGAACCATGCTGCACAATCGGTCAGTACGGGCTCCGCTCAGATTGCCGCAGGGAACGAAGACCTGTCATCACGAACGGAAGAGCAGGCCGCCTCTCTGGAGCAGACCTCTGCCAGTATGGCTACCCTGAGTGAAACCGTGCGCCAGAATGCCGATGGCGCAGTTCAGGCAAGCGAACTGGCGAATAACGCTAACAGTTTATCGAGCATGAATGCGGGCGCAGTCAGCCAGATGCTGGAAACGATGTCAGAGATTCGCGGAAGCTCAGAAAAGATCTCCGATATTACAGGCCTTATTGAAGGTATCGCCTTCCAGACCAACATCCTGGCGCTTAACGCTGCGGTAGAAGCCGCGCGTGCAGGTGAGCATGGCCGAGGATTTGCGGTGGTTGCTTCTGAAGTGCGTACTCTGGCACAGCGCTCGTCCTCTGCTGCCCGTGAAATTAAAGATCTCATTTCACTCTCTGTTTCCCAGGTTGAGCAGGGTCTTAACCAGGCAGCGAATGTGGGAAGTAACACTGAAAATGTGAGCAATGCTGTCCGTCAGGTCGCAGATTTGGTTAACGAAATTGCGGCTGCGACCACTGAGCAGAGTAAGGGTATTGAGCAGGTTCACCTGGCGATCGGGCAAATGGATGAAGTTACCCAGCAAAACGCCTCACTGGTTGAAGAAGCCTCTTCGGCATCTAAATCCCTGCAGGAGCAGGCTGAAACCTTGTCGAGCCTGGTCTCTACTTTTACGCTTAATGAAAATACAGGGTATGTCGGAAAAACGGTAAGCGCGCCGATCGCCAGAACACAGCAGCTGCAAAAAAAACCCGCATCGGGCAGCAGTACAGCAACTAATACAGACTGGGAAAGTTTCTGATTTTTGACTTTTACACAGGATTATTAATTACTAAAAAGCGCTGCTCTGGCAGCGCTTTTATCCTTCAGGACGATCTATCTGTTTGTTCTTCACCATACGTACGACGCTTATTCTCCCCACGCTCTGAAGCTACCCAGCTAAAGACTGCATCGATAAAAGCTCGCACCTGGGGCAATAAAAAGTGACGATCCGGGTATACCACTGCAATCTGCATTTCAGTGCCGATGATATCTCTCAGTACCGGGACAAGAGCGACCAGTTGCAAATATTCCCGAATCAACTCTTCAAGCAAAAGTGCAATGCCATGGCTATCAATGGCAGCCTCACAGCATAGTGCGGAAGCTTTTTTTCATACAGGGAGGAAGCGATACGCGTAAGTAACCCCGTAAACCGCCTCCGTTTCTGGAGACGCTTTGCTCAGCCTGTCTTATCGCCTCAGGCGCGATGATGGCCTCTTTATAAAAGATAATACCCAGATCCGTCAGCACCAGGCTCCGGGTTGTCCGCAGGAGCAGACGTGCATCCAGCTTTTCTTCAAGCTGCGCAATCCGCCGGCTCAGGGTTGCGCTGGGAATGCCCAGTTCAGCCGCGGCACGAGAAAGCGATTTCGCGTCGACAGTTTGCGTAAACGTAATGAGTTCAGAGGCCTCTGCAGCAAGCGCCATTGGATCATTTTCGGTCAGGTGATGACGATTTAAAGAGTATTGTCACGGATTCCGCTCAGCGGCAAACCCTCCCTGACGACATCCGGCAAATCCTTAGCTGTAATACAAAATGGACATATAATTAAACTCAGCGACAATCCAGAAAAAAGAACGGGTTTCGATCAAAATTTCGAGATTTTTTTGACAAAGCAAGCAATAATTTAAATGCAACAATAACGTCATTATCAGAAATTCGGGTTGAGCATTTTCAGCGTGAGAAAAAAAAGCTCTACCAAATCTAATTGCTTTTCGTCAGAAAATCATGAACCACTCATCGAAATAATTATTCCCTTGGCAATTAGAAGCCCCTACGTAGAGATAAAACCATAGCCACTGCAGAAAAATTGAGAGATGAGATACGGGTGCAAGAGAAAGATAGATTCATCGCTATTAATATGCGAAATGCGCTTAAAAACATTACAGCCCATATTAAAAACGAAGCGTCAATTTATCTCCCCCTAAGTAAAGAGAAAGAATTTATCTTTGCCGATGGCTTTTATCATGATATTTCAACAGATACTATAGCAAGTAGGTTTCCAACAATAACATGTCCACTAACACCTCACATGTGTGTAATTATTGATGAAAAAGAAAGGAAAAATCATTACTCTTTGATATCAGTAGCATTAAAGAATGAAGATATGGCGATTTGCAATGACACCTTGCAAATATATTCAAAAAATAAAATACTTTATAGGAATAAAAGTCGATAATATTGGTGCACTTTGCAGACAATATAAGAAACGAGGATTACCTTTATGATAATCCACTATTAAAATCACTCGAAAAAAGCAAGGGGCAAAATCATTCAAGTTAGTGAAATAATGGGTTTCGTGAGTATGCATAAAGCACAACTAGTAGGCAATGCCCGCTTCTGGCACAAAGCGGACATGCTAACAAAGCTGAACGTCCGCTTTGAGCGAAAAGCAGAAATGCTGACTCATCATCATTTTTTATTGAAGAAATAAAATAAACCACTCGTTGAAATAAAAACAAACAAACCAGAGACTATGTATTTGAAGAATGGGAAAATATCAAAGCCTTCTTTTGCGCTCGAAACTACAACTGCAATAAAAGCTAACAAGCTAAATAATCCAAAAACACCTGCACTTCGATAATTTATTTTCAATGCTAGCTCCTGTGAAATCTTATAGATATCAAGAGAAGTGTTTTCAGCGGTGGCGTTGTCATTCCCCTTTATAGGTTTAAATATGATGAAATTTGAGTTTTTGAATACAGAAGATATTTTGACATTCAGTGGTATAAAAACATCATCATAATCAACGGATGACTCAATAGGATTATGGTAAGCTATAACTATATCATCCGCACTATATTGAATGAGTAATTTTTTATTGATATCTCCCACATTTCCTAAGTGTAATTTTATTGTATATCTTTCTCCATGATACAGATCATATACACGAGAATAGCTTTGTGAATTATAGGTAGAATTCACCTTACATCCTTTTGAATCAAAAACCCCTTCAATATTAAAAAATATAAGATCGGTAAAAGAGCCTTTAATCTCCTCCACACGCCCCTTCCAGTTATTGTTGGTGTTTTTTATATCAACTTCAATTTCTTGAAAAAATTTATCAGGTATTATAGAGGAAGCAATATTTGCGTTAATAAATGAACCAAGTTTCATCCTAACATGGAATAGCTCAGTTTCAGCACTCCAGTCACAAGAAAGGATACTAGCCTCTCTCGTAGATATATGGTTTAGTTGATTCGCATTCTTAGGCGATTCTACATTATTCCCTTGGGATAGAAAAATAATTACCTTCCTATCTTCTAACATATTCCAAATTTGTTTTTTCACTAATAATTCTTGTACATATTTTTTTTTGTAACGGAAATGAACGACATCACCTTCGGGAAGACTCATAACTCTAAATATATCAGCTTTGTACTGTGGCCGGCTATCGGAACTAAATGCTGCTATAACTTTCATAATTCTGCTCCGCAAAGGTTGCGTTCCCAACGAAATTTTTTCAATTTATATATTTCTAAATAATCCCGTTTTATACCATCTCTTTTGATTTTATCTGTCCATCGATTATGAGGGTATACCGTTGCGACTTTTTCCCACCCTGCACCTCTAAGTGAGGCACCTGATTCACTAGCCAAGGTATAAGTGATTATTTTCTGTCCTCCCATCATTCGCCAAATAGAGCAGCAGCGGCTAATTAAAAAAGAACAAGTACCTTTAGGAGCATTCTCCACCACACAAAGTCTAGTAATTTCAATGGTTAGTCCATCCATGTAAGTTGCAGATACTGGATTACCTACGATAGCTACACCTACTATTTCTCCAGTCACAGTTTCATAAGCTGCAACTGCCCAACGACCTGAATTACGTGAGGTGGGTCTATGATGCCTATGATTATCTGCAATAAATTCATTTGCTTTTTTGATAGTGATAGGTTTTATCAAAATTACTTTAGCCACAAATATCTATCCATTAACAAATTTGTGTTGATACAACGAAGTAATAATTCATTGGAAATGCTCTCTCTTTTTGGCTAATCCGATAATAAGTGAGTGGGACCATGTATTAGCAATTTAAAATATATGATGTTTTCATACGTAAAACGTGGTTTTTAATAATTAGTTTTCATTACCGTTCAAATACTAATAATAAAGGGCAGAGATTTTGATACCTCTACCCTTTGTTCGCATGAAGCGCGGATTACATGTTCGCGATAATTGCGTCGCCAAACTCTGAACATTTCAGCAGCTTAGCGCCATCCATCAGACGTTCGAAATCGTAGGTCACGGTTTTGGCAGCAATCGCGCCTTCCATACCTTTAACGATTAGGTCTGCGGCTTCGAACCACTCCATATGACGCAGCATCATTTCTGCAGACAGAATGATTGAACCCGGGTTCACTTTATCCTGGCCTGCGTATTTCGGCGCGGTGCCGTGGGTGGCTTCGAACAGTGCGCATTCGTCGCCGATGTTCGCGCCAGGCGCGATACCGATACCGCCAACCTGCGCCGCCAGGGCGTCGGAGATGTAGTCGCCGTTCAGGTTCATACAGGCGATAACGTCATACTCTGCCGGACGCAGCAGGATCTGCTGCAGGAACGCATCGGCGATCACATCTTTAATGATGATCTCTTTGCCGGTTTTCGGGTTCTTGATTTTCTGCCACGGGCCACCGTCGATCAGCTCACCGCCAAACTCCTGCTGAGCCAGCTGGTAACCCCAATCTTTGAACGCGCCTTCGGTGAACTTCATGATGTTGCCTTTGTGCACCAGCGTCACGGAATCACGGTCGTTGGTGATGGCATATTCGATCGCTGCACGAACCAGGCGTTTGGTGCCCTCTTCGGAGCACGGCTTGATGCCGATACCGCAATGTTCCGGGAAGCGAATTTTCTTCACGCCCATCTCTTCGCGCAGGAATTTGATCACTTTTTCCGCGTCGGCAGAGTCAGCTTTCCACTCGATGCCAGCGTAGATATCTTCGGAGTTCTCACGGAAGATGACCATGTCGGTCAGCTCAGGCTGTTTCACCGGGCTCGGGGTGCCCTGGTAGTAGCGCACTGGGCGCAGGCAGACATAGAGATCCAGCTCCTGGCGCAGGGCAACGTTCAGAGAACGGATACCGCCGCCAACCGGGGTGGTCAGAGGGCCTTTAATCGCTACGCGGTAATCACGAATCAGATCAAGTGTTTCAGGCGGCAGCCAGACATCCTGGCCATAAACCTGGGTCGATTTCTCGCCCGTGTAAATCTCCATCCAGGAAATTTTACGCTCACCTTTGTAGGCTTTTTCCACAGCGGCATCGACCACTTTCAGCATTGCCGGGGTCACGTCAACGCCGATACCGTCGCCTTCAATAAACGGGATAATCGGGTTAACAGGAACGTTGAGCTTGCCATTTTGCAGGGTGATCTTACTACCTTCCGCCGGAACAACTACTTTGCTTTCCATTCACCTCTCCTTCGAGCGCTTCTGGTTGTTTTGCTCGCTGACTTCATGCCGGGGCGCTCAGACTGCGTCCGCTCACCTGTTACGTGAATCACACAGAGCAAACCGTTTTTTGTTAATGAATTGTAATGAGCCCGTCAATACTAACCGATAGTTCGACGCCATGAAAGGCAATCATGATTCCGCTATAATGCGGCAATTGATAACCTGTGAAAATACCATGAAGAAAACTTCTTATAGAAATCACAAGCTTGAGCGATTCAGCTCACGACAACCCGCCCGAACGGCTGAAAAAAGCGCGCCAACGCGCGTGATTTTGTTTAATAAACCCTATGATGTTTTACCCCAGTTCACCGACGAAGCCGGGCGCAGCACCCTTAAAGCGTATATCGACGTTCCCGGCGTTTATGCCGCAGGCCGTCTCGATCGCGACAGCGAAGGCTTACTGGTGTTAACCAACGACGGCGCGCTGCAAGCGCGGTTGACCCAGCCGGGTAAACGCACCGGGAAAATCTACTATGTGCAGGTCGAAGGCGAACCCACCGAAGAAGCTCTTGCACAATTACGCACTGGCGTGACGCTCAACGATGGCCCTACCCTGCCCGCTGAAGTTGAGCGCGTCGAGGAGCCCGCCTGGCTGTGGCCGCGCAACCCGCCGATTCGCGAGCGTAAATCGATCCCGGCCAGTTGGCTTAAAATCACCCTTTATGAAGGCCGCAATCGCCAGGTGCGGCGCATGACTGCCCACGTTGGCTTTCCCACTTTGCGCCTCATCCGCTACGCTATGGGAAACTACACGCTGGTAAACCTCGCTAATGGCGAATGGCGTGACGCTTAACTGCCAGGGAGAAATCGATGTTTAAACCCCATGTCACCGTAGCCTGTGTGGTTCACGCGCAGGGAAAGTTCCTCGTTGTCGAAGAGACGATCCGCGACAAGGTATTGTGGAACCAGCCTGCCGGTCATCTTGAAGCGGACGAAACATTAGTGCAGGCCGCAAAGCGCGAGCTGTGGGAAGAGACAGGCATCGATGCCGCGCCGCAGCACTTTATCCGCATGCATCAGTGGATTGCGCCTGACAACACGCCCTTTTTGCGCTTCCTGTTTGCCATCGAGCTTAACGAAACGTGCGCCACTGAGCCGCACGACAGCGACATCGACCGCTGTTTGTGGGTCACGGCTGAGGAGATCCTCACCGCGTCAAACCTGCGCTCGCCGCTGGTTGCCGAGAGTATTCGCTGCTATCAGAGCGGTCAGCGTCTGCCGCTGGCGACAATCGCAGAATTTAACTGGCCGTTTACAGGGGATGCCTGAGCGAGCAGTGCGTGCTAGAATACGCCGCCCTGAAGTTCTTCGTTGTGAGTATTCTATGTCTGATAGCCCAAAAAAAGTGATCGTCGGCATGTCCGGCGGTGTCGACTCTTCCGTTTCCGCCTACTTGTTGCAGCAACAAGGTTACAAGGTGGAAGGCCTGTTCATGAAGAACTGGGAAGAGGATGACGGCGAGGAATACTGCACCGCGGCGGCGGATCTGGCCGACGCGCAGGCCGTCTGCGACAAGCTCGGCATTGAGCTTCACACCGTCAATTTTGCCGCAGAGTACTGGGACAACGTCTTTGAGCACTTCCTTGCGGAGTACAAAGCCGGGCGCACGCCGAACCCCGATATTCTCTGCAACAAAGAGATCAAATTTAAAGCCTTCCTTGAGTTCGCCGCCGAAGATCTTGGCGCGGACTACATTGCCACCGGCCACTATGTGCGCCGCGCCGATGTCGACGGCAAAAGCCGCCTGCTGCGCGGTCTCGACGGCAACAAGGATCAGAGCTACTTCCTCTATACGCTGGGCCATGAACAGATCGCCCAGAGCCTCTTCCCGGTCGGCGAACTCGAAAAGCCTCAGGTGCGTAAAATCGCCGAAGAGCTGGGCCTTGCCACCGCGAAGAAGAAAGACTCAACCGGTATCTGCTTTATCGGCGAGCGCAAATTCCGCGAGTTCCTCGGCCGCTATCTGCCTGCGCAGCCGGGCAAAATCGTCACCGTTGATGGTGAAGCGATCGGCGAACACCAGGGCCTGATGTACCACACTCTGGGCCAGCGCAAAGGCTTAGGCATTGGCGGCACCAAAGAGGGCAGCGAAGATCCATGGTATGTGGTCGACAAAGATGTCGAAAACAATATCCTTATCGTAGCCCAGGGCCACGATCACCCGCGCCTGATGTCGGTCGGGCTGATTGCCCAGCAGCTGCACTGGGTCGATCGCGAGCCGGTCAAGGGCACGCTGCGCTGTACGGTGAAAACCCGCTACCGCCAGCAGGATATTCCCTGCACCGTCACGGCGCTGGACGACGATCGCATTGAAGTGCGTTTCGACGAGCCGGTGGCTGCCGTCACGCCGGGTCAATCCGCCGTCTTCTATCTGGATGACGTCTGCCTTGGCGGCGGCATTATCGAGCAGCGCCTGCCGCTGCCGGTTTAACTCTGTTTTAGCGATATCGGACTGGCTAACGCCCGCGCAGATGCAGTCAGACGCGGGCACAAAAAGGAGTAAGTGTGGCGAAGAACTATTACGACATTACCCTGGCGCTGGCAGGCATCTGTCAGTCAGCACGTCTGGTGCAGGAGCTTGCGCACCAGGGCCACTGTGACGCCGACGCGCTGCACGTTTCCCTTAATAGCGTTATCGATATGAACCCGGACTCCACCCTCGGCGTGTTTGGCGGCAGCGAAGCCAACCTGCGCATTGGCCTGGAGTCGCTGCTTGGCGTGCTCAACGGCAGCAACCGTCAGGGGCTGAACGGGGAAGTGACCCGCTACACCCTGAGCATGATGGTGCTCGAGCGCAAGCTGGCGGCAAAAAAAGCGGCGATGGAGACGCTCGGCACCCGCATTGGTGGCCTGCAGCGCCAGCTTGAACACTTTGATCTGCAATCCGACACCCTGCTGAGTGCGATGGCTGCCATCTATGTTGATGTCATCAGCCCGCTCGGGCCACGCATCCAGGTCACCGGCTCCCCTGCCATTTTGCAAAGCGCGCAGGTGCAGGCCAAAGTGCGCGCCACTCTGCTGGCTGGCATCCGCGCCGCGGTGCTGTGGCACCAGGTGGGCGGCGGTCGGCTACAGTTAATGTTTTCCCGTAATCGCCTGTCGACACAGGCCAAACACATTCTCGCTCATTGTTAACCTCCCGGAGTTGTGACTTATGGAATTATCCTCACTGACCGCCGTTTCCCCTGTCGATGGACGCTACGGCGATAAAGTCAGCGCGCTGCGCGGGATCTTCAGCGAATTCGGTTTGCTGAAGTTTCGCGTTCAGGTTGAAGTACGCTGGCTGCAAAAACTGGCGGCACACGCGGCGATCAAGGAAGTTCCTGCTTTTGCCGACCACGCAAACGGTTTCCTCGATAAAATCGTTACGGACTTCTCGGTTGAAGATGCGCAGCGCATCAAAACCATTGAGCGCACCACCAACCACGACGTGAAAGCGGTGGAGTACTTTCTGAAAGAGAAAGTGGCCGAGGTTCCGGAACTGCACGCGGTCTCTGAGTTTATCCACTTCGCCTGCACCTCCGAAGATATCAACAACCTCTCCCATGCCCTGATGCTGAAAAGCGCCCGCGATGAGGTGATCCTGCCCTACTGGCGTCAGCTGATTGACGCGGTGAAAGCGCTGGCCGTTGAGTACCGTGATATTCCGCTGCTGTCGCGCACCCACGGTCAACCGGCCACCCCGTCGACCATCGGTAAAGAGATGGCGAACGTCGCTTACCGTATGGAGCGCCAGTACCGCCAGCTCAACCAGGTGGAAATCCTCGGCAAAATCAACGGCGCGGTTGGCAACTATAACGCCCATATCGCCGCTTATCCGGAAGTGGACTGGCACCAGTTCAGCGAAGAGTTTGTCACCTCATTAGGCATTGAGTGGAACCCCTACACCACGCAGATTGAGCCCCATGACTACATCGCCGAGCTGTTTGACTGCATGGCGCGCTTCAACACCATCCTCATCGACTTCGATCGCGACGTCTGGGGTTATATCGCCCTGAACCACTTTAAGCAGAAGACCATTGCCGGGGAGATTGGCTCCTCGACCATGCCGCATAAAGTGAACCCGATTGACTTCGAAAACTCCGAAGGCAACCTCGGCCTGTCGAATGCCGTGCTGCAACACCTGGCGAGCAAACTGCCGGTCTCGCGCTGGCAGCGCGATCTGACCGACTCGACGGTGCTGCGTAATCTCGGCGTCGGCGTCGGTTATGCGCTGATCGCTTACCAGTCCACTCTGAAAGGCGTCAGCAAACTGGAAGTGAACCGCGACCGCCTGCTGGATGAGCTGGATCACAACTGGGAAGTGCTGGCCGAGCCGATTCAGACGGTGATGCGCCGTTACGGCATTGAGAAGCCATACGAAAAACTGAAAGAGCTGACCCGCGGTAAGCGCGTTGACGCCGAAGGCATGAAGCAGTTTATCGACAGCCTGGCGCTGCCGGAGGAGGAAAAAGTGCGCCTGAAAGCGATGACGCCAGCCAACTATATTGGTCGCGCTATCACCATGGTTGATGAGTTGAAATAAGCCCCGCCCGCTCTGCCCGCCCTCTTTCGCCGGAAAGAGGGCATCTTCCTGTTACGGTTGAGTAAATGTTTATCCCTCTTGTAACAAAATCAGCGTTAAACTATTCACTCCAAAAATAGAGGGAGAGGTCTGACGATGCGCGTACTGGTTGTGGAAGATAATGCTCTGCTGCGCCACCACTTAAAAGTGCAGTTGCAGGAGCTGGGACATCAGGTCGACGCCGCTGAAGATGCAAAGGAAGCGGATTACTTTCTGAACGAACACCTGCCGGATATCGCGATTGTCGATCTTGGCCTGCCGGATGAAGATGGCCTGTCGCTGATCCGCCGCTGGCGCAGCCATGAAGTCTCACTCCCGGTGCTGGTGCTTACCGCGCGCGAAGGGTGGCAGGATAAGGTCGAAGTGCTGAGTGCGGGCGCCGATGACTACGTCACCAAACCGTTCCACATCGAAGAAGTGGTGGCGCGTATTCAGGCGCTGATGCGCCGTAACAGCGGCCTCGCCTCACAGCTGATCTCCATGCCACCGTTCCAGGTTGACCTCTCACGCCGCGAACTCTCGGTCAATGAAGAAGTGGTCAAACTCACCGCCTTTGAATACACCATTATGGAGACACTGATCCGTAACAGCGGCAAAGTGGTGAGCAAAGATTCACTGATGCTGCAACTCTACCCCGATGCCGAACTGCGCGAGAGCCACACCATTGATGTGCTGATGGGTCGCCTGCGCAAAAAGATCCAGGCCCAGTATCCCGATGAGGTGATCACCACCGTGCGCGGTCAGGGCTACCTTTTCGAACTGCCAAAATGAAACGCCTGCTGCGGCACCTTTTCCCGCTCTCACTGCGGGTGCGTTTTTTACTCGCCACCGCCGCGGTAGTGATGGTGCTGTCGCTGGCCTATGGCGTGGTCGCGCTGGTCGGTTACAGCGTCAGCTTCGATAAAACCACCTTTCGACTGCTGCGCGGCGAGAGCAACCTCTTCTATACGCTGGCGCAGTGGAAAGAGAACAAGCTGGAGATCGACCTGCCGGAAAATCTCGATCTGCAAAGCCCGACCATGACCTTTATCTACGACAAAAACGGCAAGCTGATCTGGTCCCAGCGGAATGTGCCGTGGTTGCAAAAGCGCATTGAGCCGGAGTGGCTGAAGAGCGATGGTTTTCATGAAATTGAAGCGGATATTGACTCCACCAGCACGTTGATCAACGACGATCACGCCGCGTCGGAGCAACTCAAAGCGATCCGCGAAGATGACAGCGACTCCGAAATGACCCACTCGGTGGCGGTGAACCTCTACCCTGCCACCGCGCGTATGCCGCAGTTGACCATCGTAGTAGTCGATACCATCCCGATCGAGCTTAAACGCTCCTATATGGTGTGGAACTGGTTTATCTATGTGCTCTCCGCCAACCTGCTGCTGGTGATCCCGCTGCTATGGCTGGCGGCCTGGTGGAGCCTGCGGCCGATCGAGGATCTGGCGCGCGAAGTGCGCGAGCTGGAGGAGCACCACCGCGAGCAGCTCAACCCGGAAACCACCCGCGAGCTGACCAGCCTGGTGCTTAACCTCAACCGCTTGCTGAAAAGTGAGCGCGAGCGCTATGACAAATATCGCACCACCTTGACCGATCTCACCCACAGCCTGAAAACGCCGCTGGCGGTGCTGCAAAGCACGTTGCGCTCGCTGCGCAGCGACAAGATGAGCGTCAGCGAGGCCGAACCGGTAATGCTTGAGCAGATCAGCCGCATCTCGCAGCAGATTGGTTACTACCTGCACCGCGCCACCATGCGCGGCAGCAGCATGCTCAGCCGCGAGCTGCATCCGGTCGCCTCACTGCTCGATAACCTCACTTCCGCGCTGAATAAGGTCTATCAGCGCAAAGGGGTCAATATCACGCTCGATATCTCGCCGGAAGTGGGTTTTGTCGGCGAGCAGAACGACTTTATGGAAGTGATGGGCAACGTGCTGGATAACGCCTGCAAATATTGCCTTGAGTTTGTTGAGGTCTCTGTTAACCAGAGCGACGACACCCTGCACATTGTGGTGGAGGATGATGGCCCCGGCATTCCACTGGCGAAACGCGAGCTGGTGTTCGATCGCGGTCAGCGCGCCGACACGCTGCGTCCGGGTCAGGGCGTCGGGCTTTCGGTGGCGCGGGAGATCGTCGAGCAGTATGGCGGGCAGATCCTGACCGACGACAGCCTGCTCGGCGGCGCGCGCATGGAAGTGATTTTTGGTCGTCAGCAAACGGGAATAACGGGCGACTGAACCCCCTTAACCCAGCTATAATCGATTATTCAGCCCATGATTAATTGCCGGAAATGTATATGGAATATCACGTAGAGATAAACTGGCCAGATTTTATTCAACGCTACTGGCAGAAACGCCCGGTGGTGCTGAAACGCGGAATTAAGAATTTCGTCGACCCGATTAGCCCGGACGAACTGGCGGGGCTGGCGATGGAGAATGAAGTCGACAGCCGCCTGGTCAGCCATCTTGATGGCAAATGGCAGGTAAGCCACGGCCCGTTTGAGAGTTACGATCACATGGGGGAAAACAACTGGTCGCTGCTGGTGCAGGCGGTAAACCACTGGCATCAGCCTGCCGCGGCGCTGATGAGCCCCTTCCGCGTGCTGCCGGACTGGCGCACCGACGATCTGATGATCTCCTTCTCGGTGCCTGGAGGCGGCGTTGGCCCGCATCTCGATCAGTATGATGTCTTTATTATTCAGGGTACCGGCCGTCGCCGCTGGCGCGTCGGGATAAAGTGCCGCTGAAGCAGCACTGCCCGCACCCGGATCTGCTGCAGGTTGATCCTTTCGAAGCGATCATTGATGAAGAGATGGAGCCGGGCGATATCCTCTATATTCCGCCAGGATTCCCGCACGAAGGCTATTCGCTGGAGAACTCCCTCAACTACTCGGTCGGTTTCCGCGCGCCAAGCGGACGCGAGCTGATCAGCGGCTTTGCCGATTACGTGCTGCAACGTGAGCTGGGCAGCCAGCGCTACAGCGATCCGGACGTGCCGGAGCGCGAGCACCCGGCGGATATCCTGCCGCAGGAGTTGGATAAGCTGCGCGAGATGATGCTCGGGCTGATTAATCAACCGGCGCAGTTTAACGAATGGCTCGGTGAGTTTATCTCCCAGTCGCGTCACGAACTGGATGTCGCGCCGCCAGAGCCGCCCTATCAGCCAGATGAGATCTACGATGCGCTGAAACAGGGCGACAAGCTGGCGCGTCTCGGCGGCCTGCGCGTGCTGCGCATCGGCGACGATGTGTACGCCAACGGCGAGAAGATCAACTCCCCGCACCGCCCGGCGCTCGAAGCGCTGGCTCGCCATAGCGTTATCTCCGGCGAGATGTTTGGCGATGCGCTGGACGATCCCTCCTTCCTCGCCATGCTTGCCGCACTGGTAAACAGCGGGTACTGGTTCTTCGAGGATTAATATCCTCTGGCGCCATCGGGCATCATGCCTGATGGCGCTACGCTTATCAGGCCTACAACCCCCATCCAAACCGTAGGCCGGATAAGGCGGTACGCCGCCATCCGGCAATGTGCACCGTGCCTGAACGCTTCGCTTATCAGGCCTACAAAACCACGCTAACCCGTAGGCCGGATAAGGCGTTTACGCCGCCATCCGGCAATGAGCACTGTGCCTGAAAACTGCCTGATGGCGCTGCGCTTATCAGGCCTACAACACCGCCCTAACCCGTACGCCGCCATCCGGCAATGCATTAACGTCTCTCCCCGGCATCCATATCGGTTATCTCCCCTGCCCAATCCTTCGGATACACTCCGGCGCGGACATCGCGATGAAAGGTGGAAAAGGGCCAATGCTCGGTGCATTTCACCAAACCATGTTTAACCGGGTTGATATACACATAATTCATATGATGCCGGTAATCCCGCTCATCGCGGATGGTGTGCTCCCAAAAGCGCGGCTGCCAGATCTCTTTCTGCCTGAGCGACTTGCTGAAGGCTTTCTTAAGCTCGCGCCAGCGACCGGAAAAATCATCATCGTTTGCGGGCAAGGTCCAGATGCAGTGCATATGCTCCGGCAGGATAACCCAGGCATTGATATGAAAAGGCTGCCGGTGTTTCACCGTGAGGGTTGCATGACGCAAAGTATCAATATGGCGGATAAGAAGATCGCTGCGCCGATCGCGCAGGTTGACGGTGAAAAACCATGTGCCGCCGGGCACATAATGACGACGATAGTCAGACATCTGGAAACTCCTTTTCCATTCGTAATCCCTGTTGCCTGATGGCGCTACGCTTATCAGGCCTACAACACCGCACTAACCCGTAGGCCGGATAAGGCGTTTACGCCGCCATCCGGCATGAGCACTGCGCCTGAAGACTGCCTGATGGCGCTGCGCTTATCAGGCCTACAAAACCGCGCTAACCCGTAGGCCGGATAAGGCGTTTACGCCGCCATCCGGCAATGAGCACCGCACCTGCAAACTGCCTGATGGCGCTGCGCTTATCAGGCCTACAAAAACCGCAAATGCATGCCATCCGGCAATGATTCCCGCGCCGAGAATCAACCCTGTACTGTCTCCTTTTCGGCGGTTAACTCCGCGATCCGCACAATCACCTGCACCGCTTTTTCCATGCCGTTCAGGGTGGCGAACTCGTGTTTGCCGTGATAGTTGTAGCCGCCGGTAAAGATATTCGGGCAGGGCAGCCCCATAAAGGAGAGCTGTGCGCCGTCGGTGCCGCCGCGGATCGGTTTCATCTGCGGTTCGATATCGCAATCGCGCATCGCCTGCTGGGCAATATCAATAATGTGCGGGAACTCCGCCACCTTCTCGCGCATATTGTAATAACTGTCTTCAATCGCCAGTTCGATATAGCAATCCGGGTGTAGTCCTTTGCCCACCTCTTTGGCAATCTCCATCATCTTGCGTTTGCGGGCTTCAAACGATTTACGCTCAAAATCGCGGATGATGTAGTGCATCTCGGCGCGATCCACTGTGCCTTTAATGCTGGTGAGATGGTAAAAGCCCTCATACCCTTCGGTCTGCTCCGGGCTCTCCTCTTCCGGTATGCGCGCATGAATTTTGCTGGCGAGCGTCATGGCATTGACCATCACCCCTTTTGCTGTGCCGGGGTGGACGTTATTGCCGACGATTTTCACCGTCACCGACGCGGCGTTGAAGTTCTCAAACTCCAGTTCACCGATGCCGCTGCCATCCATGGTGTAGGCCCACTTCGCGCCAAAGGCCTCAACATCGAAATACTTCGCCCCTTTGCCCACCTCTTCATCGGGCGTGAACGCCACGCAGATATCACCATGGGGAATATTTTTCGTCTTCAGCACCGACAGCGCAGTCATGATCTCCGCCACGCCTGCTTTATCATCCGCGCCGAGCAAGGTTTTGCCGTCGGTAGTGATGAGCGTATGACCGAGCAGCTGGTGCAGCACCGGGAACATCACCGGCGAGAGGATCTCATCGCCGACACCCAGCGCAATATCACCGCCACGGTAGTTTTCGAGGATCTGTGGGTTAACGTTTTTGCCGCTGAAGTCGGGCGAGGTATCGACGTGGGAGATAAAACCAATCGCCGGAACCGGCTTGTCGACGTTGGATGGCAGTTTCGCCATCAGCGTGCCCTTATCACTTAAGGTCACGTCCACCAGCCCCATCTCTTTAAGCTGGTCTTGCAGTAAATGCAGGAGCTTCCATTGACTATCCGTGCTTGGCACCTGCCGCACGCCGGGCTTCGATTGCGTATCCAGCGTTACGTACTGCAAAAAGCGCTCTAATAACTTATCCATAAAGCCCCCTAACAAAATGTCACAACATTATCAGTAAGCGTGAAAAGACAAATATTGCGTCAGGTCACTTTTACCCGGCAAACGAGAATATTTTAAAGGTCGTCGTATTAAACGTAGTTGAGAAAGTGACTGATTGAGCGGCGAAAAGCCATCAACGATTGGCGATTTAACCGCTTTGCCGTAGAATGCCTGGCCTTAAATCGTGCACAACCCTGAAGGTGGTTAATCACAAACCCCGCATCTGATACGCCCTCCGATGCGCAAACACGGGACAGAGTCAAAAATTGAATACACAATCGCGTTCGCGTTCGCCGCTGGTTGAACTGGCCGGTCTGCGCAAAAGCTTTGATGGCAAAACGGTAATCTCCGATTTCAATCTCACCATTAATAACGGCGAATTTCTTACGCTGCTCGGCCCCTCCGGCTGCGGTAAAACCACGGTTCTGCGCCTGATTGCCGGGCTTGAGAGCGTCGATGTTGGCCATATCCAGTTAGATAACCAGGATATTACCCACGTTCCGGCGGAACATCGCCACGTGAACACCGTTTTTCAAAGTTACGCCCTCTTCCCGCATATGACCGTGTTTGAAAACGTGGCGTTTGGCCTGCGGATGCAAAAGACGCCCGCGGCCGAGATTACTCCGCGCGTCACCGACGCCCTGCGCATGGTGCAGCTTGATGAGTTCGCCAGCGTAAACCGCACCAGCTCTCCGGCGGCCAGCAGCAGCGCGTCGCCATCGCCCGCGCGGTGGTGAATAAACCGCGTTTACTGCTGCTGGATGAGTCCCTCTCCGCGCTCGATTACAAGCTGCGCAAGCAGATGCAGAACGAACTGAAAGCGCTACAGCGAAAACTCGGTATCACCTTCGTCTTTGTGACCCACGATCAGGAAGAAGCGCTGACGATGTCCGATCGCATCGTGGTGATGCGTAACGGGCGCATCGAGCAGGACGGCACGCCGCGCGAGATCTACGAAGAGCCGAAAAACCTCTTTGTCGCCAGCTTTATCGGCGAAATCAATATCTTCAACGCCACGGTGATTGAGCGTCTCGACGAGAGCCGCGTGCGTGCCAACGTTGAAGGGCGCGAGTGCAATATTTACGTCAACTTCCCGGTAGAGAGTGGTCAGCAGCTCAATGTGCTGCTGCGCCCGGAAGATCTGCGCGTCGAAGAGATCAACGATATCGCCGAGGTTGAAGGGCTGATTGGCTATGTGCGCGAGCGCAACTATAAAGGCATGACGCTGGAGTCGATGGTTGAGCTGGAAAACGGCAAGATGGTGATGGTCAGCGAGTTCTTTAACGAAGACGATCCGGACTTTGACCACTCGCTGGATCAGAAGATGGCCATCAACTGGGTCGAAAGCTGGGAGGTCGTGCTGGCTGATGAAGAGCACAAGTAAATTCCAGAAAGCGGTGATCGCCACCATCGTCGGCTGGCTGGTGCTGTTTGTCTTCCTGCCGAACCTGATGATCATCGCCACCAGCTTCCTGACCCGCGACGACGCCAACTTCGTCAAGCTGGTCTTCACGCTGGATAACTACGCGCGGCTACTCGATCCGCTCTACTTCGATGTGCTGCTGCATTCGCTGAATATGGCGCTGATTGCCACCTTCGCCTGCCTGCTGCTCGGCTATCCGTTTGCCTGGTTTCTGGCAAAGCTACCGGCGAACATACGCCCACTGCTGCTCTTTTTGCTGATTGTCCCCTTCTGGACCAACTCGCTGATCCGCATCTACGGGCTGAAGATCTTCCTCAGCACCAAAGGCTACCTCAACGAATTCCTGCTCTGGCTGGGGGTGATCGACACGCCAGTGCGCATCATGTTCACGCCGGGGCGGTGATTATTGGCCTGGTCTATATCCTGTTGCCGTTTATGGTAATGCCGCTCTACTCCAGTATTGAGAAGCTCGACAAACCGCTGCTGGAAGCGGCGAAAGATCTCGGTGCCAGCAAGCTGCAAACCTTTCTGCGCATTATTATTCCGCTGACCATGCCGGGGATTATCGCCGGTTGCCTGCTGGTGATGCTGCCGGCAATGGGGCTGTTCTACGTCTCGGATCTTATGGGCGGGGCGAAAAACCTGTTGATCGGCAACGTCATTAAGAGCCAGTTCCTCAATATTCGCGACTGGCCGTTCGGCTCCGCGACCAGTATCACCCTGACGCTGGTGATGGGGCTGATGCTGCTGATTTACTGGCGCGCCGCGCGTCTGCTTAACAAAAAGGTGGAGCTGGAATGATCGGTCGTCTCTTCAGAGGCGGTTTTATGGCCGCCATTTACGCTTACCTCTATATTCCGATCATCATTCTGATCGTGAACTCCTTTAACAGTTCGCGCTTTGGCATCAACTGGCAGGGCTTCTCCACTAAGTGGTACGGCCTGCTGATGAATAACGACAGCCTGTTGCAGGCGGCGCAGCACTCGCTGACCATGGCGGTGTTATCCGCCACCTTCGCGACGCTTATCGGCGCGCTGACGGCGGTGGCGCTTTACCGCTATCGCTTTCGCGGCAAGCCGTTTGTCAGCGGCATGCTGTTTGTAGTGATGATGTCGCCGGATATCGTGATGGCCATCTCCCTGCTGGTGCTGTTTATGCTGCTCGGCGTGCAGCTCGGCTTTATGTCGCTGCTCTTCTCGCATATCACCTTCTGCCTGCCTTTTGTGGTGGTAACGGTCTTCTCGCGCCTGAAAGGGTTTGATGTGCGGATGCTGGAGGCAGCGAAAGATCTCGGTGCCAGCGAATTCACCATTTTGCGCAAGATTATCCTGCCACTGGCGATGCCTGCCGTGGCGGCGGGCTGGCTGCTCAGCTTTACCCTGTCGATGGACGACGTCGTGGTCTCCTCGTTTGTTACCGGGCCGGGGTATGAGATCCTGCCGCTGAAAATTTATTCGATGGTCAAAGTGGGCGTCTCGCCGGAAGTGAACGCGCTGGCCACGATTCTGTTAGTGCTGTCGCTGGTGCTGGTGATCGCCAGCCAGCTGATTGCTCGCGATACGACGAAAGCTAAGAGGACATCTTAATGAAAAAATGGTCACGCCACCTGCTCGCCGCAGGCGCGCTCGCCTTCGGTATCAGCGCCGCCCACGCGGATGATAACAAAACGATCTACTTCTATAACTGGACCGAGTATGTGCCGCCAGGCCTGCTGGAGCAGTTCACCAAAGAGACCGGCATCAAAGTGATCTACTCGACCTACGAGTCGAATGAGACGATGTACGCCAAGCTGAAAACTTATAAAGAGGGCGCCTACGATCTGGTGGTGCCTTCCACCTACTTTGTCGACAAAATGCGCAAAGAGGGGATGATTCAGAAGATCGATAAGACGAAGCTGACCAACTTCCACAACCTCGATCCGCAGATGCTCAACAAGCCCTTTGACCCGAGCAACGACTACTCGATCCCCTACATCTGGGGCGCAACGGCGATTGGCGTGAATAGCGATGCGATGGATCCGAAAAGCGTCACCAGTTGGGCCGATCTGTGGAAGCCAGAGTATAAAAGCAGCCTGCTACTGACGGATGATGCGCGCGAAGTGTTCCAGATGGCGCTGCGCAAGCTCGGTTACTCTGGCAACACCACCGACCCGAAAGAGATTGAAGCGGCCTATAAAGAGCTGCAAAAACTGATGCCGAACGTCGCCGCCTTCAACTCCGATAACCCCGCTAACCCCTATATGGAGGGGGAAGTAAATCTCGGGATGGTGTGGAATGGCTCGGCGTTCGTTGCGCGCGAAGCGGGCACGCCGCTGGAGGTGGTGTGGCCTAAAGAGGGCGGTATCTTCTGGATGGACAGCCTGGCGATCCCGGCGAACGCGAAAAACGTCGACGGCGCGCTGAAGCTGATTAACTTCCTGCTGCGCCCGGAGATCGCCAAACAGGTGGCGGAAACCATTGGCTACCCGACGCCAAACCTTGCCGCGCGTAAGTTGCTGAAGCCAGAAGTGGCTAACGACAAATCCCTCTACCCGGATGCGGAAACCATCAGCAAGGGCGAGTGGCAAAATGACGTTGGCAGCGCCAGCGCGCTGTATGAAGAGTATTATCAGAAGCTAAAAGCCGGTCGTTAAGGTCGCAGATCGCCGTCCGGTGTGACATTTTTCGCAGCGGACGGCGATAAAAAACCCGCCGCTGTCGTTGTGTATCCGCGCGACTGCACTAGAGTCAATGGATGTCCGGTTAATAAGGGATACCGATGCTCGTCTTATGGAACACGCTGATCACGCTTGCCACTGTTGCCGCGATGGAGATTATCGCCACGCTTGCGCATAAATATGTCATGCATGGCTGGGGATGGGGCTGGCACCGCTCGCACCACGAACCGCGCACCGGCGCGTTTGAAGTCAACGATCTCTACGCCGTGGTCTTCGCTCTGCTGGCGATTGTGCTGATCGCCCTCGGCACCGCCGGTTTCTGGCCGTTACAGTGGATTGGCGCAGGCATGACGCTGTATGGCGCGCTCTACTTTATGGTGCACGACGGGCTGGTGCATCAGCGCTGGCCGTTTCGCTACGTGCCGCGCCGCGGCTACCTGAAACGCCTCTATATGGCTCACCGGCTGCACCACGCGGTGCGCGGCAAAGCCGACTGTGTATCGTTTGGTTTTCTCTATGCCCCGCCGGTTGAGGATCTGCAACAGACCCTGCGCCAGCGCAAACGGGCGGAGCATGAGGAGAAGGTCAGCGCGCGTGAGGACGCTGCCACAGGTGAGCAGGACGCGGCGCAGGCCGCGACAGACGGGAAGTAAGCGCCATTCCCGCGCCTTTCGCCAGTAAACCGAGCTTCTCGGGCTTGCTGGTGCCCTGGCGCTGTTCCCACGCTGCCGCTCCGGCGGCCATCACTTTAATACCAATCTGCCGGTAGACGCCGTGCGCGGCGGCAATCGCCCACGCCGAGCGCAGCGGCAGACGGCGCAGTCCCGCTTTCGCCGAGGCGTAATAGGGTTCAGCGGCCATCACAAGCCTGCGTGCCAGCCGCGCGATATGTTGCCGTTTCGCCGGGTCGGCAATCTCCCTGGCCGTCATCCCCTCCTCCGCCAGCCACTGCGCAGGCAGATAACAGCGCCCATTTTCCGCATCTTCAACAATGTCGCGGGCAATATTGGTTAACTGAAACGCCAGCCCTAAATCGCAGGCGCGATCGAGCACCGCCTCATCGCGCACGCCCATGATCCACGCCATCATCAGGCCAACCACGCCCGCGACGTGATAACAGTAGCGCAGCGTATCGTCAAAGGTCTGGTAGTGGGTCTCGCGCACGTCCATCGCGAAGCCCTCGAGATGCGCAAAGGCGAGATGAGCGGGCATTCCATGGCGCGTGACCACCTCCTGGAAAGCGGCAAACGCCGGTTCGCTCATCGCCTCGCCGTCAAAGGCGCGCTGCGTCTCAACGCGCAGCATCTCAAGGCGCGCCAGCGCGCTCTCCTGCTGCGGCACTTCAGTGCGAAAGCCGAGCTCCTGCTCATCGATCACATCATCGCAGTAGCGGCACCAGGCATAGAGCATCAGCGCGCTGCGCCGTGTGGCGGGATCAAACAGCTTCGAAGCGGTAGCAAAACTTTTCGAGCCGACGGTTATCGTCTCCGTCGCATGGCTCATTAACGCATCATTCATCCGCTAAGCGCCTCGACCATCAGCCCCGCCGTCGCTTTCGCCGAACCGATCACGCCAGGAATGCCCGCGCCAGGGTGAGTCCCTGCGCCGACGAGATAGAGGTTGTCGATCTCGCTATCGCGGTTATGCGGGCGGAACCAGGCGCTCTGGCGCAGGATCGGCTCCACAGAGAAGGCGGAGCCCAGGTGCGCGCCAAGCTGGTCGCGGAAATCGACCGGGGTAAACATGCGCTCGGTGACCAGCTGCTCGCGCAGGCCGGGCATATAGTGCTGCTCCAGATAGGCAAAGATGCGATCGCGCAGGCGCGGCCCTTCGACAGCCCAGTCGATCTTCGCCGTGCCAAGGTGCGGCACCGGCGCAAGGACGTAGTAGCTGCCGCAACCGGGCGGTGCCAGCGAGGGGTCGGTAACACAGGGCGCATGCAGATAGAGTGAGAAATCCTCCGCCAGCGCTTCGCCGTGGAAGATCTCCTCAATCAGCTCTTTATAGCGCGGCCCAAAGCAGACGGTGTGGTGCGCCAGCTGATCGTGGTGATGATTGAGACCAAAATAGAGCACAAACAGCGAGTTGCTCATGCGCTTACGCTTCAGAGAGGCGGCGCGTTTCACCCCGGTCGGATGGTGGCCGAGCAGCTTCTCATAGGTGTGCACCACATCGGCATTCGACGCGACGGCGGCGGCCGCAATACGGCGACCATCTTTTAACTCGACGCCGGTAATACGTTTCCCGTCTGCCTCCAGCTTGCTTACTTCGGCGTTCAGCTCCAGCGTGCCGCCGAGATCTTCAAACAGCTTCACCATTCCCTGCACCAGCGCCCCGGTGCCGCCGCGGGCAAACCAGACGCCCCACTCCCGCTCCAGGGCGTGGATCAGCGTATAGATCGACGAAGTGGCAAAGGGGTTACCGCCCACCAGCAGCGAGTGGAAAGAGAACGCCTGCCGCAGGTGCTCATCTTCAATAAATTTGGATACCATGCTGTAGACGCTGCGCCACGCCTGTAAACGCATCAGTTGCGGGCCAGCGCGCAGCATATCGCGGAAGGAGAGGAACGGGACGGTGCCAAGCTTCAGGTAACCCTCTTTAAACACTGCTTTCGAGTAGTCGAGAAAACGGCGGTAGCCCTCGACGTCGCGCTCGTTAAAGCGGCGGATCTGCGCTTCAAGTCGCGCCTGATCGTTATCGTAATCAAACACCTTCCCCTGCTCCCAGCAGAGGCGATAGAACGGCGTCACCGGTAGCAGGTCGACGTAATCCGCCATCTTTTTACCCGCCAGGGTAAAGAGTTCTTCAATGGCGCTGGGATCGGTAATCACCGTTGGCCCGGCGTCAAAGGTAAAGCCCTGATCCTGGTAGACATAGGCACGGCCGCCCGGCTTGTCGCGCTGCTCCAGCAGCACGGTCGGCACGCCCGCCGCCTGCAGGCGAATGGCTAACGCCAGCCCGCCGAATCCGGCCCCGATGACGATGGTTTTATTCATGATTGAAGGCTCGCAGTTCAGGTGTGTGTTTAAGTACGGCGCGCATGGCTTCGCCCACCGGTACCGGCGGTTTTCCTGTCAGGATCCGCGCTTTATCAAAAAAGGTGAGTCTGTCGGCGTAGAACCGGGCGATGAGCGCCGGGTTGAGGCCATAAAAACGCTGCATCACCTGCCAGCGCGCACTGGCGTCACCCGCCAGAAACAGCATGCGGTTGAGCATGCGGTAGAAGCGCTGCTGGCGCCAGACGCGCTCAGCATAGTGCTTGATCAGGGTAAAGAATTTGTCGCCCTCAGGCACCGGCTGCTCAGCAATAAGATCCGCCAGCGCCACCGCGTGCGGCAGGGAGTAACCGGTAGTGGCGTGAAACAGCCCGGCGCGCAGGCCGCTACAGGGCTGCGGCGCGCGCGACTGCCAGAAGGCGCGGATATCGCCATCCAGCGTGATCGGCAGGTTGCCCTGCTCTTCACGCACCAGCGTTGTCAGCGTCCAGTCCTGCTGGCGCGCGTAATCCGCAATATGCTGGCGCGCCTCATCGCCGCTGAGGGTGGGCCGGTCAATATAGTGGGTATCTTCGATCAGCACCTCGCGCGCCGAGAGCGGCAAGGTGTAGACAAAACGGTACCCGTCCGCCTGGCTGACAGTGGCATCCATCAAAATCGGCTGCTGAAGCTGATGCGGCTCGGCAAGCTGCCAGTGCTGGCCGAGAAAAGATTGAAAGCCGGGCGTCAGATGGGCATCCGGCAGGTAGCCGCGCCCGTCAATCACCGCCCCGGCGTGCAGCGTTTCGCCGCTCTCAAGGATGACGCTCTGCGGCGTCAGGCTCGCCACCGGCGTGTCGGTTAGCAGCGCAGCGCCGAGAGTTTGGGTAATTTTCTGTGCGAAGTGCTCTGAGCTGATGCTGAGATAGCCGCCTTCCAGCGTGCGCTGGCGCGCCGGGAAACGCACTTCGTACCCCGGCCAGCGGTGGCTGACCAACGGGGCGATCCAGCGGTGCTGTGCCTCCGTCAGATCCGCCTGATGGAAAGACCAGGTGTGATTGCCGCCCGGCTGCGCGCCCGCTTCAACCATCAGCAGGCGCAGATCGGGCCGGGCATGATGCAGGCGCCAGGCGATAAGGCCATTCGCCAGCCCGCCGCCGACGAGGATCAGATCCCAGCGCGGGCTCATAGCGCACCCGCCATGACCGGCTGCCTGCTGGTCAGCGCAAGTTCAACAATCTGCGCGGCGCGCGGCGCACCGCCCGCCTCCTGTAACGGTTGCTGCATCGCGGCAAGCCTTGCGGCGTAACGATTATCCGCCAGCAGCGCGCGCAGGTTCTTCTCCACCCGCGCACTGCTGGCAAAGCGTGACACCCGGCGACCAATCTGGTGGTACTCCACCCGCGCCGCAACACCGGGCTGATCGAAGGCCAGCGGGATCACCAGAATCGGTGTGGTGCTATTGATGGCGTCCATCACCGTATTCATGCCGCCGTGGGTGACCACCACATCGGCGTCACGCATCACCGCCGTCTGGTCAGCAAAGTCGGTTACTTCCGCTCCGCGAGCGATCAGCTTTTCCACCTGGCGCGCGTTCAGCCCGCCGCAGTGGGCAATCAGTAAGCGCACATTCATGCCCCGACAGGCGCGGGCAATGGTGCGAAACAGCCGGTAGCGGTGCCCCTGCAAGGTGCCGAGCGAGGCAAAAATCAGCGGGCGTTCAGCGTGAGATTGGCTAACAGGTGCGATCGCCTGCGGCTGGCGCAGCGGCCCGACCGCGTGGAACCAGGCGGGAAGCTGGCGCGGGAAATCGAAGCAGGCCAGCGTCTGGCTGATCTGCGCCAGCGGCGAGAGGCACTCATGCATCGCGTTACGCTCAGGGATGCCAAAGCGGCGCGCATGTCGGGCAATCACCGCGTTCTGGCGCGCCATTACCTTGTCATAAACCTGGGTGCTGGCGCGGTAGAGTTTTTTGCGCCGCTCGCCGGGCGCATAGCGAAAAGGCATCACCGGCAGCGGAATAGTTTCATCCCGGTTAACGGGCAGCGCGCAGGCGACGGAGACAAACGGCAAGCCCAGCGACTCTGCCGCCAGCCCACCGGCAGGCTCCATCTGATCGACAATCACCCCTTCTACGCCAAGCTGCGTCAGCGCCGCAGGCAGCGTGTGACAGAGCATATCGGTGGTGCTCGCCAGATCGTTTATCAGGCGAATGATGCCCGGCCCTGCGGGATGGGCCATCAGGCGTAAAGTGCGTTGCAGACGGGCGGGCGGATGGCTCATTTCGCCAACCGCGCAAAAGCCGATGCGCGGATCCTGCAATAACTGCTGCGCCCCGGCCTGATTAACAAAGGTGATGCGGTGTCCGCGCGCGATAAGCGCCTGCGCCAGCGCTTCCAGCGCGCGCATATGACTGTAGAGCGGCGGCGAAATCACAGCATAGTGACTCATGCTTCACGCACCAGCGTCGCCTGGCGTAGCGCCTCCAGGTTAGCGCTGCCGGTGCAGAAACAGGCGACACGAAGTTGATCGATTACCACCTGGAAGTGGGCGGCGACGGTTTCACATGAGACGGTGGCGCTGCCGAGCACGGCCGCAGCCTGGCCCACCAGCGACGCACCCAGCCGCAGCGCTTTCGCCGCGTCTATACCGTTAGCAATACCGCCGGAGGCGATAAGCGGCATCTCCGGCATCGCCTGTTGCAGGTCGGTCAGCGCCTGCGCGGTCGGAATGCCCCAGTTGGCAAAGGCCATTGCCACGGCCCGATGATGAGCCTGCGCGGCGCGCTCGCCCTCCACCGCCGCCCAGCTGGTGCCACCTGCCCCGGCGACATCAAGCATCGCCACACCGGCGTCGCGCAACTGGCGCGCAACGTTGACGGATAATCCGGCACCCACCTCTTTCACCACCACCGGAACGGGCAGTGCCGCCACGGTTTTCTCAATCGCCGCCAGCACGCCGCGCCAGTCGCGATCGCCACCGCTTTGCAGCGCTTCCTGCAGTGGATTGAGGTGAATAATCAGCGCGTCGGCTTCAATCATCTCCACCGCGCGACGGGCATAATCCACGCCGTCAGGCCCGGCAATCTGCGCCGCGCCAAGGTTCGAGAGCAGCGCGATATCCGGCGCCAGCTGGCGCAGTTCACGGGTTAAACCCGAGTTCTCTCTGCTCTCCAGCGCCACGCGCTGTGAGCCAACCCCCATCGCCAGACCAAGCTGCTGCGCGGCCTGCGCCAGATGGCGGTTAATCATCGCCGCACGGCTGGCGCCGCCGGTCATGGAGCTGATCAACAGCGGCGCGCGCAGGGTTTTGCCAAACAGCCTGCAGCCGAGATCGATCTCATCCAGATGCAGCTCCGGCATCGCGCAGTGTTCAAAGCGCCACTGCTCAAAGCCGGTGGTGCGTTTCATGGCGCTGTGTGGGCTGTTAAGGACGATATCGAGGTGATCGTTTTTACGTTTCGCCAGATCCTTCATTCGCTAGCACCCCGGCAGCGTCGTCGCCCGGCTCTCGCCAAACAGCGTCATCTGTTTATCGAACCAGGCGCGCATAAAGCGGCGCGTAGAGACGCCGCGCGGGCAGGCGTTGGCAAGGTGTTCATCGGCGCTACGCAGATGGTCGCTCAGGCGCTGATGCACCACCTCCGCGCCCAGCATCGCCACTAGCGTCGATTTACCATCATCTTTATTGAGATCTTTCCCGGTGCCGTTCAGCCCGTCGGTGAGATCGTCCATCAGCTGGAAGGCCTGGCCGAGATCGAGGGCAAAACAGCGCAGCCGCTCACGTACCTGCGGCGAAGCCTCGGCCGCAATGGCTGCCATTTGTAGCGTGGCATCAAACAAGCGGCTGGTTTTCAACTCATTGGTCAGCTGGATAGCTTCCGGGCTGCGCGCCTTGTCGCCCTCATGCAGATCGAGAAACTGCCCCTGCACCAGGCCCTGAAGCCCCACGGCAGTGGAGAGTTCCGCGACCGATGCCGCTTTGCAGGCGGCAGATAAGCCCTGCGCCTCTGCCACCACGCCAAAGGCGCGGCTCAGCAGCGCAACGGCGGCCAGAATGGCGACGTTTTCACCATACTGGCGATGAATGGTCGGGCGTCCACGGCGCAGCGCGGCGTTATCCATGCAGGGGATATCGTCCAGCATCAGCGAGGCGGCGTGCACCATTTCGACGGCACAGGCGAGATCGAGCAGCCCACGCTGGTCAACATCGCAGCCAAGATCGTGCGCGGCCAGCATCAGTAACAGCGGGCGAACACGCTTGCCCGCCACCAGGGTACCTTCGCGCATCGCGCTGTAGATCTGATCCTGCTGCGCACCGGCGGGTAACAGGTGATCGAGGCGTTGTTGCAGCGCGTCGCGTAAGGTCTGCAATTGGGCGTCGTGGTTGAGATTCATCGTGGCTGTCCCTCGTTATCCTTGAAGCGATGGCCGGGTAAATAAGTCAGAGCATGAGGGCAGCGGTTAGCCTGCTGCGCTCGTCGGAGTGCGTAAAAAACTCCGCGCAGCCTGGGCGCTAATCTCTGCGGTGTCGTATTGGCAAAGCGTAGCGTAGATTGGGACATTTGCTCCGTAACGAGCGAATTCATAAGAATTTTTACATTATTACAACATAGCCGCCCGGTCAACCTTGCGCGACCGGGCGAGGCGCTTATAACCCTTTCAGCAGCTTGTCGACGAATGCCGGAACAACCTCGCTTGCCAGCCCATACTGCTTCTCTTCAAACTCGCTGCCGACCTGGCTCGGTTCGAGGTTGAGTTCAACGGTATGTGCGCCGTGCAGCTTCGCCTCATGGACAAATCCGGCGGCGGGATAGACATGCCCGGAGGTACCAATGGCGATGAAGAGATCCGCCATCGCCAGCGCGCTGTAGATCTCATCCATGCCGAGCGGCATTTCGCCAAACCACACCACGTGCGGGCGCAGCGGCGCGGGGAACTGGCAGCAGTGGCACTTATCCTCTTGGGTGACATCGCCGGTCCACTCCAGCACCTGCCCGCTCTGCGAACAGCGCACCTTCAGCAGCTCGCCATGCATATGGATAATGTGCTGATTCCCGGCGCGCTCATGCAGGTTGTCGATATTCTGCGTGATCAGCAAAAAGCGATCGCCCAGCGCCTCTTCCAGCTTCGCCAGCGCCAGATGCGCAGCGTTTGGCGCGATCTCCGGCTGCTGTAGCTGGCGGCGGCGATCGTTATAGAAGCGCTGCACCAGCTGCGGATTGCGGGCGAAACCTTCCGGCGTCGCCACATCTTCCACATGATGCTCTTCCCACAGGCCATCCGCAGCGCGGAAGGTTCGGATACCGGATTCAGCGGAGATCCCCGCCCCGGTTAACACAACAACTCTCGGTTTTTCCATTACGTCATGCACCATTATGTCGCGGAAAAAAATTCGCTGGCGTAAGCGCTCGCGCAGGCGACGCTTGTTGCGGCGAAAACGGCTGAGACGATGTGAACGTCGCGATTGCATGGGCATCCTCTCAGGGGTGGTCTGCAAGGTGAAGGAAGGCCGCGCCGCGCATACCGCCCGCGTCGCCGTGGCGCGCGCGTTCGATACGGGGAACGTCGCCGGCCGGTAACAGATGCGGCGCGATGCGATCCGGCAGCAGCCGGGTCAGCGCGCTGAAGTTGGATAATCCGCCGCCAATCACGATCAGATCCGGGTCGATAATCGTCAAAATATTGCCAAGGCACACCGCCAGCAAGTCGACGTAGCGCTCAACGTGCGCCCGCGCGTTTGCCTCGCCCTGCTCCCAGCGCGCGATAATTTCCGGCGCTGTCAGAGTCTGATGATAGAAGTGTTGGTAGAGCCACGCAAAACCGCGACCGGAGAGATAGTTCTCAATACAGCCGATGTTGCCGCAGCTGCAGCGCAAAAGGGGAAAATCAAAGCCCATCAGGGAGAGTGCATCGACGGGCAGGCGAATATGGCCAAATTCGCCGGTGATAAAGCGCCGCCCGGGGATCGCTTTACCGTTAAATACCAGCCCGCCGCCGACGCCGGTGCCAAGGATCAGCCCCATCACCAGCGGATAGCGGCGGAACTCCTCATCCCAGGCCTCAGAAAGGGTAAAACAGTTGGCATCGTTATCGATACGCACGTCGCGATCGAGCAGATGATTGAGATCGCGGCGCAGCGCCTGCCCGCTGGCGGCGGGCAGATTGGCGGCATAGAGCGTGCCATCGGCGGTTTCCGGGATCCCCGGAATGCCAATGCCGACGCTGCCCTTTACGCCGCTGCGGCGATCGGCTTCCGCCACCAGCGTGGCGATAGCCTGCAGAAAGGCGTCGTAACTTTCGTGGGGCGTGGCAATACGCGTTTCCCACTGTAACCGCCGCCCGGCGTCAAAGAGGCCGAGCGCGATTTTACTGCCGCCAATATCAAACCCGTAGTGCATTGCCACTCCTTCGTTGTGGCGCCGTGACCCGCGGGATTACTGCCCGCTCAGCACCCTTGCCGGATCGATGTTGCTTGCCCGGCGCGCCGGATACCAGCTCGCCAGCAGGCTCAACAGCAACGCCGTTACCAGCACGTACACCACATCCAGTGGATGGAGTTCCGACGGCAGGAAGTCGATAAAGTAGATATCCCCCGACAGGAACTGATGGCCGATAAGCTTCTCAATACCGTTAATAATCGGCGTCAGCTGTAACGAAACAATGACGCCAATCACCGCACCGCAGAGGCTGCCAAACAGCCCCGCCAGCAGACCGTACCAGACGAAAATCGCCCGGATCAAGCCATCTTTCGCGCCCAGCGTACGCAGCACGGCGATATCACCGCTCTTATCTTTCACCGCCATTACCAGCGTCGAGACGATGTTGAAGCAGGCGACGCCAATCACCAGCACCATCGCCAGATACATAATCGCGCGGATCATTTGAATATCGCGGTACATGTAGCCATATTTGCCGATCCAGCTTTTGATATAGACATAGCTGTTGGTCACTTCGCCCGCGTCGCGCACCAGCTTTTGGGCGTTAAACACGTCGTTCACTTTAATGGCGATGCCGGTGACGCTACTGCCCATATCGAGATAGTTCTGCGCATCTGCCAGCGGGATCATCGCGTAGTTGTGATCGAGCTGGCCGCTCAGTTGCAGAATACCGGTGACATGCAGGCGCACGCGTTTCGGCTGCAACAATTTATGCGCATCGTCAGAGTTGGGGATCATGATCGAGACCCAGTCGCCCTGCTTCACTTTCAGGGCGTCTGCCACCCCTTTGCCGAGGATGATCTGCTGGGAGCCGGCGCTAAAGCTTTTCCACGCATCGCCCTGCACAAACTTCGGCAGCGCGCTGAGCTGCATCTCCTGCGCCGGATCGACACCTTTAACCTGAATGGCGCGCAGGTTGGCCCCGCTCTCCACCAGCCCGGTAAAGTTGATATAGGGCGCGGCAGCAGCGATGCCCGGCACTTTTTGCACTTTGCCGAGCACCGTTTCCCAGCCGTTCCACGGCTGATTCACCGGCTCGATTTCGCCATGCGGCACCACCGCCAGAATGCGGTTGTTCAGCTCACGTTCAAAGCCGTTCATTGCGCTCAGGCCAACAATCAGCACGGCCACACCGAGCGCAATGCCGACGGTGGAGATAACCGAGATCAGCGACACCATGCCGCTGCGACGGCGGCCGCGGCTAAAGCGCAGGCCGATTAATAATGACAGCGGGGATGCCATTACTCAGCCCCCATCAGGGTCAGGTCAGTTTTCAGATGGCCATCACGCATCTCCAGCTGGCGGTTCATGCGCTTCGCCAGTTGCAGATCGTGGGTTACCACCAGGAAGGCGGTGCCCTGGGCGCGGTTCAGCTCACCGAGCAGTTCAAAGATGCTGTCAGCATTGCGGGCATCGAGGTTGCCGGTCGGTTCATCCGCCAGCACCAGACGCGGGTTGTTAACCAGCGCGCGGGCAATGGCGACGCGCTGACGCTCACCGCCGGAGAGTTCAGACGGACGGTGGCTGGCGCGGTGCTCAAGGCCAACGGCACGCAGCATCTCGCGGGCGCGGGTGTCGATCTCAGCCGGTTTTTTCTTGCCAATCAGCAGCGGCATCGCCACGTTTTCCAGCGCGGTAAAGTCCGGCAGCAGGTGGTGGAACTGGTAGATAAAGCCCAGCTCGCGGTTACGCAGCTCGGCCTTCGCCGTGGAGGAGAGTTTGCTCATCGGGCGGTCGCCAAAGATGACGTCGCCGGAAGTCGGCGTATCCAGCCCGCCGAGCAGGTGCAGGAGCGTACTTTTCCCGGAGCCGGAGCTGCCGACAATCGCCATCAGCTCCCCTTCCGCCATGCTGAAGCTGACATTGTGCAGCACATCGGTCTGCACGCTGCCTTCCTGATAGCGTTTGCACAGGTTGTCGCATTGCAACAGGATCTTATTCATAACGTAAAGCCTCAGCGGGTTGAGTGGCGGCAGCGCGCCAGGAAGGGTAAAGCGTCGAAAGTAGCGCAATGGCCATCGCCACCAGCGCAATGCCAACCACCTGCAGCGGATCGATCGCCACCGGTAGCGCCGCGCCGTCGAGCAGCGCGCCGATAATCGGCATTAAATTATTTAACTGGCTGGCCAAAAGCGCCCCCAGTCCGGCACCAAGCAGCGCACCGATAATCCCGGCGCTGGCGCCCTGCACCATAAACACCGCCATAATCTGGCGCGGCGTTAAGCCCTGGGTTTGCAGAATGGCAACCTCGCCCTGCTTCTCCATCACCATCAGGCCAAGCGAAGTGATGATGTTAAAGGCGGCAACGGCGACGATCAGGCTCAGCAGCAGCCCCATCATATTTTTCTCCATGCGCACGGCCTGGAAGAGCTCGCCTTTACGATCCCGCCAGTCGTGCCACTGGGTGCCTTCCGGCAGCGTTTGCTGGCTGAGCACATCCACTTTCAGCGGCTCATTGAGCCATAAACGCCAGCCGGTGATATTGCCCGCCGGGTAGCGCATCAGGCGCGAGGCGTCGTCGATATTGACCAGCATCTGGTACTCGTCCACTTCGCTGTTAGCAGCGAACGTGCCCGCCACCGTGAAGAGGCGCTGGCTCGGCAGGCGTCCCATTGGGGTGAACTGGCTGGCAGAGGGGACCATCACGCGGATTTGGTCACCGCGGGTAACGCCCAACTGGCTGGCCAACTGCTCGCCGAGAATGATGTTGTATTTACCCGCCTGCAGCTGGTTTTGCTGCACGTTTACCAGAAACGGCGTCAGCGGATCTTTTTGCGCCGGATCGATACCGAGTATCACGCCAACCGCGACGCTGCGCGCGCTTTGCAGCACCACATCGCCGGTGGTCAGCGGGGCAATGCGCGACACGCCCTGCAGTTTGACGCTGCTGGCCGGAAGCTGTTGCGGGTTGAGCGAGCCTTTTTGGGTCGTCAGGGTAGCCTGGGGCATCAGCCCGAGGATGTTGTTTTGTAGTTCGCGCTCGAAGCCGTTCATCACCGATAACACCGTCACCAGCGCCATAACGCCCAGGGTGATGCCAATGGTTGACAGCCAGGAGACAAAGCGGCCAAAGCGGTCCGCCGCGCGTCCACGCATATAGCGTAGACCTATGAAGAGAGTGACAGGCTGATACATGAAATCCGTCTGGTTGCTGTGAGCAGAGTCAGGAGTATATAAGCGAAAGGTGAGAGCGTAAATGCGTGATACCGTAAGAATTCATAGGATTAATGTCAAAAAAAGTCGAAAAATCAAATTGCTACTTTCGCCAGAGCGCGTGTTGTGCGCGAGAAAATGACCGATCAGTCAATTTTTAACCCTCCACTTATTCCGAAAATGAATATATCCAGACTCTTTCCCGTTACATTCAGCGTTTGTATGACCAGGATCGTTTGCCGGGATTATGGCAACAACAGGCACAAAACGAATGAAACAGAAGACATTATGGATAAACCAGATAAAAGGACTTTGCATTTGCCTGGTGGTGATTTACCACTCGGTTATTACCTTTTATCCACACCTCTCGGTCTTCCAGCATCCCTGGTCAGAAACGCTCTCCAAGTGCTGGATCTATTTCAACCTCTATCTCGCGCCGTTCCGCATGCCGGTGTTCTTTTTTATCTCCGGCTTTCTGATCCGCCGCTATATCGATGATGTGCCATGGAAAGACGCCATCGATAAACGGATCTGGAGCATTGTCTATGTGCTGGCGCTGTGGGGTGTATTGCAGTGGGTGGGCCTAAGCCATCTTAACGACTGGCTGGCACCGGAGCGCGATCTCAGCAACTCGTCAAACGCCGCTTATGCCGACAGCTGGCAAGGATTTTTATACGGCATGCTGACCGCCACTACCAGCCTCTGGTATCTCTACGCGTTAGTGGTCTACTTCACGCTGTGTAAACTACTCAGCCGCTGGAAAGTGCCGATGCTGGCGCTGATGATTGTGGCAAGCCTGGCAATTAACTACCTGCCGCTGCCGTGGTGGGGAATGAACAGCGTCGTGCGCAATATGATCTTCTACAGCCTCGGTGCCTGGTACGGTATGCAGGTGATGGAGTTTGTTAAAACCGTCTCGCTGCGCCGCTACGCCCTGCTGTTTGCTGTCGCCGTGGTGGTAGCGTTTGGGCTGTGGATGTTCAATATGCCGCTGCCGCTCTGCCTGCTGTCGATTGTCGGCATCATGCGCCTCTTCCAGGAGATGGAGAAACGCTTCCCGCCGAGCGAGAAGAGCCTGCTCAATGTTGTCGGCTCCAATACGCTGGCGATTTACACCACCCACCGCATACTGGTCGAGGGCTTTAGCCTGGCGCTGCTCAAACCGCTTAACGCTGGCGTCTGGCCGCCTGCGGTCGAGCTGGCGGTGCTGATTGCCTATCCGGCGGCGGTGCTGCTGATCTGTACGCTGGTCGGGCTGATGGTGCGTAAACTCTCCTCCGCGCTGTTTGGCGATCTCTTTTTTACCCCGCCAACAAAGCACCTTTCGGCGGCGACAGCACGCTGACAGGGCGATTTCTTGGCTAAACTCACGTAATCACACATAATCCTCGTATTGCGTATCAAGGATATGCCCCCATAACGGGGGTATATCCATAATGAGATCTTCATATCCCCATGCCTGAACAATACCGTTATTCCCTGCCGTCAAAAGCGGGTGACCAGCGCCAGTTTGGCGAGCTTACCGGCGCGGCCTGCGCCACCGAAGTGGCAGAAATCATTGAACGACACGCCGGTCCGGTTGTGCTTATCGCCCCGGATATGCAGAACGCGCTGCGTTTACATGATGAGATCAGCCAGTTTACCGATAACCTGGTGATGAACCTCGCGGACTGGGAAACGCTGCCCTACGACAGCTTTTCGCCGCACCAGGAGATTGTCTCCTCCCGCCTCTCCACCCTTTACCAGCTGCCTGCGATGCAGCGCGGTGTGCTGATTGTCTCAGTCAATACGCTGATGCAGCGCGTCTGCCCGCACAGCTATCTGCACGGTCACGCGCTGGTGATGAAAAAGGGGCAGCGCCTGTCGCGGGATCAGCTGCGTACGCAGCTTGATAGCGCCGGTTACCGCCATGTCGATCAGGTGATGGAGCATGGCGAATACGCCACTCGTGGCGCGCTGCTCGACCTCTTCCCGATGGGCAGCAGCCAGCCTTACCGCCTCGACTTTTTCGATGATGAGATCGACAGCCTGCGCCTGTTTGATGCCGATACCCAGCGCACGCTCGAAGAGGTGGAGGCGATTAATCTGCTTCCGGCCCATGAGTTTCCGACCGATAAGACGGCCATCGAGCTTTTCCGCAGCCAGTGGCGCGATAAGTTCGAGGTGAAGCGCGATGCAGAGCACATCTATCAGCAGGTGAGCAAAGGCACCCTGCCCGCCGGGATCGAATACTGGCAGCCGCTCTTTTTCAGCGAGCCGCTGCCGCCGCTCTTCAGCTACTTCCCGGCGAATACGCTGCTGGTGAATACCGGCGATCTGGAAGCCAGCGCCGAGCGTTTCCAGCAGGATGCGCAGGCACGCTATGAGAACCGCGGCGTTGATCCGATGCGCCCGCTGTTACCTCCGGAAGCACTATGGCTGCGGGTTGATGCGCTGTTCAGCGAACTGAAAAAATGGCCGCGCATTCAGCTCAAAAGCGAACAGGTGGCGGATAAAGCGGGCCAGATTAACCTCGGTTACCAGAGCCTGCCGGATCTCTCGGTGCAGGCGCAGCAGAAATCGCCGCTGGATAATCTGCGTAAATTCCTTGAGTCCTTCAGCGGCCCGGTGGTCTTTTCCGTCGAGAGCGAGGGGCGTCGCGAAGCGCTGCTCGAACTGCTGGCGCGCATCAAAGTTGCGCCAAAACGCGCTCTGCGTCTGGATGATGCCAGCGCGCCGGGCGCGTGGCTGATGATCGGGGCCGCCGAGCGCGGGTTTATTGATACGCTGCGTAACCGGGCGCTGATTTGCGAAGGCGATCTGTTGGGCGAGCGCGTTGCGCGCCGCCGCCAGGATACGCGCCGCACCATCAACCCCGATACGCTGATTCGCAACCTCGCTGAGCTGCATGACGGCCAGCCGGTGGTGCACTTTGAGCACGGCGTCGGTCGCTATGCCGGGATGACGACGCTGGAAGCGGGCGGCATCACCGCAGAGTACCTGATGCTGACCTATGCAAACGACGCCAAACTCTATGTTCCGGTTTCGTCGCTCCATCTCATCAGCCGTTATGCTGGCGGCGCGGAAGATAACGCCCCGCTGCATAAACTGGGCAGCGATGCCTGGACGCGGGCGCGGCAAAAAGCCGCCGAGAAGGTGCGCGACGTGGCGGCGGAACTGCTGGATATTTACGCCCAGCGCGCGGCGAAATCGGGCTTCGCGTTTAAACACGATCGCGAACAATACCAGCTCTTTTGCGACGGTTTCCCCTTCGAAACCACCCCGGATCAGGCCCAGGCCATCAATGCCGTGCTGAGCGATATGTGCCAGCCGCTGGCGATGGATCGGCTGGTGTGCGGCGATGTCGGCTTTGGTAAAACCGAAGTGGCGATGCGCGCTGCCTTCCTTGCTATCGAGAACAATAAGCAAGTGGCAGTGCTGGTGCCGACCACCCTGCTCGCCCAGCAGCACTTCGATAATTTCCGCGACCGCTTTGCCAACTGGCCGGTGCGCATCGAGATGCTGTCGCGTTTTCGCAGCGCCAAAGAGCAGGCACAGATCCTTGAACAGGCCGCCGAAGGGAAGATCGACATTCTGATCGGCACGCATAAGCTGCTGCAAAGCGATGTGAAAATGAAGGATTTGGGGCTGCTGATCGTCGATGAGGAGCACCGTTTCGGCGTGCGGCATAAAGAGCGTATTAAAGCGATGCGCGCCGACGTTGATATCCTGACGCTCACCGCGACGCCGATCCCGCGCACGCTGAATATGGCGATGAGCGGCATGCGCGATCTGTCGATCATTGCGACACCTCCCGCCCGACGTCTGGCGGTGAAAACCTTTGTTCGCGAATATGACAACCTGGTGGTGCGCGAGGCGATTCTGCGTGAAGTGCTGCGCGGCGGCCAGGTTTACTACCTCTATAACGATGTGGAGAACATCCAGAAAGCGGCCGACCGGCTGGCGGAGCTGGTGCCGGAAGCGCGTATCGCCATTGGTCACGGCCAGATGCGCGAGCGTGAGCTGGAGCGGGTGATGAATGATTTCCACCATCAACGGTTTAACGTGCTGGTCTGTACCACCATTATCGAAACCGGGATCGATATTCCCACCGCCAATACCATCATCATCGAGCGCGCCGACCACTTTGGCCTCGCGCAACTGCACCAGTTGCGCGGTCGCGTCGGGCGTTCGCATCACCAGGCCTATGCCTGGCTGCTGACGCCGCATCCGAAGGCGATGACCACCGATGCGCAAAAACGCCTTGAAGCAATCGCCTCGCTGGAGGATCTGGGCGCAGGCTTTGCGCTGGCCACTCACGATCTGGAGATCCGCGGTGCGGGTGAGCTGCTCGGTGAGGATCAGAGCGGGCAGATGGAGACCATCGGTTTCTCGCTCTATATGGAGTTGCTGGAGAATGCTGTCGATGCCCTGAAAGAGGGGCGCGAGCCGTCGCTGGAGGATCTTACCAGCCAGCAAACGGAGGTGGAGCTGCGCATGCCTGCCCTGCTGCCGGATGATTTTATTCCTGATGTGAATACGCGCCTGTCGTTCTATAAACGCATTGCCAGCGCGAAAGATGAGAATGCGCTGGAGGAGATCAAGGTGGAGCTGATTGACCGCTTTGGCCTGCTGCCGGATGCGGCGCGTAATCTGCTTGATATCGCCATGTTGCGCCAGCAGGCGCAGAAGCTGGGGATCCGCAAGCTGGAGGGGAATGATAAAGGCGGCCTGATTGAGTTTAACGAGAAGAACCACGTTAACCCGGCGTGGTTGATTGGGTTGTTGCAGAAGCAGCCGCAGCATTTCCGCCTCGATGGCCCGACGCGATTGAAATTTTTCCAGGAGTTGAGCGAGCGGAAAAACCGCATGGAGTGGGTGCGCAACTTTATGCAGCAGCTGGCGGAGAACGCCGTTGCCTGATGGCGGGTTAGCGCCTCTGCGCGCCTTTTTGCCGGATGGCGGCGTACCGCCTTATCCGGCCTACGGGATCGCAGCCATGCATTATCCGGCACGATTTTGTAGGCCTGATAAGCGCAGCGCCATCGGGCATGTTTTGGGAGCCAGGATCGAACATCCTGCCCGCTTTATTGCCGGATAGCAGCGTTGCCTTATCCGGCCTACGGGATCGTGCTCTTTTGTAGGCCTGATAAGCGCAGCGCCATCAGGCATGTTTTTGGGAGCCAGTGGCGAACATCCCGCCCGCTTTATTGCCGGATGGCGGCGTTGCCTTATCCGGCCTACGGGATCGTGCTCTTTTGTAGGCCTGATAAGCGAAGCGCCATCAGGCATGTTTTTGGGAGCCAGGGTCGAGCACCCTGCCCGCTTTATTGCCGGATGGCGGCGTTGCCTTATCCGGCCTACGCGATCGCAGTCATGCATCATCCGGCACGGTTTTGTAGGCCTGATAAGCGCAGCGCCATCAGGCATGTTTTGAGAGCAAGGGACGAATATCCTGCCGGATTTTTGCCGGATGGCGGCGTACCGCCTTATCCGGCCTACGGACCGAATACCTTTGTCCATTATCCGCGTCTTTTTTTGTAATATTTACAAATGCTTTGCAATAACCAGGGTTTCCAGACGAACCCGATGAGCATAATCCTATTGAGTTGTCTTATAGAAATAACCTTATGATTTACATGGATTATGATCATGTTCAAAATGTCGCGCTTCGCTCACTGGATGACGCTGTTCGCCGTCGCCGCTATGCTTATCTTTGCCCTTCCCGCCCGGGCGAATACCTGGCCGCTGCCGCCTGCGGGCAGCAAGCTGGTAGGCGAAAACCGTTTCCATATTGTTGAGAACGATGGCGGTTCGCTGGAGGCGATCGCCAAAAAATATGACGTTGGCTTTCTCGCGCTGTTACAGGCTAATCCCGGTATTGATCCCTTCGTTCCGCGCGCCGGTAGCGTTGTCACCATCCCGCTGCAAACACTGCTGCCGGATGTGCCGCGCAGAGGGATTGTTATTAACCTCGCCGAGCTGCGTCTTTACTACTATCCCCCCGGAAAAAATGAGGTCACCATCTATCCGATCGGCATTGGTCAACTGGGCGGCGATACGCTGACGCCAACGATGGTGACCACCGTTTCCGATAAACGGGCCAACCCAACCTGGACGCCAACCGCCAATATCCGCGCCCGCTACAAAGCGCGCGGAATCGAGTTACCGCCGGTGATGCCAGCCGGGCCGGATAACCCGATGGGCCATCATGCGATTCGCCTGGCCGCTTACGGTGGCGTTTACCTGCTGCACGGCACCAATGCCGATTTTGGTATCGGTATGCGCGTCAGCTCCGGGTGTATTCGCCTGCGGGATAGCGATATTGCCGCGCTGTTTGCTGCAATCAGCCCCGGCACGCCGGTGAATATCATCAATACGCCGATTAAAGCCTCCGTCGAGCCAGACGGCACGCGGCTGGTGGAGGTGCATCAGCCGCTCTCCGAATCGATCAATGACGATCCGAAAACGCTGCCGATCCCGCTCAATGCGGCGATGAAGACGTTTCAGGCTGAAAGCGATGCGGCGGTGATGGCGCAGGCTATTGAGCTGCGCTCGGGTATGCCGGTGGACGTGACCCAGCATGCGCAAGAGAGTATGCAGGCGATGTAGCGCCCGCGCATAAACAAAAAGGCCCTGCACGTTGTGCAGGGCCTTTTTTATTGCAGTGGCGTAGCTCGAGGGTGGTGAGCTTATTTGTAGAGCACTGCGGTACCGTGCAGGCGATCGGAGCCGGTCACGGAAGTAATACGGTAAGAGGACGCGCCCAGCTGTTCGGCTTTCTCAGCCACTTTTTTCTCAACGGAGGCGAGGTTGGTGCTGCCGGTCACGCCAATGGCGGTCAGCTCCTGCTGCCCGGCCGGTGCGGACTGCACCTCAACGGCGGCAAAGCTGGCGAATGAGAGAGTACTTAAAACAGCAGCGGTAAACAGCGTATTGATGGTTTTCATAATGATTGTCCTGATGCAGGTGAACGGGGGTCGTTAAGCATTAAGTTAACGATCGATAGGGAAATCATAAGTGTGATCTATATCACCCGTCAATATTTTTTTATAACGATCACTAACTAATTTAAATAGTTCTTAATTTTCATAAGCATATGATTTATTAATATGTGCGGTTTTGCGGCTGGTCATTCACCAGGATTATTTTTATAATGGCTATTCAACAAACCAACAAAGAAGCGGCGATATGACCAGTGAAGTCAGCAGTTGTACGAAAAAAAGCCGTGGCCGACCGAAAGTGTTCGACAGGGAAGCGGCGCTCGATAAAGCCATGACGCTATTCTGGCAGCATGGCTATGAAGCCACATCACTCTCCGATCTGGTAGAAGCGACCGGGGCAAAAGCACCGACGCTCTACGCAGAGTTCACCAATAAAGAGGGGCTGTTTCGCGCAGTCCTTGATCGCTATATCGCCCGTTTCGCCAGGCAGCATGAAGCGTTACTGGAGTGCGAAGAGAAGCCGGTAGAACAGGCGTTGCTGGACTATTTCTCTGCCATCGCAAGGTGTTTTACCAGCACCGATACGCCCGCGGGCTGCTTTATGATTAACACCTCCGCGACGCTTGCCGCCTCGTCGCAGGAGATTGCGAAGACGATTAAAACGCGTCATGCCCGCCAGGAGGAGACATTGCAGCACTTCCTCGCGCAGCGGCAGGCGAAAGGCGAGATCCCGGCAGGCGTGGATATCGCCTCCCTTGCGCAGTTTCTTGGCTGCATCTTACAGGGCATGTCCATCAGCGCCCGCGAAGGCGCAAGCCTTGAGAAGCTGCTGCAAATCACCCGCACCACCCTGCGCCTGTGGCCAGATTTGATCAAAGCGTAATAAAAAATGAGACGGAGTTCCGTCTCATTTCCTCTCTGTGATAGTGATTGCACAATTCAACGATAGGTAAAAACTATCAGCCATTTTCCCGGCTTTGCTATGCTTAATTGTGATTATTGCGTCGCTAATCATTGTCGGCGGCAATATAAAACAATAAGTATGTTTTTCAGGCGTCACTTTTCCCTTGCACTCACTCTACGCGTAGTACCGATCATTTTTATGAGGATAAAGGGTCTTTTACTGACTAATCACATGCAGAAGGAAATGGAAATGATTTTGCTATTACCATTCATCAAAGTGTTAATAGTAATTACATTGTTATTTGGTCTGTGGGTCTTGCTGGGTGGCTCGGTACTGTTTGCATTTGTCTCTGTCCTCATTACCGGATTGCTGGTTGTTCGCCAACAAGACTTTATTTAACAACGAAAAAGCCCCGCATGATGCGAGGCTTTTTTATGGCAAAAAAAGGCTCCTCAGCCTGAGCGATGAGGAGCCAATATGCAGAGTACTGCTTTTTTATGCTTTGTTATTCAGAATCAGCTGACCGTTGTTATCCAGCGGAATCTGCGTGCCAGGATCTTTATCCATGCGGATTTTCCCCTGCTGGTCGCCGATTTTATAGGTCACGTCATAACCGAGCATTTTTTCCGATTTGTCATATACCGTGCTGCAGCGTTGCTGAGTGGTCGTGTAGGTATCCCTCTCCTGCATACCGCCCTGAATCTGGTTGCCTGCATAACCGCCGCCTAACGCACCGACGACGGTCGCTACATCGCGTCCGCGCCCGCCGCCAAACTGATGGCCAAGCACACCGCCTGCTACCGCACCCAGCACGGAACCGGTAATACGGTTCTCATCCTGCACCGGACGACGATGCGTTACCGTGACATTGCGACACGCCTCTCGCGGCGTTTTCACCGTCTCTTTGATCGGCGTGGCTGATACCACCTGCGCATATTGCGGCCCGCGATCGAAAACATTGAGGCTGGCGACTGCGGCAACGCCCAGTGCAGCGGCCACGCCAATACCGATACCCGCTAACATTGATTTATTCACAGGATTCTCTCCCTGGTTGGCTATTGGTAACAATTTTGCAATGGTGCAAGAGGGCAGCCAATCAGAAATCGCGCAAAAATAGGGGTTCGGCAGGTGAAAGCAGAGTTATTCAGAGTTGTCTGAGCGCTAAAGGCACATCAGGCAGAGGGATATGCTGCTCCCGCGCCAGAAGGCGGAGAGCAGCAGAAGGATCAGTGGAGTTTAAGGCGCGGGCGGATCACGCGGTTGATACTGCCCACCACCATCATCAGCCCGGTTTTGAAGTAACCGTGCAGCGCCACCTGGTGCATACGGTAGAGCGAGATATAGACGAAGCGCGCAATACGCCCTTCTACCATCATCGAGCCGCGCATCAGGTTACCCATCAGGCTACCGACGGTGGAGAAGTTAGAGAGCGACACCAGCGAGCCGTGGTCTTTATAGACGTAATTCTTCAACGTCTTGCCTTTGATCTGCGCGAGGATGTTATGCAGCGCAAGGCTTGCCATCTGGTGCGCAGCCTGGGCGCGCGGCGGCACAAAACCGCCCTCCGGACGTGCGCAGGAGGCGCAGTCGCCAATGGCGTAGATATCCGGGTCGCGCGTGGTTTGCAGCGTCTGCTCCACTACCAGCTGGTTGATGCGGTTAGTCTCCAGGCCGCCAATCTCTTTCATAAAGTCCGGCGCTTTGATGCCCGCAGCCCACACCATCAGGTCGGCCTGAATATACTCACCCTCTTTGGTGTGCAGACCGCCCTCGTCGGCGCTGGTGACCATCGTCTGAGTGAGAACGCGCACGCCCATTTTGGTCAGCTCATTATGCGCAGCGCCCGAAATACGCGGCGGCAGCGCAGGGAGAATACGCTCGCCCGCTTCCACCAGCGTTACGTTCAACGCCTCGTTGGTCAGCCCTTTATAGCCGTAGCTGTGCAGCTGTTTGACCGCGTTATGCAGTTCAGCTGACAGCTCAACGCCCGTTGCCCCGCCGCCGACAATAGCGATATTCACTTTGCCGTTTGCGCCAAGGTTAGCGGAGTATTTCAGGAACAGGTTAAGCATCTCCTGATGGAAGCGACGCGCCTGGTGCGGGTTGTCGAGGAAGATGCAGTGCTCTTTCACGCCCGGGGTGTTGAAGTCGTTAGAGGTGCTGCCCAGCGCCATTACAAGCGTGTCATACGCCAGCTTGCGCTCCGGCACCAGCAGATCGCCCTTCTCATCACGCAGTTCAGCCAGCGTCAGCGTTTTGCTTTCGCGGTTGATGTCGATAACGGAACCGAGCTGGAACTGGAAATGGTGATTACGCGCATGCGCCAGATAGCTCAGGGCATCGACGCCTTCATCGAGGGAGCCGGTCGCCACTTCATGCAGCAGTGGTTTCCATAAATGGCTGTGATTGCGATCCACCAGGGTGATTTTCGCTTTTTTACCGCGACCCAGCTTCTTGCCTAACTGCGTTGCCAGCTCAAGCCCGCCAGCACCACCGCCTACAATCACAATTTTTTTCAATGGTGTAGTCAAAGTGACCCCCTAAAATATTAACCAATTGTTAACTAAAAGTTATAAAAATAGCCCTTAATTAACAATGGTTTACGCGCTGGCAACTAAGCATTGACCACGAGAATATCACGAACGGTTCAATGGTCATACCAAAATTGATATATATCAAGTTTTGCTGCCGCAAAGATGAGCACGTGTAGCCGTGCCGGCGCAAATTACGCGCTAAAGGGGTTGAAAAAAGAAGTGCTGCGGCAGGGGGAAACCTGCCGCAAAGGGGGAATTAACCGAGGGTTTTGAAGGCCTTAATGCGCTGCAGATGCGGTGAGATGTTTTTGAACTTATGGGACTGCGCTTCGTCCCAGACGATCTCGTAATAGTGGTGCAGCTCATTTGAAGTGCGCTGGCTGTCCAGCGCCTCATCCTGACGCGAGAGGATAACCAGACAGCGGTCGCGGTTCTTTTCACGAAAGTTGGCGACGCACTTGGTGGCAATATCCCGGTACTCTTCCGGCCGGTCGATCTTCCCTTCCATATTTTCATAAGGGAAGAGATTGGGGTTGAAGATAACCTGGCGGATATCGCAGAGAAAACCGATGCGCTCTGCCCAGTAACCGCCCAAACCGACGCCGCAAATCAGCGGGCGCTCATCGACGTTGAGCTGCAGCATTTTATCCACCTCTTTGAGCAGATGCTGCATATCATGTTTCGGATGCCGCGTGCTGTAGCTAATCAGCCGGACATCGGGATCAATAAACTGCAGTTGCAGCACCTTTTCGTGGTTGCCGGGGCTGTTCGAGTCAAAACCGTGTAAATAGATAATCATGGTATCCTCACCACTTCGACGGTTTGTCCGCAGGGTTAATGCGCAGCTTTATGCGCCTGCCAGCGTTCGTGCAGCTGTTCCAGCTCGTGGTGAGCCGCTTTCCAGCGCGCCGAACTCATCAACTCCTGACGAGAAAAAGAACCTTTATGATACAAATGTGTAACACGCTCTGCATTGATCGGTGACAGGTTATCCAGTACCTCAACGGCACCTTTACGATTATTACAGACCAGGATCATATCGCAACCGGCATCCAGCGACGCCTGCCCGCGTTCAGCGTAGCTGCCCATGATCGCCGCCCCCTCCATCGAGAGATCGTCGGAGAAAATCACGCCGTCGTAACCCAGCTCACCGCGCAGCACGGTTTTCAGCCACCAGGGTGAGCCACTGGCCGGACGCGGATCGGCATCGGTGTAGATAACATGCGCGGGCATAATGGCATCCAGCTTGCTCTGCTCAATCAGCGTCTTAAAAATAGACATATCTTTCGCGCGGATCTCCGCCAATGGGCGCGGATCGAACGGCGTCTCTTTGTGCGAGTCTGCGGTTACCGCGCCGTGGCCCGGGAAGTGTTTGCCGGTGCTTTTCATGCCTGCGCTGTGCATGCCATCAATCACGCGGGTGGCCAGCGTTAACGCTTTCTGCACATCCGCATGGTATGAACGCTCACCGATCGCCGCGCTGATGTGCCCGACATCAAGCACCGGCGCAAAGCTGATATCAATATCCATGGCGATCATTTCGCTCGCCATCAGCCAGCCCGCCTCCTGCGCCAGTCGACCACCCTCTTCCATGCCAAGTAGCGCCGCGAAAGATTGCGCCGCCGGCAGGCGGGTAAAGCCGTCGCGAAAACGCTGCACGCGCCCGCCCTCCTGATCGACCGCCACCACCAGCCGGTGGTGGGAAGCCGCGCGGATCTGGCGCACCAGCTCGCGCAGCTGTTCGGGATCGTGATAATTCCGGGTAAAGAGGATCAAGCCGCCAACCAGCGGATGCGCCAGGATCTCGCGCTCCTCCGCATCCAGTTCGTACCCTTCAACATCCAACATCACTGGACCCACACTTACCTCTCTTATCCTTCAGACTGAAGCTGACGCCATATTTCATTCGCCAGCATAATAAATTGTTGATCGCCGGTCTGCTGCCAGCGGCGTTCATACCAGCCGACCATTAGTATTAACACCCATGGCCGCCAGCGCTTAACCTGCCGCCAGAGCAGAGGCGGATCGATATCCGCCTGACTGGCATAGCGCGCGGCAATCTCAGCGCGCTGCGCCTCGTTTTCGCACCAGATCCCGGCCAACTCCAGCGCCACATCGCCGTCGCCGGCATACTCCCAGTCGATAAGCCGCAGCCCCTTTTCGCCGTGCACAATATTCCCGGCGTGAACATCCATATGCAGGGGCGCAAGGCGCAGCGGCAGTGGCTCACGCTGACGCCGCAGCCGTTTTAGCTGCCGCAGCCAGAAGGGTGTGCGCCGTGCGGGCGCGCTGCACTGCCAGTCGCGCTCCAGTAGCGGCAATAGCGTGATGCGCCAGCCGAAGCATTTTTGCAGGTGCAGATCATACAGCAATCTCGCCAGCGCGTCGGCCTGCGGCAGCGCGGTGTCGATCGTGCCGGGAATATAGTCGATCGCCATCCAGCCAGCCGCGAAAAAAAGGGGCTGCGGCGCAATAGTGGCAGGAAGATGGCGCAACAGACGATACTGGCGCAGAAAGGAGGCTGGCGCGGCCTGATGCTGATGGCGAAGCACCAGCGTCTGCTGCCCGTCGCTTATCAGACAGCTCCCGCCGCTCAGCCCAACATGCTGGCTGGCGACGGGAGCGTAGTGCGGAAAGTCGCGTGACAGGATGGCGTCACGCGTCAGATTACTGCTGTTGAACGGCACCTTTACCTGACCAGATAATCTCGCCGGTCTGCACCAGCATTAACTGCATTTGCAGCGAAGGCGCATTGGCATTGCCGGTTGCGTTGGAGTAGAGCACATACTGTGCGCCGACGTTGCGCGCAATGCCCATTGCTTTGCTGCGCGTGCCGAGGCTGTCCTGCGGCGACAGGCCGAGCTGCTGCTTGGCGACCGCCAGCTGCTGGGCGGTAATCAGGGTGAATTTACCGTTGTTTGCCAGCGCGTTATGCACCACTTCTGTTGCTTCACCGGTGTTAATCGAACCGTTAGTGCGGTTGTTTACGCTGTCCACCAGCAGAACGCTGCCAGCATTGGCACCGCTGGCCTGCAACATTTTGCCCACCATCGGCTGTACTGCGCCGTTCCAGTCGTAATGACGCTCGCGCGGCGTCGGCTGGCCGTTCTGATCCTGATGTTCAATCGGGCCTGGCTGCTGCGGCAGCGTTGGCACAGAAGGCACGCCCGGAATCGGCTGCTGCGGCTGCTGAGGTTGCGCCGGTTGCGTCGCGCCACCGCCTGCCTGCTCAACTGGAGCCGGTTGCTGGTCGGTGATACAGCCTGCAAGCAGCATGGCAAGTGTGGTCAGTAACGCGTAGCGTCCAATGGTCTTAATCAAGTGTCACCTCTTAGAGATAGAGATAGAGTCTGACGCTGTGCGCGCCGAGATAGTTAGCGCTGCCGTAGAGTGTCATGGTGGCATTACCGGGAACCGTTACGCTGCGCGGCGCTTCCAGCGGGTGCATCTCCAGACCTCTGGCGTCATACCAGTAAAAGCGATAGTGCAGCGTGACGGGCTGCTGGCGTTCGTTATAGATCTTTGATGAGGCGGAAGGCTGCAGCGCCTCCCGGCTCATGGTCGGCGGCTGCGCGATGATGCCTGCGGCAAGGATGGAGGACTCCATCACCAGCGTTTGATTGCTGGCGACCGGGATTGCGGGCCGGGAGCCGCAGCCGACAAGCGCTAACGCCGTCAGCAGTAACGCAACACGCGCGACGCTCATCTTAAAGCCCTTTATGAGCCAGCATCGGCCCCAGCACGCGCCCACCCACCAGGTGCATATGAATATGGTAAACCTCCTGCCCGCCGTGACGATTGCAGTTCATGATCAGGCGATAGCCATCTTCGGCAATCCCTTCATCACGGGCGATTTTCGCAGCAACAGTCATCATGCGCCCCAGCGCCTGCTCATGGGCCTGCGTTACATCGTTGACGGTTGGGATAAGCAGGTTCGGCACGATCAGCACATGTGTTGGTGCTTGCGGAGAGATATCGCGAAAGGCGGTAACCAGTTCATCCTGATAAACGATGTCCGCCGGAATTTCGCGACGAATGATTTTGCTGAAAATGGTCTCTTCGGCCATGACGTTTTCCTTTTATGAGTGCGGGCCAGGCCCGCCGTCGTCGTCAATTATGTGCCCTAGAGTATGATCGAGATTCTCTTGTTCTTTCAACTATAACGCTGTTTTTCTTTCCCCTTTTACGCCGGGCCTGATTGTGGCAGGCGCAGACGCCGCCCGGCACAGATGAAATCGCATTTCATAATCGATAATTACATCTGTTTACACCAGTTAAGTGAATGCGTATATTTCGCATTTGCATTTCCATGCGCGCCTTGCGCTGACGCATTTACTTCCCGTAGCCAGCAACGTACTGGCTGCGGGTTCTGCTCACACACCATTAAGGGTTTATCATGTCTTTCCCGCAGAATGGCCGCTTCGGCGCACGCGCCTGTACGGCCGCCCCTTCCCTGCTGGCCGTTGCCATTGCTTTCGCGCTCACCCCGGCCACCGGTTTTGCCGCCAGCAGTGAAGAGACGGTGGTAGTTGAAGGAACCAGCGCTGCCGACGCTCGTGCTCTGACCGAACAGGATTACAATACGCAGACCACTGCGGCGGGCACCAAAATGACGCTGGTGCAGCGCGATATTCCTCAATCCATCAGCATTACTACCCAACAGCGGATGAAGGATCAGCAGCTGGAAACACTGGGCGATGTGCTGAAGAACACCACCGGCGTGTTCGAGAGCACGGCAGACTCCGATCGCAGCACCTACTACTCGCGTGGCTTCCTGATTGATAACTATATGGTCGACGGTATTCCGACGATTTTTGAAACCCGCTGGAACCTGGGCGATGCGCTCTCCGATACCGCCATGTATGAGCGCATTGAAGTGGTACGCGGCGCAACCGGGCTGATGACCGGGGCGGGCAACCCATCCGCTTCCGTAAATATGGTGCGCAAGCACGCCGACAGCCGCGAATTCACCTCAAACGTTTCGGCGGAGTATGGCAGCTGGAATAAACAGCGTTACGTCGCGGATGTATCCACGCCGCTGACGGATGATGGCAGGATCCGCGGCCGTGCGGTGGCTGGTTATCAGCATAATGACAGCTGGCTTGATCGCTACAGCCAGGAGAAGAAGTTCTTCTACGGCGTGCTGGATGTCGATCTGACTGTGTCGACGGCCTTCTCCGTTGGCTATGACTACCAGGAGACCGACGTTGATAGCCCAACGTGGGGCGGGTTGCCGCGCTGGTATACGGACGGCACAAAAACCCACCCGAGCCGCAGCGACAGCACCGCGCCGGATTGGGCCTATAACAATAAAGTCTCCAAACGCACCTTCGCGACACTGAAGCAGGGTCTCGGCAGTGACTGGCTGCTGACGGTGAACGGCACCCATACCGAGACGCAGCTCGACAGTAAAGCGCTCTATGTCGACGGCACGGTCGATAAATCCACCGGACTGATGGTCAGCCCTTATGGTGCCTCTTACCCCTATGTTGGCGGCACCGGGTATAACACCGGCATGCGTAAAGTCGATGCGCTGGATACCTTTGCTAATGGCTCGTATGAACTGTTTGGCCGCCAGCATGAGCTGATGGTCGGCGGCAATCTGAGCAAGCAAAATAACCGCTACTTTAGCTCGTGGGAGAATATCCTCGATACCTCGCTCGGCAACTACAGCAACTTCAACGGCAACTACCCGGAAACCCAGTGGGCGCCGCTGAGCCTGGCGCAGGAAGATACTATTCGTCAGCAGTCAGCCTACCTCGCAACGCGTATCTCCCTTGCCGATCCGCTGCACCTAATTGCCGGCGCGCGTTATACCAAATACAAACTTGAGACGTTGACGCAGGATCTGGAGAAGAACAACCTCTCACCCTATGCGGGCCTGATCTTCGACATCAATGATACCTGGTCGACCTATGCCAGCTACACCTCCATCTTTAAACCGCAGGAGTACCGCGACGCGCAGGGGAAATATCTCTCGCCGGTCACCGGGAAAAACTACGAGCTGGGCGTGAAATCTGACTGGATGAACAGCCGTTTAACCGCTTCACTTGCCGTGTTCCGTATCGAGCAGGATAACCTGGGTCAGACAACCGGTGGCGTGGTGCCGGGCACCAGCGGCGAAAGCGCGTATGAAGCGGTTGATGGCGCGGTGAGTAAAGGTGTTGAGCTGGAAATTAACGGTGCGCTGACGGACAACTGGCAGATGACTTTTGGCGCCACACGCTATGTTGCTGATGATAAAGATGGCAATGCGGTGAACCCGAACCTGCCGCGTACGTCGATCAAAACCTTCACCAGCTATCGCCTGCCGATGCTGCAGGAGTTAACCGTCGGCGGCGGCGTTAACTGGCAGAACAGCACTTGGGCGAATGTCAGCACTGCGAACGGCAACTTCCGCTCTGAACAGGGCAGCTATGCGCTGGTCGACCTTTTCGCCCGTTACCAGGTCACTAAGCAGCTTTCGGTGCAGGCGAACATCGATAACCTGTTTGATAAGAAATATGACACCAACGTCGACAGCCGCTCCTATGTATATGGCGAGCCGCGTAACTTCTCAGTGAGCGCTAATTACCGCTTCTGATATCGCATCAGTAAACAAAAGGAGCCTGCGGGCTCCTTTTTTATTGGCTACCTGTAGGCCGGATAAGGCAACGCCGCCTTCCGGCTAAACCGCAATGCCGGATGGCGCTGACGCTTATCCGTCCTACAAATGCAGGTCAATAAAAAAGGGAGCCATCAGGCTCCCTCAGTCTCCCCAGACTATGGCTTAGCTGTTGCGGATGTACTCATCCATCTCAGTTTTCAGGTTATCGGATTTGGTACCGAAAATCGCCTGAACGCCGGAACCGGCAACAACCACACCCGCAGCGCCCAGTTTCTTCAGGCCAGCCTGATCCACTTTCGCTACGTCAGCCACGCTGACACGCAGACGCGTGATGCACGCATCGAGGTTGGTGATGTTCTCTTTGCCGCCAAAGGCGGAAACCAGAGCCGGAGCCATTTCGCTGGTTACGCCAGCTTTGCTCTCTTCGGTGGTCTCTTCACGACCCGGCGTCTTCAGATCCAGCGCTTTAATCAGCACGCGGAAGACGGTGTAGTAAACCACTGCGTAGCAGATACCGATAATCGGGAACAGCCACAGTTTGCTGCTGTTGCCGCTCAGCACGACGAAGTCGATCAGACCGTGAGAGAACGACGTACCGTCACGCATACCCAGCAGGATACAGATCGGGAAGGCCAGGCCTGCCAGAATCGCATGGATAACGTACAGGATCGGCGCCACGAACATAAAGGAGAACTCGATCGGCTCGGTGATACCGGTCAGGAACGAGGTCAGCGCGGCGGAGATCATGATACCGCCCACTTTGGCGCGGTTTTCCGGTTTCGCAGAGTGCCAGATAGCAATCGCGGCAGCCGGCAGACCGTACATTTTGAACAGGAAGCCACCGGAGAGTTTACCTGCGGTCGGGTCACCTGCCATGTAACGCGGGATATCGCCGTGGAACACCTGACCTGCGGCGTTGGTGAATTCACCAATCTGCATCTGGAAAGGTACGTTCCAGATGTGGTGCAGACCAAACGGCACCAGGCAGCGCTCAATGAAGCCATAGATACCAAACGCAACAACCGGGTTCTGGTAAGCAGCCCACTGAGAGAAGGTCTGGATAGCAGTACCGATCGGCGGCCAAATAAAGGAGAGGATCACGCCGGTGAAGATTGCTGCCAGACCAGAGATGATCGGCACAAAGCGTTTACCCGCGAAGAAGCCCAGATACTCAGGCAGCTTGATACGGTAGAAGCGGTTAAACATATACGCTGCGATCGCACCAGAGATGATACCGCCAAGCACACCGGTGTCTGCCAGGTGTTTCGCCGCGATCTCTTCAGCAGGTAAATGCAGAACCAGCGGCGCAACCACCGCCATGGTTTTAACCATGATGCCGTAGGCGACAACGGCGGCCAGCGCGGAAACGCCGTCGTTATTGGTGAAGCCAAGGGCCACACCGATCGCGAAGATCAGCGGCATGTTGGCGAAAACGGAACCGCCCGCTTCGGCCATAACATGGGAAACCACTTCTGGCAGCCAGCTGAAGTTTGCAGAACCGACGCCCAGCAGGATACCTGCGATAGGGAGTACGGATACTGGCAGCATCAGCGATTTACCGACCTTCTGCAGGTTAGCAAATGCATTCTTAAACATAATTGAGAGTGCTCCTGAGTATTAGTGCTTTTTTCTACGCTTTCGCGCATTGGCACGGGGGGAGAACCGCGCCGTGGGAAGGGCATCTAAGCGCCCTTTATTTATTACACAGAGTAAAATAAATCGTTTCAGGTTTGTTTGACCGCTATCACGTTTCAGCCAGCATCGACAATAAAACTCACATTGCCTTACATTTGCCGCTCTGTTTAGGTCAAATTGTAACCGTCACCGCCCATTTTATGGCGGTGAACTTTACTCTTATCGGTTATTAATTACGAGTACTAAAATAAGCTGCTTTTCAGGCTAATTGCAGACGCGACGGGGCGATATGGAACAGGCGGGCAAAGTTTTGCGTCGTCTGTTGGGCAAGCTCTTCAATGGAGACACCCTTCAGCACCGCCATATACTCTGCAACATCGCGCGTCATGGCGGGCTGGTTCTCTTTCCCGCGGTGCGGCACCGGTGCCAGATAGGGTGAATCCGTCTCCACCAGCAGGCGATCGAGCGGCACATAGCGCGCGGCGTCACGTAGCTGCTCAGCGTTACGGAAGGTTACGATGCCGGAAAAGGAGATATAAAAACCCATATCCAGCAGCTTACCGGCCGTTTCACGATCTTCGGTAAAGCAGTGTAGTACGCCGCCGCAATCCTGCACCTTCTCTTCTTGTAAAATCGCCAGCGTATCGGCGCGCGCGTCACGCGTATGCACAATCACCGGTTTATTCAGCTCGCGCCCAATGCGGATATGGTTGCGGAAAGACTCCTGCTGGCGCGGCTTGGTTTCCGGGGTATAGAAGTAGTCGAGGCCGGTTTCACCCATTGCCACCACACCCTCTTCTGCCGCCAGCTGGCGCAGGGTTTCCACCTCGTACTCTTCATCCTGATTAAGCGGATGTACGCCGCAGGAGAAAACCACATTCTCACGCTCGCCGACTAATTCACGCATTGACCGGTATCCGGGCAGCGTCGTGGCAACCGCGAGGCAGAACTTCACATCGCGCGCGGCGGCTTTCGCCAGCACATCGTCCACATTTTTATGCAGCGTTTCATAGTTAAGGCCATCGAGATGGCAGTGCGAGTCGACTAAAAACATAATGTCTCTCTTATAGATGGGATACAGGAAGCGTCACGCCGGAGTGCAGGTAACGCTCCACATTTAACAGTAAATCGGTCAGCAGCAGCTCGCGGTTGACGCCAACAACGCTCAGCAACTGCTCACGGCAGGTAAACAGCGCATGCAAAAGCGCATGCAGCGTGTCGCTGCGCCACTGGCGGGCGAAACCCTGCACCAGCGCCGGAGCATCGACGTTGGTAACGAGTGTTGCGCCTTGCTGCAGTTTCAGCGCGTCAAGGATCAGCGAAGCAAGCCACTGCAGCCGCTCTGGGGCATTATCATGGTTTAGCGCGGGCAGCATCGCCAGCCAGTCACCGCCAGCCAGCGCGGTGTTTGCCGCTTCACACAGGGTCTGACGCTGCTTCCACTTATCATCCTGCAACAATACTTGAGCAGCACCCGGCGAGCCGGCCGACAGGCGCAGCGCGGTAAGAATTGCCTCTTGTGACATTGTCACTTCACGCGAAAGCCACGTCGCGGCGTACTGTTCTGCGGGTGGCGCTAAGTGATGCATACGGCAGCGGCTGCGCAGGGTCGGTAACAGCCGCACAGGCTCGCGGCAGGCAAGGAAAAACCATGTCTGCGCGGGCGGCTCTTCAAGCGTTTTGAGCAGTGCGTTGGCAGCAGCGTCGCTGAGCTGCGCGGCATCCGGCAGGCAGACGACTTTCGCGCCGCCGAGCCGGGCGTGCTCATACAGCTTTTCATTCACTTCACGCACCGCATCGATGCCCAGCGTCGACTTCCCTTTCTCGGGCGCAAGCACGTAATAATCGGGGTGCGTACCGGCCTGCATCAATTCGCAGCCGCGGCAGCGACCGCAGCTTTTATTTCCTTGCGGCGTCTGGCAGAGCAGCAGGCGGTTAATGGCGTAGATGAGCGCATCGTCGCCCATCCCTTCCAGGGCGTGGATCAGTAACGCGTGGTGCCCGCGCCCGCTCTGATAACTGGCGACCAGTTGTTCAAAGTCCGGCCGTAGCCACGGATACCATTTCATGCGCCCTGCTCCTCCACCCATGCGGTAACGGTGCGGCGAATATCGGCTACAACCTCTTCCAGCGACTGAGTGGCATCAATGGTACGAATAGTCGCATCTTGCGCCGCCAGTTCCAGATAGCGGGCACGCGTGCGGTTGAAGAAATCGAGCGACTCCTGCTCAATGCGGTCAAGCTCGCCGCGCGCGCGGGCGCGTTTGAGGCCCACTTCCGGCGTCACATCAAGATAGATTGTTAAATCGGGGCGGAAATCGCCGAGCACCGCGTCGCGCAGCGTGGTGAGCAGGGTTTGATCAATACCGCGTCCGCCGCCCTGGTAGGCCTGGGTGGAGAGATCGTGGCGATCGCCAATCACCCAGCTTCCGCTTGCCAGCGCAGGTTTGATCACCGTCTCCACCAGCTGAACGCGGGCGGCGTAAAACATCAGCACTTCGGCTTTATCGGTGATCACTTCATCCCCGACGGATCGGATATCCAGCACCAGGCTGCGCAGCTTTTCTGCCAGCAGCGTGCCGCCCGGCTCGCGGGTGAAGACCATGTCGCCAACGCCGAGCGTGTTCAGCGTGTCGACAATGACATCCCGCGCGGTGGTTTTGCCCGCGCCTTCCAGCCCTTCAATGACGATGTATTTACTGCCCATTTTTTTCCTTAAGTACTTTCAGGTACTCCTGCACCGATCGATTATGACTGGCGAGATTGGTGTTAAACGTATGCCCGCCTTTACCGTCGGCAACAAAATAGAGATATGGCGTTTTTGCCGGATGCGCCGCGGCTTTCAGTGAGGCTTCACCCGGCGTGGCAATCGGCCCCGGCGGCAGGCCGTTAATAACATAGGTGTTGTAATCCGTCGGTGCCTCGAGATCGGCGCGCGACAGCTTACCACTATATCGCGCCCCCATCCCGTAGATTACCGTCGGATCGGTCTGCAGACGCATCCCGATGCGCAGCCGGTTAATAAACACCGAGGCTACCCGGTCGCGCTCACCGGCGACGGCGGTCTCTTTCTCAATGATCGAGGCCATCGTCACCAGCTGATTTTCATCTTTATAGGGCAGCCCTTCAGCGCGCCCTTCCCAGGCACGGGCAACGGCCTGCACCATTTTTTGATGCGCGCGTTTCAACAGCGCGACGTCGGTAGTATTGGCGGTGTACATCCACGTGTCGGGCCAGAACCACCCTTCGACCCACTCCGGGTGCGCCATTTTTATCGCCTGCGCTACGGTTGCGTAGTCATCATCTTTCAGCGTGTGCTTAATGTATGGCGCGTCGCGCAGCTGTTTCAGGTAGTCGCTTAACCGCATCCCCTCAACGAAACGAAGCGGGAACTGCGCCTCTTTGCCGCTCTCCAGCAACTGCATCATCTCCCGCACGGTCATGTTGGGCGTGAAGCGGTAGGTACCGGCTTTAAAATGCGAAAGATCGGGTTCCAGGCGCAGTAACCACTGGAATACGCGCGGACGATTAATCACCTTTTCGCGATAGAGCAACTCGCCAAGCGTTGTGCGCCCGGTGCCTGCCGGCAAGGTGAAGATGGTTTCGTCTTTGATCAAAATTTTGCTGTCGGCCAGTTGTCGCACCTTCCAGGCACCGGCGCCTGCGGCAACAACCAGTACCGCGAGCAGAATGAGTACAACGCCAAAGAGTTTTTTCATAATGGATTCATGCGCTCACAAAGAGGGGCTAAAAAATGGTACAGATCGCGCGCCTGCCACTGCCTGTCCGCCCACTGGCGAACCGGTACAACCGGCATCAGCGCGTTACAAATAATGGCTTCGTCTGCCAGTGCCAGCGCATCGAGCCCGGCGTTCACTTCGACAACGTCAAACGCAGAAGATGCCAGCTGGCGCAGGCAATATTGCCGCATAATGCCATCCACACCCGCCTGATCGAGCCTGGGCGTAAACACCGTTTTACCCTGCCGCCAGAAGAGATTTCCCGCGCTGCACTCGGTGATCCAGCCGTCGCTGTCGAGCACCAGCGCGTCATCAGCGTCGGTTTGTTCAAGCCCGAGGCGAATAAGCACCTGTTCCAGCCGGTTAAGGTGTTTGATACCGGCAAGGGCAGGATTGCGCCCCAGACGGATCTCACTGAGCGCAAGGGAGACCCCCTCCTGCTGCCAGCGCGCATAGTGCGCGGGCCTCTGTGCAAAGGAGACAATGCGCGTCGGCGCAGAACAGTTGGCCGGGCTGTAGCCACGTCCGCCCGCGCCGCGCGTGATCACCGCTTTAATAACGCCTTCATCGTGCTCTTTCGCCAGCATGGTCATCTCCTGCTCAAGCGCAGACCAGTCGGCAAAAGGGATCGCCAGGCGCTCGCACCCCTGCCGCAGACGCTGCTGGTGAGCGGCAGCAAATTGAATCTGCCCGTCGATAATACGTGCGGTGGTAAAACAGCCGTCGCCAAACTGCGTCGCCCGGTCATTGGCCGCAAGCGAGGCCTGCTCTGTGCCATTAATCAAGAACATAGCGACTCCTTGTATGCATGGGCAGACAGTTTGGCAGGATGAAAAGCCGAGGACAAGGGGGATAAATCAGAATAGAAAAGGCCCGCAAGCGGGCCTTTATACGGCAGGTTGATCACACTTTTTTGAAGATCAGCGAGCCGTTGGTACCACCGAAGCCGAAGGAGTTACACAGGGTGTACTCCAGACCGCTGACCTGACGCGCCTCGTGTGGCACAAAATCAAGGTCGCAACCCTCATCCGGATTATCCAGGTTGATGGTTGGCGGTACAGCCTGGTCGCGCAGTGCCAGGATGGAGTAGATAGATTCTACTGCACCCGCCGCACCGAGCAGGTGGCCGGTCATCGATTTCGTCGAGCTGACCATTACGTTGTAAGCTGCGTCGCCGAATACGGACTTCACTGCCTGCGCTTCGGCTTTATCGCCCGCAGGTGTTGAAGTGCCGTGTGCGTTCACATAGCCAATCTGAGACGGCTCAAGGCCCGCATCGCGAAGCGCATGAATCATCGCTTTCGCCGCACCCGCGCCGTTTTCCGGTGGAGAAGTCATGTGATAAGCATCGCTGCTCATGCCAAAACCAATGATTTCAGCATAGATTTTTGCACCGCGCTTCTTCGCGTGTTCGTACTCTTCCAGCATGATGATGCCTGCGCCATCGCCGAGGACAAAACCATCACGGTCTTTATCCCACGGACGGCTTGCGGCCTGCGGATTGTCGTTATGCGTGGAGAGCGCGCGCGCTGCGCCAAAACCACCAACGCCAAGCGGTGTACTCGCTTTTTCCGCACCACCCGCCAGCATCGCATCTGCATCGCCATAGGCAATGATACGCGCCGCGTGACCGATGTTGTGCACGCCTGAAGTACAGGCAGTCGCAATTGAAATGCTGGGGCCTTGCAGACCAAACATAATGGTCAAATGGCCAGCCACCATATTCACAATGGTCGACGGAACAAAGAACGGGCTGATTTTACGCGGCCCGCCCTTAACGAGGGAGCTGTGGTTTTCTTCGATCAGGCCGAGACCACCAATGCCAGAACCAATCGCCGCGCCAATACGCGAGGCGTTTTCTTCGGTTACTTCCAGGCCGGAATCCTGCATGGCCTGAATACCAGCGACAATTCCATATTGAATGAAGTCGTCCATTTTGCGCTGTTCTTTGCGCGAAATGTACTCTTCACAATTAAAATCCTTTACTAAGCCAGCAAATTTGGTTGCATAGGCGCTAGTATCGAAATGGTCGATCAGGCTGATGCCACTCTGACCGGCAAGGAGAGCTTTCCAGGTAGACTCTACGGTATTGCCGACAGGAGACAACATGCCAAGTCCGGTCACAACTACACGACGCTTAGACACGTTTGTCCTCCAGGGAGGGATAAAAAAAGAGATTCGTGGGATTGCTTAGATAAAACTCAGGCGGTCGAATGACCGCCTGGAGATGTTCACTTACGCCTGGTGGCCGTTGATGTAATCAATGGCAGCCTGAACGGTAGTGATCTTCTCAGCTTCTTCGTCCGGAATCTCAGTATCAAACTCTTCTTCCAGAGCCATTACCAGCTCAACGGTGTCAAGAGAATCAGCGCCCAGGTCCTCAACGAAGGAAGCATTGTTGGTAACTTCTTCCTGCTTAACGCCCAGCTGCTCGCCGATAATTTTCTTAACGCGTTCTTCGATAGTGCTCATACTCTTAAATTTCCTATCAAAACTCGCTTTCGCGATGGTTTTCGTAGTGTATAAAATGTTGAAAAATTTGCAACTAAATCCCGGCAGTTCGTACCACGATTTTACGCTATTTTGAGGCTTTTCACCCCAATAACGCAAATAAATTTCATCGTGGTTAAACCATATACATTCCGCCGTTGACGTGCAGGGTCTCACCAGTGATGTAACCCGCCTCGTCAGAGGCTAAAAATGCAACCGCGCTGGCGATTTCCTGCGCACCGCCGAGACGGCCTGCAGGCACTTGCGCCAGAATACCCGCACGCTGATCGTCAGATAGCGCACGCGTCATGTCCGTTTCAATAAAACCCGGAGCAACAACGTTTACCGTAATACCGCGGGACGCAATTTCACGCGCCAGCGATTTACTAAAACCGATAAGACCCGCTTTCGCCGCAGCGTAGTTGGCCTGACCGGCATTTCCCATGGTACCAACCACAGAACCGATAGTGATAATACGCCCATGACGCTTTTTCATCATAGCTCGCATTACCGCTTTTGACAGACGGAAAACAGATGAAAGATTGGTCTCGATAATATCGTTCCACTCATCATCTTTCATGCGCATCAGCAGATTGTCACGGGTGATACCGGCGTTGTTCACCAGAATATCGACCTCGCCAAACTCAGCGCGAATGTTTTCCAGCACATATTCGATAGATGCAGGGTCGGTCACATTTAACTGCAGACCTTTACCGTTCGCACCCAGATAATCGCTGATTGCCTGCGCGCCACTTTCGCTGGTCGCAGTACCAATCACCTTCGCGCCACGGGCTACGAGGGTTTCGGCGATTGCGCGGCCAATACCGCGGCTTGCACCGGTAACCAGCGCGATTTTTCCTTCAAAACTCATGGTCTTCCTCTTTTATTGCGCAAGTGCCTCTGACATCGCCGCCGGCTCGTTCAACGCCGAGGCTGTCAGGGTGTCAACAATACGTTTAGTCAGGCCGGTGAGGACTTTACCCGGACCCACTTCATACAGGTGCTCAATGCCCTGTGACGCCATAAACTCAACGCTTTTGGTCCACTGAACCGGGCTGTAGAGCTGGCGCACCAGCGCATCGCGAATCGCTTCCGGGGTAGTTTCACACGCCACATCGACGTTATTCACGACCGGGATCTGCGGCGCATTAAACGTAATATTGCTGAGCTCCGCAGCCAGCTTCTCCGCCGCAGGTTTCATCAACGCGCAGTGGGAAGGAACGCTTACCGGCAGCGGCAGCGCACGTTTTGCACCAGCGGCTTTACAGGCAGCCCCTGCACGCTCAACGGCTTCTTTATGACCCGCAATGACAACCTGACCCGGTGAGTTATAGTTTACCGGCGAGACGACTTGCCCTTCGGCAGCGGCTTCACACGCCTGTGCAATTGCGGCGTCATCAAGACCGATAATCGCGGACATCGCACCGGTACCTGCCGGAACGGCATCCTGCATAAACTTACCGCGCAGTTCAACCAGGCGAACCGCATCAGCAAAGGCGATCACGCCTGCGCAAACCAGCGCAGAGTATTCGCCAAGGCTATGACCTGCCATCAGCGCAGGCGTTTTACCGCCCTGCTGCTGCCATACGCGCCACAGCGCGACAGAAGCCGTCAACAGCGCCGGCTGAGTCTGCCAGGTTTTGTTCAGCTCTTCCGCCGGGCCTTGCTGCACCAGCGCCCAGAGATCGTAGCCCAGCACCGCTGAAGCTTCCTGGAAAGTCTCTTCGATAACCGGCCAGGTTGCAGCCATGTCGGCCAGCATGCCGACAGTCTGGGAACCCTGTCCCGGAAACACAAATGCGAATTGCGTCATTTTTTTATCCCTATACTCAGAAACGTACCAGCGCAGAGCCCCAGGTGAACCCGCCGCCAAAGGCTTCAAGCAGGATCAGCTGACCAGCTTTGATGCGCCCGTCGCGCACCGCTTCATCCAGTGCGCAAGGCACGGAAGCGGCAGACGTATTGCCATGACGATCGAGTGTTACCACTACATTGTCCATCGACATGCCGAGTTTTTTCGCCGTTGCGCTGATAATGCGCAGGTTCGCCTGGTGTGGTACCAGCCAGTCCAGCTCGCTGCGCTCGAGGTTATTGGCAGCCAACGTTTCGTCAACAATATGCGCCAGTTCGGTGACGGCAACTTTAAAGACTTCGTTACCCGCCATCGTTAAATAGGTCGGATTTTCCGGGTTTACGCGATCGAGATTCGGCAGCGTCAGCAGTTCGCCATAGCTTCCGTCAGCGTGCATATGCGTGGAGATAATCCCCGGCTCTTCTGAAGCGCCCAGTACGGCAGCGCCCGCAGCGTCACCAAAGAGGATAATCGTACCGCGATCTTCCGGATCGAGCGTACGCGCCAGCGCATCGGAGCCGATTACCAGCGCATTTTTTACCGCACCGGATTTGATGTATTGATCGGCAATGCTCAGGGCATAGGTAAAGCCTGCGCAGGCGGCGGCAACGTCAAACGCCGGGCAGCCTTTAATCCCCAGCATATTCTGGATCTGGCAGGCAGCGCTTGGGAAAGCGTGGGTCGCTGAAGTGGTTGCGACAATGATTAAGCCAATCTGATCGTTATCGATGCCGGCCATTTCGAGCGCGCGTTTAGCGGCCTCAAAGCCCATAGTCGATACAGTCTCGTTTGCCGCAGCAATACGACGCTCACGAATACCCGTACGCGTGACAATCCACTCGTCGGAGGTATCGACCATTTTTTCTAAATCGGCGTTTGTTCGAACCTGTTCTGGCAGATAGCTGCCGGTACCAATAATCTTTGTATACATGTGCGCTCAGTCACTCTTGGATAATATACATACGTTCTTGCTTTAGTCGCCCAGTGCAGACGAAGCCGACGCGATGTACACAGATTCCAGGCGAGCGGCAATCCGTTGTGGGACTTGCCGCTGCACCGCCTGCACTGCCTGCTCAATCGCGACGCAAAACGCGCGCTGATTGGCTGCGCCGTGACTTTTAATCACTGTGCCGCGCAATCCTAACAGACAGGCACCATTATACTGGTCGGGGTTGAGGTGGCTGAATCGACTTATCAGACTTTTTTGTAACCAACGTTTGAGTAAGATGAGCCACCACGCCCTTTTTTTTCCCTTCGCCCTGCGATTTCAGCAGCGAAAGAAACATTCTGACAACCCCTTCCATGGTTTTTAGCGTGACGTTTCCGGTGAAACCGTCACACACCAGCACATCCGTCTTGCCGGTTAATAATTCGTTCGCTTCCAGGTAACCAATGTAGTTGATGGATGGCGCTTCGCGTAATAACGCGGCAGCTTCGCGGATATTGTCATGGCCTTTGCTCTCCTCTTCACCAATATTGAGCAGAGCGACCCGCGGGTTGGCGATCTCAAGGATCTCCTCCGCCATGACGGCACCCATAACGGCGAATTGCGCCAGCATCGTACTATCGCAATCGACATTCGCACCCAGATCGAGCACCACCGTTCTGCCCTTTTGCTGATGCGGTAATACCGTCACCAGCGCCGGGCGTTCAATGCCATCTAGGGGTTTGAGCAGCAGCTTCGCCAGCCCCATCAGCGCCCCGGTATTGCCTGCGCTGACGCAGGCCTGGGCGCGCCCCTCTTTCACCAGCTCCAGCGCAATACGCATTGACGTACCGCGACTATTACGGATCGCCTGCGCCGCGCGCGCATCACTGGCAATAACTGACTGTGCAGGAACAACAAGCAGGCGAGAGCGCTGCTCGAAATCAGCTTTGGCAAGTAATGGCGTGATTGTGTCGGGATCGCCGACTAACAGGAGAGTGAGTTGCGAATTAGAATTCAGTGCCTGCAAAGCTGCAGGCACTGTCACGGAGGGGCCAAAATCGCCCCCCATGACATCTAACGCCAGGGTTAGACGTGTCAAGGTATCGTCAGAGCCTGGTTCGGTTTATCCCCGCCTGAGCGGGGAAAGCCTCACTAAGCTTCATCACGCTTGCGCGTGATTACTTAGTGATAACCTTGCGACCGCGGTAGAAACCGTCAGCGGTCATGTGGTGACGCAGGTGGGTTTCACCAGAAGTTTTGTCTACAGACAGACTGGTGACTGCGGTCAGCGCGTCATGGGAACGACGCATGCCACGTTTGGAACGGGTTGGTTTATTCTGTTGTACGGCCATGGACCTTACTCCTCAATTACTTACGCTTTAAGCTGGCTAATACGGCAAATGGATTGGGTTTTTGCGCTTCATCAGGCAATTCCCCAAAGACCATGTCCGCCTCGGACACTTCACAGTGTTCAGAATCATGCACCGGAACTACAGGCAAGGCGAGAATGATTTCATCCTCAACCAACGCTCGCAGATCGATTTCACCGAATTCGTTAACCTCAATCGGCTCATACGCTTCCGGCAGTGCTTCAGCCTGTTCGTCTGAACGCACAGGACTAAAACAATACGTTGTGTAGACGTGATGGGTGAACGGTTTCCCGCAGCGCTGGCACTCGAGAGCTACCGTAACCTTCGCATCGCCGGTTAACACCGCCAGACGCTGATTATCGATAGCAAACGACATGGAGCACTCCACATCAGTTTCTACGCTGACAACAGAATCGGCGACGCGCTCGACCTGATCGAGAGTGTAGACACCCTCATAATCAAGGCGTTTTTGAGCGGTACGAACCGGATCAAGAGTCAGGGGTAATTTTACCTTTTGCATAGGGCGCGCATATTAACTTTGTAACGTCATAGAGTCAAAGAAAAAGGCAGCCTGCGGTTGCCTTTTGCCAATTATTCGCACACATTGCGGCCTACAGTTTAATTTGCCTCTCATCGTTAAGCCATATTTGGTGGAAAAAATATGTCTCCTCTTATTCTTGCTTCAACTTCACCCTATCGTCGCGCGCTGCTGGATAAACTCGGCCTCCCCTTTGAGTGTGCGGCGCCACAAACCGACGAAACACCGCACCCCGGTGAAACGCCCCGCCACCTCGTGCTGCGCCTTGCTCAGGAAAAAGCGCAATCGCTGGCGGATAAATATCCGCACCATCTGATAATCGGTTCCGACCAGGTGTGCGTATTGAATGGCGAAATTAACGGCAAACCGCATACGGAAGAGAATGCCCGCCAGCAATTGCTGAAAGCGAGCGGAAATATCGTCACCTTCTATACGGGACTGGCGCTCTATAATTCGGCAACCGGGCATCTGCAAACGGAGTGCGAACCCTTCGACGTCCATTTCCGCCATTTAAATGAGCAGGAGATTGACGACTACGTCCGCAAAGAGCGTCCGCTTAATTGTGCCGGTAGCTTTAAAAGCGAAGGACTGGGCATCGCGCTGTTCGATAGGCTTGAAGGGCGCGATCCAAATACGCTGGTTGGGCTGCCACTGATTGCGCTATGCCAGATGCTGCGCCGTGAGGAGCGCAACCCGTTGTTAAGCTAATGCTTAAGCGATCACAGATTGTTTAGTAAACGACCTGTAGAGTCTCTCTCAATATTAAAACGCCGTTTTAATTTGAGGGGTACTGATGAAGATGTCGTGCAAAATGGCGCTGGCCGCTGCGTTATTGATTTCCGCTGCGGCCAGCGCACAAGAGACGTGGCAAACCGAGGGCGTCGTCGAAGGCACTCTCCCGGCAAGCTGGCCCGCGCTGAAAGCGCAAATGCTCTACCCTGACTCCTGGCTCTCCGGCCACTACACCGATTTTAATCAATGGCAAACAGAGAGCCGCCAACGCTTTCGTGCCGCCCTCCTCACCCCCGATGCCACAAAAATCTTCGCGCCCGAAACAATAAGCAAAGAGGATCGCGGCAGCTACACCGCTGAAAAACTGGCGCTGAATATTACCGACGACAACCGCATTTCGGCCCTGCTGCTGATGCCAAAAACGCCCGGCCCGCATCCGGCGGTGGTGCTTCTGCACGATCACGGTTCGAAATTTGATATCGGCAAAGAGAAGCTCATCAGACCGTGGAATGACGCTAAAAAACTCGCCAGCGCGCAGGCATGGGCGGATAAGTTCTTCAGCGGAAAATTTATTGGCGATGAGCTGGCGCAGCGCGGTTACGCGGTTATCGCTATCGACAGCCCCGGCTGGGGCGATCGCGGGCCGATGGTCTATGACCAGCAGCAGGCGCTGGCCAGCAACTACTTCAATCTGGGCCGATCTCTTGCGGGCGAAGTAGCATATGAAGATATGCGCACCGTCGATTTTATCGCCGCACATGCAGGTATCGACAGCAAACGCGTCGGCGTACTGGGCTTCTCAATGGGCGGGTTCCGCGCCTGGCAACTGGCTGCGCTGAGTGACAAGGTGGCCGCGACGGCGGTGATTTCGTGGTTCGGCACTTACAATGGCCTGATGCAGCCCGGAAATAATGTGCTTCGCGGGCAGTCAGCCTTCTATATGCTGCACCCCGGTATGCCAGCGCTGATGGATATTCCCGATATTGCCAGCCTCGCGGCACCAAAGCCAATGCTGATCTTCAGCGGCAGCAAAGATAAGCTTTTCCCGCCGCAAGCGGTCGCAGAGGCCTTTGAGAAAGTGCACCGCGTCTGGGCGTCGCAGCATGCCGATGAGAAACTGGTGACCAAAAGTTGGCCCGAGCTGGGCCATGTCTTTTATCAGCAGCAGCAGGATGAGGTCTTTCCGTGGCTGGACAAGTGGCTGAAGCCGTAAGCGATCCCCTCCGCAACGGAGGGGAGAGACGTTATTTTGCGTTACGCAGCGTCGTCAGGCAGTGCTTAAGGGCATTGTCGAGGGGCGCTTCGATGCGCAGCGTCTCGCCGGTTGCCGGGTGGGTGAACTTCAACGCCGCCGCATGCAGAAAGAGGCGTGATAAGCCGGTTGAGGCAAGCTGCTTATCAAACTCGCGGTCGCCGTAGCGATCGTCAAAAGCAATAGGATGACCAGCATGCTGGGTATGGACGCGGATCTGGTGCGTACGCCCCGTCACTGGGCTGCAGCGTACCAGCGTGGCGAACGCGTAACGCTCTTCCACTTTGAAGCGCGTTTCCGACGGTTTGCCTTCGCTGTTAACCCGTACGATGCGCTCACCGCTCTGCAAAATATTTTTCAGCAGCGGTGCCTGCACGGTTTTCACGTGGGATTGCCACTGCCCGCGCACCAGCGCCAGGTAATCTTTCTGCATCTCTTTACCGCGCAACTGCTCATGGAGCGAACGCAGCGCCGAACGCTTTTTCGCCACCAGCAGCACGCCGGAGGTGTCGCGATCGAGGCGATGAACCAGTTCGAGGAAGCGCGCTTCCGGGCGCAACGCACGCAGCCCCTCGATCACGCCAAAGCTAAGACCGCTGCCGCCGTGTACCGCGGTACCGGAGGGTTTATTCAACACCAGAATATGATCATCTTCGTAGAGGATCACGTCGTTAAGCTGGGCGACCTTTTGCAGGTGCGGCGAAACTGCCTCTTCTTCTTTTTCGGCCACGCGTACCGGCGGGATGCGAATTTCATCGCCATCTTCCAGTTTATATTCTGGTTTTACGCGCTTTTTGTTCACACGTACTTCGCCTTTACGCAAAATACGGTAGATCATGCTCTTCGGTACGCCCTTCAACTGCGTACGCAAAAAGTTATCAATGCGTTGCCCCGCTTCGTCTGCGGTGATAGCAACAAATTTTACGGCTAATGTCTCAGTTTTCATGGGAGGCGATTCTAAATAGCCACGCTGAATAGCGCCACTCATTTTTATATGCTTATATTGACTATTACATTCGGTAAACAGCGTTTCATACAGTTGATTCGGTGGTTATTAAACCAATCTCCGGGCAAAGGTGAAGAAACTGTGAGTAACCGGGTGATAAATGGTAAAAGTCAGCTTGCTATAACAGGGTTCGCAGGGAATAATGTTGCCGTTTTCCGTGTTGAATTTTGCTAAAACAAGTAAATGAGCGGAATGACCAGTTTTGCCTGTCCGATCATACACGCAGCAATGGCGTAAGACGTATTGATCTTTCAGGCAGTTAGCGGGCTGCGGGTTGCAGTCCTTACCGGTAGATGGAATCTTCTCTGGAGAGTTTTTCCCAGGCTGTTCCCCTGATAATTGCGCTGTATTTTCCACAGGAAATGCAGGCAACCGACACACTGCGCCTCTTAAGCGAGCGATAACCGTGAGGTTGGCGACGCGTAATAGACTCGAGGCCATCGGTTCTCCCCGGAAAGGCAAAATCTTGCCCGCAGCTTAGTCGTCAATGTAAGAATAATGAGTAAGTTACGATGAAAAGAATGTTAATCAACGCAACTCAGCAAGAAGAGTTGCGTGTCGCACTTGTTGATGGGCAACGTCTGTACGACCTGGATATCGAAAGCCCCGGGCATGAACAGAAAAAAGCCAATATCTACAAAGGTAAAATCACCCGCATTGAACCGAGCCTTGAAGCTGCCTTCGTTGACTACGGCGCTGAACGTCACGGTTTCCTCCCCCTCAAAGAGATCGCTCGCGAATACTTCCCCGCCAACTACAACGCGCATGGCCGTCCGAACATCAAAGATGTGCTGCGTGAAGGCCAGGAAGTTATCGTCCAGATCGACAAAGAAGAGCGCGGCAACAAAGGCGCGGCGCTGACCACCTTTATCAGCCTCGCCGGTAGCTACCTCGTTCTGATGCCGAACAACCCGCGCGCGGGCGGCATCTCTCGCCGTATCGAAGGCGATGACCGTACCGAGCTAAAAGAGGCGCTGTCTAGCCTCGAACTGCCGGACGGCATGGGTCTTATCGTGCGTACCGCAGGCGTTGGCAAATCTGCCGAAGCGCTGCAGTGGGATCTCAGCTTCCGCCTGAAACACTGGGAAGCGATTCAGAAAGCCGCAGAGAGCCGCCCGGCTCCGTTCCTGATTCACCAGGAGAGCAACGTTATCGTTCGCGCTTTCCGTGACTATCTGCGCCAGGACATTGGCGAAATCCTGATTGATAACCCGAAAGTGCTGGAGCTGGCTCGCCAGCATATCGCCGCGCTGGGTCGTCCGGATTTCAGCAGCAAAATTAAGCTCTACACCGGTGAAATCCCGCTGTTCAGCCACTATCAGATTGAGTCGCAAATCGAATCCGCCTTCCAGCGTGAAGTGCGTCTGCCGTCCGGCGGCTCGATTGTTATCGACAGCACCGAAGCGCTGACCGCCATCGACATCAACTCCGCTCGCGCAACCCGCGGTGGCGACATTGAAGAGACGGCGTTCAACACCAACCTCGAAGCGGCAGATGAGATCGCCCGTCAGCTGCGTCTGCGCGACCTCGGCGGCCTGATCGTTATCGACTTTATCGACATGACCCCGGTTCGCCACCAGCGCGCGGTTGAAAACCGTCTGCGTGAAGCGGTACGTCAGGATCGTGCACGTATCCAGATCAGCCATATCTCCCGCTTCGGCCTGCTAGAGATGTCCCGCCAGCGTCTGAGCCCGTCGCTGGGTGAATCGAGCCACCACGTCTGCCCGCGCTGTAGCGGTACAGGTACCATCCGTGACAACGAATCCCTGTCGCTCTCTATTCTGCGTCTGATTGAAGAAGAAGCGCTGAAAGAGAACACCCAGGAAGTGCACGCCATTGTGCCGGTTCCTGTTGCCTCTTACCTGCTGAACGAAAAACGTGCCGCCGTCAGCGCTATCGAAGCCCGTCAGGGCGGCGTACGCTGCGTCATCGTGCCGAACGATCAGATGGAAACGCCGCACTACTCGGTGCTGCGCGTACGTAAAGGTGAAGAGACGCCAACCCTCAGCTACCTGCTGCCGAAGCTGCATGAAGAGGAGATGGCGCTGCCGTCTGAAGAGGAGTATGCCGAGCGTAAACTGCCTGAGCAGCCTGCCCTCGCCACCTTTGTGATGCCAGACGTGCCGCCTGCGCCGCAAGCCCAGGAGCCCGCGCCTACAGCCCAGGCACAGCCTGCCGCTACCACTACCGCAGCACCTGGTCTGTTTGGCCGCATCGTCTCTGCCCTGAAAAACCTGTTTGCTGGCGAAGAAGCGCCTGCGCCGGTTGAAGTGAAGGAAGAGAAGAAAGAGGCGAAACCTGAGCGTTCGCAGGAGCGTCGTAAACCGCGTCAAAGCAACCGTCGCGACCGTAACGATCGCCGCGATTCGCGTGATTCCCGTAGCGAAGGCAACGAGGGTCGTGAAGGACGTGACAACCGCGACAATCGTGATAACCGCGAAGGTCGTGAGAACCGTGAAGGTCGCGAAGATAACCGCCGCAACCGTCGTGAAAAACCGCAGCAGAACGCGGAGAATCGCGAGCCGCGCCAGAACACCGTCGTTGACGAGTCGGATAAAGCGAAAACCCGCGACGAGCAGCAGCCGTCACGCCGTGAACGCAACCGCCGCCGTGGTGATGATAAACGTCAGGCGCAGCAGGAAGTTAAAGAACTGAACCGTGAAGAGCTGACCCGCGAAGAGCAGCCTGCTCAGGAAGCGGAGCAGGAAGAGCGTGTTCAGGTGATGCCGCGCCGCAAACAGCGCCAGCTGAGCCAGAAAGTGCGCATCGATGATAACCGTGCTGAAACCGTTATCGACGAAACCGTCGCAGAGACCGCGCCAGAGGAGCAGCATACTCAGCTCGCGAAAGTCGATCTGCCGGCTGTGGTTGAAAACGCCCCGGTGCTGGAGCAGGAAGAGAACGGTGAAGCGCGTGAAAACACCATGCCGCGCCGCTCACGCCGCTCCCCGCGTCACCTGCGTGTCAGCGGTCAACGCCGCCGTCGATACCGTGACGAGCGCTACCCGGTACAGTCCGCCATGCCGCTGACTATCGCCTGCGCCTCACCGGAGATGGCTTCCGGTAAAGTGTGGGTTCGCTATCCGGTGCCGCGTGCGCAGGACGAGCAGCAGGAGATCCAGCACAACAGCGCGCTGGAAACCGAGCAGCAGCATGCAGCAGAGCATGAAGTTGCCCCAGCCGTAGCTGAAGCGCAGCTGGTCACCGCCGCGCCGGCTGAGGTTGTTGAGCCGCAGGCACCGGTTGAAGCCGCACCTGTCAGCGAGCAGCCAGAAGTGGTTGAACCGCAGGCAGCGGTTGCAGAGCCAGCTCCGGTCGAGGTTGAAACGACCCATCCGGAAGCGATCTCTGCCCCGGTAGACGAGCAGCCGCAGCTGATTGCTGAGGAAGATCGTTCTGTCGCAGAGCAGGTTGCCGAAGAGGCCGAGCCAGTGAAAGAAGAGGCTGCGCCTGCACCGGTTGTTGAAGACGTTGCTCCGGCAAAAGTTGAAGCGCCAGTGCAAGCTGAAGCCCCTGCTCCGGTGAAAGTTGAAGCCCCTGTAGCGGTGAAAGCTGAAACAGCTGCGCCGGTGAAAGCCGACGCGCCGGTGGTTGCAACCGCGCCAATGACTAAAGCGCCTGCCCCTGCGTATGTACAGGAAGCACCGCGCCACAGCGACTGGGTTCGCCCGGCGTTCAACTTCGACGGTAAAGGTTCTGCGGGCGGTCACAGCGCCACGCATACCGCCACCGCGCCGGCGACCAAACCGCCAGCGGTTGAGTAAGTAAAACGCTGCAACAAGCCGACCTCCGGGTCGGCTTTTTTTATGCCCGCATTTCCGGCTGGCGCATCCCGCTCAGCCCCGGCATCACTTCCCGCATCAGCTGCAAGAATTTACGCAGCCGTGCGGGGTAGTAGCGCGCCCACGGATAGACAAGGTGAACCGGTAATGGGGCCGCCTGCCACTGCGGCAGCAGCGTCACCAGCCTGCCGCTGCGGATATCCTCTTCCACCGCCCAACTGGAGATTAACGTCACCCCCAGCCCGGCAAGTGCCGTATTGCGCGCAGCGTAAAGACTGTCGGTAAACAAGCGTGGCGAGATGGCTACCTGCACCGCCTGCTCATCATCCTGCGCGTACAGCGTGATTTGATGCTGATAGAAGGTACTCAGCGCCACCCACGGTAAGTTACTCAGCTGCTGCGGCGTCTCAATAGCCGGAAAGCGTTCCAGCAACGCGGGCGACGCCACCAGACTGCGCGGTACTTCTGCCAGCAGCACCGATACGGTAGCCGGATCGACCTCTGCCCCGACGCGGATGGCGCAATCGATATTGGCGCTAAGAAAGTCGACGGTTTTATCATTCAGCATCCACTCCACCGTCAGCTGCGGATGACGCTCAAGAAATTGTGTTAGCGGCACCAGCAGCTGCTGCTGACCAAAAGCATGCGGGGCGCGCACCCGCAGCATGCCGACCGGTTCGTCGTCGGACTGGCTGAGATCGTCCTCCAGCGCCACCCAGGCATCCGCCACCCGTTTTGCATGTTGATAGCAGCGCTCGCCGTCATCGGTGAGCTTCATGGCATGGGTGGTGCGCAGCAGCAGTTTGACGCCAAGCAATGTCTCCAGCGATTGCAAACGACGGCTGACGGTTGCCTGCGTTGTCTCCAGCTGGCGGGCCGCTGCCGACAGGGAGCCTGCTTCAACAATGCGAATAAAGGTCCGCATTAAGTCCACCCGGTCTATACGCTCTTGTCGCCTCATAATCTTTATGCCTATACGTTTCACGTATAACCGTTTTACCACTGCGCTGGCTACCGCGCTACCGCGCCATGGGTAAAAATGCGCTCACACCGTAGCCTGACTACGCATTCACAGCTTTATCTCTTCGGGGACACCATATGAACCATCAATCGCTCTCTGCCCGTATGGCAAACGGCATCTTTTTTGCGCTGGCGCTTGGCGCAGGATTCAGCGTCGCGGCCATCTACTACTCGCAGCCGCTGCTGCCGCTGATGGGTAGCGATCTGCATCTGACCATCAATGGCATGGGGCTGGTACCGACGCTCACCCAGGCCGGTTACGCGCTCGGCATTCTCTTTTTGCTGCCGCTGGGCGACCGTCACGATCGCCGTCGCTTAATTGTGGCGAAAAGCGCAGCGCTGGCGGTCTTACTGTTGGCCTGCAGCCTGACCAGCCACCTGCCCTCACTGCTTATTGTCAGCCTGTTAATCGGCATGGCGGCGACCATGGCGCAGGATATTGTACCGGCCGCGGCGATCCTCGCTCCGGCGGGGAAACAGGGAAAAATGGTCGGCACGGTAATGACCGGTCTGCTGCTCGGTATTTTGCTCTCGCGTACGGTCAGCGGCTTTGTCGGCGCGGCGTTTGGCTGGCGTGTGATGTATCAGCTTGCGGCGGTAAGCGTTGCACTAATTGGCGTCTTAATGTGGTCAGTATTGCCGCGCTTCGCTACCCACTCCACGCTGAGCTATCCGGCACTGATGCGCTCAATGGCGCATCTCTGGCAGCGCTACCCGACGCTGCGCCGTGCGGCGTTGGCGCAGGGCTTTTTGTCCATAGCCTTTAGCGCCTTCTGGTCGACGCTGGCGCTGATGCTGCTTGAGCACTATCAGCTGGGCAGCGCCGTTGCCGGAACATTCGGTATTGCCGGTGCCGCAGGGGCGTTAGCCGCGCCGTTGGCGGGAGGCCTTGCGGATAAGGTGGGCGCAGAGCGTGTAACCCAACTCGGTGCCGGGCTGGTAACGATCTCATTCGCCATGATGTTCCTGCTGCCTGCCCTGCCGCCCCATGGCCAGCTGGCGCTGATTGCCCTCTCGGCGGTCGGGTTTGATCTTGGCCTGCAATCAAGCCTCGTCGCGCATCAAAATCTGGTTTACAGCCTTGAGCCGCAGGCGCGGGGACGACTCAATGCGCTGCTCTTTACGGGGGTGTTTATCGGTATGGCGCTGGGTTCCGCGCTGGGAAGCAAGCTTTACGCTGTCGCCTCATGGCAGGGCGTGGTGGTACTGGCGAGCGTAGCGGGGCTTATCGCACTGCTGATTCGTCTCTTCGATGCCCGTAAGCTTGAGCAGGCGAAGCAAAACGCATAGATAAAAAAAGGCCCGCTCTGGAGAGACAGAGCGGGCATAGCAGACATACTCCAGTTTCAGGATATGCCCAAAGTAAAAAGGTTATTAACGGTTCATCTGGAACAGCGACATACCCTGCATATCGGTGAAGGCTTTATAAGAAGCCTGCAATGCCGCTTGCTGCATGGTGTAAGAGGAGATCACCGAGTTCCAGTCAGCATCGATCAGATCGCTCTTCTGCTGCTTTAACGACAGCGCACGATCGTCGCCAAGCGCGTCGAGGGTATCCAGTTCATTGAGCTGCGTACCGAGTTCAGCGCGCACGCTCAGCACGTTGTTCAGGGAGTTGCCCAGACCACGGCTGGTTTTATCCACCGCGGCCTGCGCCGCGGCTTTCGCCGTTTCGTCGCCCGCTACCGGCGTCTTCAGTGCTGCAATTGCCGTGTCGAGCATTTTGAACAGATCCGTCTCCGGCGCAGGCGCAACGCCTGTAGCAGGATCGACAGGCTCTTTGGTCGCATTACTGGTAACGGAGTTGAAGACCTGGTCACCGGTATGGGCGATCACCATCGTACGCGCCGCATCAACCTGCTGGGTAATGGCGTCGGTACCGCCGCTGTAGTTGCCTGTGGCATCGTACGGCTTGTTTTCAGTACGGTAGCCACCAAAAATGTAGCGGCCGTTACCGTCGGTGCTGTTCGCGAGGTTCAATAACTGATCGCGAAAGCCCTGCAACTCTGCGGCAACTGAAGCGCGGTCATCATCACTCAGCGAGCCGTTGCCCGCTTTCACGATGCTGCTCTGTGCGCCTGTGACGGCAGTAGTTACCTGCTGCAACACGCTCTCTTCGAGGGAAACTTTCTGCTTCGCGAAGGTACGCGCCGTGTCGTATTGCGTGTTTTGCGCCTGCGCCTGGGAGATCACCACCGCCTGCGAGGCGGCGATCGGATCATCAGACGGGCGGTTAACGCGCTGACCGGTTGTCATCTGCTCGCCGTACCCTAACCATTTGCCCTGAGCATTGGTTACGCCGCGCATATTTTGTTCGTACATCATTTGCGTGCTAATACGCATGACTCACCTCTTACTTAACGAATGGCCAGCAGGGCATCAAACAACGTGCTTGCGGTCTGCAGCACCTGGGCGTTAGCCAGGTAATACTGCTGAAAACGCTGCAGGTTGCCGTACTCTTCATCGAGGTTTACCCCGGAGATAGATTGCTGCTGGTTGCTCAACTGGGTCACGACGTTAGTCTGTGTCGCGCTGCTGGTTTTCAGCGTCGAGGTTTTGTTCCCGACATCGCTCACCAGCGTGGCATACGAATCGTTAAAGGTTTTGTTCCCGCCGACCACTTTCGCGCTCTGCAGCTTTAACAAATCCTGACCGTTGCGGTTGTCGCTCGCGCCGTTACCGGCCGCGCCCGCCATGGCGATTTTCGACTCATCGGTCACCGCCACGCTCATATTCACAATCGCGTTGCTCACCGGACGGATGGTGAAGCTGTCATCTTTTTTCGCGCCGGTAGAGCCGTTATTGATGGAGACTTTCAGGCCATCAAAATTGAGCGTGCCGTCTGTCGTATCCGGCGTTACCGCGATGGTGGTGTTATTGGACAGACGCGTGACGTTCCACTGCGTGCCGTCAAAAGCCACTTTATAGTCGGTCGCCTGTACCGCAGAGCTGTTGGTTACGGCCGCGGTCAGCGTAGCGTCGCCGCTGTTTTTGCTGTTCGACGTGGCAGAAGGCCCGCCAATATTGAAGAACTTCTCACCCGCATCGCCGTCTGCGTCAAAGCCTTTAACGTGCTGCTGGTTAAAGGAGTCGGCGAACGAGAGCGCCAGCTGGCCGAGCGTATTGCGCGCCTGGTCCAGATCCTGCGTACGGAATGAGAGCAGGCCGCCGAGTGAACCGGTGGTCACCTGCTTTTCCGGGATCTCGACATTGCCGGCAATCTTATCGACATACGCCAGCGTGGTACGTGCCGGATCGGCGCTGGAAGGCACCGCCGCCAGTTGACGCGCTTCCTTACCCTGCACCAGAGTAATGCCGTTACCCATGCTGACGTTATAGCTACCATCCTGGGTGCTGACTTCCACACCCACGACTTTGTTCAGTTCGCTGACCAGTTGATCGCGCTGATCGAGCAGGTCGTTTGGCGATGAGCCTGCACCTACCGCAGTCAGTTTAGAGATCTGCTGGTTGAGGTTGGCGATCTGCTTCGAGTAGTTGTTGATCTGATCAACGCTGGTGGCGATAGATAAGTTGACCTGTTTATCCTGGTCACGCAGATACTGATCGGCCACTTTAAACTGGTTTACCAGACCGTCGGCTTTGCCGAGCAGCGCCTGGCGCGACGACGGATCGGAGGCGTTACTCACCAGCGTCTGCATGCTGGAGAAGAAGCTCTGCAGGCTGCTCGACAGGGAGTTGGTGGTATCCGACAGCACATCGTCAATTTTTGACATCTGCTCGTAACGTGTGGTCAACCCGCTGTTCTGGTTTTGCGCCGCGCGCAGCTGGTTGGTAATAAAGGCGTCATACTCACGCTGAACGCCAGTCACGGTGACACCATTGCCCACGTAGCCGCTACCGGTCAGCGTGCTGTTCGAACTGGTCAACACCGTCGTCTGACGGGTATAGCCCGCGACGTTATAACTCGCAATGTTATTACTGGCGGTATTGAGCGCGGCCTGGGCTGCGCTAAGCCCGCTCATTGCGCTGTTAATCAAACTGGACATGGAGGTTCCTTATACACTTTCAGACATGAGTCCTGTTGAAGATTATCGGCAACCCTGAGTGAAACTTGAGACGTTTTAGAACAGATTTTGTGTATCTGTGCTGTACGCCTTGCTCACTTTCTCACCCATCGATTTAAGCTGCTGGATCATTGAGGTCAGCTTACGGGCATAGTGCGGATCGGTTGCGTAACCAGCGCTCTGCAGCGCCTGTGCGCCCTGCTCCGCCGTTGCCGCGGTGGTTACCGCCGCGTAACGTTTGTTGCGCGTCAACATGCCGACATAGTCGGAGAGCGCTTCAAGGTAAGAGCTATACACACGGAATTTGGCTTTCACTTTCACCGCCTCACCGTTTTCATACTCGGTGGTGGTGATTTCGGTGGTCGGCCCTTTCCAGCTTGAGGTCGCTTTCACGCCGAAGATGTTGTAGCTCGGCTCGCCGTTCTCACGCGGGATCTGCCGCTGGCCCCAGCCGGATTCCAGCGCAGCCTGCGCGAGGATCAGGTGGTGCGGCACGCCGCTCTGCTGGCTCGCCAGCCGCGCCGGGAGCGAAAGCTGGGCGAGGAAGTCTTTGCTGTCGCCGGAGAGCGGCTGATCGTTACCCGCGTCAGCCACTTCAGATGCATCGGGCACTTTGGGTATCGCTTTGCGCACCAGCTGTGTCAGCGCCTGGTTTTGATAGGTGTTGACGGTCTCCAGCGGGAACTTCATCGGCACCTGCTGCATCTGGTCAGCCGGATCGACTGGCGCTTGATCGCCGGTCATCTGTTTCACCATCATATCGGCGAGACCGAGACCTTTGCCGGCGGTCATCTGCTGAGCGATCTGCTGGTCATACATGCTGGTATACAGCCGCGTTGAATCACTGCTGAAAATCCCATCTTTCGGTAACGCTTCGCGCATGCTTTTCAGCATCATCTGCACGAACATCCCCTCCACCTGGCGCGCCACCGGGCGCAGGTTGGCAGCCGGATCCTGTCCGGCTTTTGACTTCAGTTCATTCAGCGATTGCGCGTCCCATGCCGCGCTGGTCAACATTCGGCTGTCGGTCAACATTAGATGATCTCCAGTTTCGCACGCAGGCAACCGGCGCTCTGCATTGCCTGCAGAATCGACATCAGCTCCATTGGCGAGGCACCCAGGGCGTTAAGGGCACGCACGACGCTGTTGAGGTTGGCGCTGGAGCGTACGCTCTGCAGCGAGCCGCCGCTCTGGCGCAGGTCGATCTGCGTTTGCGGTGTCACCACGGTCTGGCCGCCGCCAAATGGCGTATTCGGCTGGCTTACGTTGTTCTGCTGGTTGACGGTGACCGAGAGGTTACCCTGCGCAATGGCACAGCTATCCAGCGACACTTCGCGGTTCATCACCACCGAGCCGGTACGCGAGTTAACAATCACTTTCGCATCCTGCTGCGTGGTGCCGACTTCCATATTCTGGATATCCGCCAGGGCACGAACCTGAGAGCTGCCGCCGGAGGAGACGCGCACCTGAACGGTACGGCCATCCAGCGCGGTGGCGCTGCCATAACCGCGTGCGCGGTTGATGGTGTCAGCAATCTGCTGCGCCATGGTGAAGTCTTCCTGGTTCAGCTGCAGGTTGATGCTGTTCGTGGCACCGAACTGGTTCGGCAACTCACGCTCAATTACCGCGCCGCCGGTAATGCGACCGCCGTTAAGCTGGTTAACCTGCACGCTGCTGCCGCCGGCTGATGCACCCGCGCCGCCAACAAGGATGTTGCCCTGCGCCAGTGCATAGACCTGGCTGTCGACGCCCTTCAGCGGGGTCATCAGCAGCGTACCGCCGCGCAGGCTTTTGGCGTTACCCATTGAGGAGACCACCACATCGATGGTCTGCCCCTGGCGACCAAAGGCCGGAAGCTGCGCCGTGACCATGACTGCCGCCACGTTTTTCAGCTGCATGTTGGTGCCCTGCGGGACGGTAATACCCATCTGCGACAGCATGTTGTTCAGCGTCTGGGTAGTAAACGGCGTCTGGGTGGTCTGGTCGCCCGTCCCATCCAGGCCAACCACCAGCCCGTAGCCAATTAAGGAGTTTTCACGTACGCCCTGTACACTGGTGAGATCCCGGATACGGTCAGCCTGGGCGAAGGTCGCCATCAGCACTAACACCATACCAGTCAAATATTTAAACATTGTTCACCCCGGTTACATCGGCGATAAGTTAAGGAAGAAACGCTGCAGCCAGCCCATATTCTGCGCTTCGTTGATGTAGCCGTTGCCGACGTACTCGATGCGCGCGTCCGCCACCTGGGTGGAAGGAACGCTGTTGCTGCCGCTGATGGTGCGTGGGTTCACGACACCGGAGAAGCGGATGAACTCAGTGCCCTGGTTGATGGCGATCTGTTTTTCACCCACAACATGTAAATTGCCATTGATCAGCACCTGATCGACGGTCACGGTCAACGTGCCGCTAAAGGTGTTACTGGCGTTGGCGCCGCCTTTGCCCCCGAAGGAGTTGCTGCCCGAAGCACCCAGATCGGCACGAGCATTGCCAAACAGACCTTCGAGATAACGCGGTGTGGTGTCTACGCCAAAACTGGCTTTGCCATCACGACTGGCGTTGGCCGACGAGCTCTTACTGGCGCTCACGTTTTCCTGCAGTACGATAGTCAGCGTATCGCCAATGTTGCGCGGACGACGATCTTCAAACAGCGGCTGATAGCCGTAGTTAATCGGCTGCGCGGTCTGATAAATCGAGCCATTGACGACCGGAATGGGACCGGGCATCGGTTGAGCTGTCGTTGCCCCCTGCACCAGTGGTGTAGAAGGGACCCAGGCACACCCGGTCAGGGTTAATGCCACTAAAGCCATTATCGGGTAGCTGCGGACGGCGTATTTTTGCATTGCATTCATCTTCGAGATCAGGGTTCCGGTGCGGCGGTTACCGCACCGGATAACGCCTTAGAGTTGCGTCAGTTTTTGCAGCATCTGATCGGTGGTCGATACTGCTTTACTGTTAATTTCGTAAGCGCGCTGAACCTGGATCATGTTCACCAGCTCTTCCGCGACGTTTACGTTTGAAGTTTCCACAAATCCCTGGTAGAGCAAACCTGCACCGTTCAGGCCAGGCGTGGTGCCGTTTGGCGCGCCGGAAGACTGGGTTTCGGTGTAGAGGTTCTCACCAATGCTCTCAAGCCCGGTGTCGTTCATAAAGGTGGTGAGGTTTAACTGGCCAACCTGCACCGGTGCTGCCGCACCCTGCTGCGTCACGCTGACCACACCATCGCGACCGATGGTGATGCCAAGGCTGTTCGCCGGGATGGTGATAGCCGGTTGCACCTGGAAACCGCCCGCCGTTACCAGCTGGCCGTTCTGATCCACCTGGAAAGAGCCGTCGCGGGTGTACGCAGAGGTGCCGTCCGGCAGCAGAACTTCGAAGAAGCCCTGACCTTTAATGGCGACATCTTTGCTGTTGTTGGTCTGAGACAGGTTGCCCTGGCTGTGCAGACGTTCGGTAGCGACCGGACGCACACCGGTACCGATCTGCAGACCGGAAGGCAGCGTTGTCTGTTCAGATGATTGCGCGCCTGGCTGGCGGATCGTCTGGTACATCAAATCTTCAAATACCGCACGCTGACGCTTAAAACCATTGGTGCTGACGTTCGCCAGGTTGTTGGCGATGACATCCATATTGGTTTGTTGGGCGTCGAGGCCGGTTTTTGCGATCCATAATGAACTGATCATATGTAGTCCTGTTTATTAGCTCATTGACAGCAATTGGTTAGCACGCTGCTCGTTTTCATCGACGCTGCTGATGATCTTCATCTGCATTTCGAAACGGCGCGCGCTGGCGATCATATCGGTCATCGACTCGACCGGTTTCACGTTACTGCCTTCCAGTACGCCAGACTGCACGCGAATGGAGGGGTCAGGCTGCAACGTTGCGCCACGGGTCGCCTGCGCGCTCTGGCTCAGACGGAAAAGACCGTCATCACCGCGCACTATTTCGCGCGGTTCTGCTTTTACCAGCTTCAGCTTGCCGACAGGCGCGATGGTATTCGCCGCGTCGCCAGGGTTGAGCGCCGAAATCGTACCGTCAGCGGCGATAGTGACCTGCGCCCCTTCCGGTACGGCGATCGGACCGCCTTCGCCAATCACTGGATGGCCCTGAATCGTCAACTGACCGGTCGGGCTCACCTGGATATTGCCGTTACGGGTGTAACCTTCCGAGCCGTCCGCCGTTTGCACTGCCAGCCAACCATCCTGCTGCAACGCCACGTCAAGCGGGCGTGAGGTGTAGTCCAGTTGACCCGGCGTCATATCGGCGCCAGGCGTGGAGGCCACCACCAGCGTGCGGGTAGGCAGGGAAAGCCCTTCTACCGGCACCGCGCGCAGCGCGTTCAGCTGGGCGCGAAAGCCCGGTGTGGAAGCATTCGCGAGGTTGCTGGCGGTGACAGCCTGCTGATTCAGCGTCTGGCTGGCTGCGCCCATCGCGGTATATATTGCGTGATCCATTAAGCCGTCCCGTCAGTCGATTAACGCAGGTTAACCAGCGTGTTAAGGATCTGATCCTGGGTTTTGATGGTCTGCGCGTTCGACTGATAGTTACGCTGCGCGACGATCATGTTGACCAGTTCTTTACTCAGATCCACGTTTGAAGCTTCCAGCGCGCCGTTGGTCAGCTTGCCGAAGTTACCGGTGCCGGCGGTGCCGAGCAGCGCAACACCAGAGGAGTTGGTAGCAGACCAAACGTTGTCACCCTGAGACTGCAGGCCTTCGTTGTTGGCGAAGTTCGCCAGCACGATCTGACCCAGCAGCTGCGACTGTTCGTTGGAGTAGCTACCGACAACGGTGCCGTCATCGTTAATGGCGTAGCTCACCAGTGAACCCGGCGCGTAACCGTTCTGGTTGATAGCCACCACACCGCTGGTGCCGGTGTTCTGCTGCATTGAGTTCAGGAAGCTCAGGCTGAAGGTGCTGGCGGCAGAGCCGTTCAGGCTGGCCAGACCGATGTTGATCTGCGGCTGAGCGTTAGCGGTCGCCGACAGGTTCCAGGTACGCGGAGAGGTCGCCGGAGAGGCTTCGGTGTAGTTGTTGACCGCAGAGAGCGTACCGTTGCTGGTAAAGGTCATCTGCGCGGCTTTCTGGTAAGAAGAGCCCGCTACGCTGGAGTCCTGGGTGTAGACATCCCATTTGTTGGCGCTGTTTTTAACGTAGTAAACGTCAACGGCGTGGGAGTTACCCAGGCTGTCATAGGTGGTGACAGTGCCTTTTTTGTTATAAGAGTCTGAGTTCGTCGGATCGAACGGGCTAACCGTCGGGGTGGAGTCCGTTGAGTTCAGGTTCATCTGCATCGCCGCCGTGGTGGTGGCTTTCGCCGCCATCAGGGTGTTAGGGATGGTGATGGCAGACGGGTTCGCGCCGCTCTGCACCGCAGGCGGGGTGCCGGCTACCGGGAAACCGGTCACCTGCATACCCTGCATGTTAACCAGGTTGCGGTTTTCGTCGAGTTTGAACTGACCGTTACGGCTGTAGTAAACAGAACCGTTGCTGTCGGTCACACGGAAGAAACCGTTGCCGCTCAGCGCGACGTCGAGGCCACGACCGGTGTTGGTGGTGGTGCCGTCAGCGAAGTCCTGAGTAATACCTGCCACTTTAACGCCGAGACCTACTTTAGAACCGGCAAACATATCGGCGAAGGACGCAGATCCGGATTTAAAGCCATAGGTGGCGGAGTTGGCAATGTTGTTACCAATGACATCGAGGTTGGTGGCCGCAGCATTCAGGCCGCTGACCGCTTGTGAAAAGGCCATGACTTACTCCTGATAAGTATGAAGGCTTTAAATAATCTGTCGTACTTCGTCGAGTGTGGTACTTCCGTAAGTACCTAAATCCAGTGTGCTTCCCTTGTCGCCGCGGGTGACACCCTGTACCAGCGCAAACTGCAGCGGTTGTGCAACCAGCTGCGTTGTGCCGGAGCTGGCCGCGATAGATACCGTATATGAGTTATCCGGTGCTACGCTGCCATCTGTCATTTTGCCGTCCCAACTAAAGGTGTGGACGCCAGCTTTCAGACCGCCGAGTTCAATAGTCCGTACCGGCGTACCGCTCTTATCGCTCACGATGGCGGTCACTTTGTCGGCAGTCTGCGTCAGTTCTACGCCAAACGGCGTGGATGTTCCTTTGCCCACCAGCACGGTCTGTCCCGGGATCATCACGCCGTGACCAATCAGGGTGCTCGCCTGCAGCGACTGATTGTTATCAAGCTGTCCGGAGATGGAGCCGAGGGTGGTATTCAGTTTCTCAATCCCGCTTACGGTGCTGATCTGCGCCAGCTGCGTGGTCAGCTCGTTGTTCTGCAGCGGGTTGGTGGGATCCTGGTTCTTTAACTGCGCAACCAGCAGCGTCAAAAAGCTGCCCTGAAGGTCGGATGCGCTGTTAGTGCCGGTAGCCGTGGTACCGGACGTTTTGCTGGACGTCGAGACGCCGTTGTTAATCGGGTCGTTAATATTTACGCTGATAGACATACGGGGCCCCTTTACTGACCGAGAGTGAGCGTTTTGAGCATCATGCTCTTCACGGTGTTCAGCACTTCAACGTTCGCCTGGTAGCTGCGCGACGCGGACATGCTGTTAACCATTTCGCCCACGACATCGACGTTAGGCATTTTTACGTAGCCGCTTGCATCTGCCAGCGGGTTACCAGGTTCATACACCAGCTTGTCCGGCGCCTGGCTTTCAATCACATCCGCCACTTTTACGCCGCCCGTTGCCTGGCCCGGTGCTGCATCGACCTGAAAGACAACCTGTTTAGCGCGATACGGCTGACCGTCGGGTCCGGTTACGCTGTCGGCGTTCGCCAGGTTACTGGCGGCGACGTTCATACGTTTGGACTGTGCGGTCAGCGCGGAGCCTGCGACATCAAAGATATTCAGTAATGCCATTTAATTAGTTCCCCTGTTGCAGAACACTCATCATGCTTTTGATCTGCCCGCCCAGCACGGTCAACCCGGTCTGGTATTTGACGCTGTTGTCGGCGAACTGGGTACGTTCACGATCCATATCGACGGTGTTGCCATCCAGCGATGGTTGATCGGGAATGCGATAAAGCAGATCGGTAGACGGGCCGGTCATCGCCTGCGCCGGAATGTGGCGCGAAGAGGTGAGCGCCAGCGATACACCGCTGCCTTCAGCCCGACCGCGCTCCATCACTTTTTTTAATTCACTGGAAAAATCCATATCGCGCGCCTGAAACCCTGGGGTGTCGGCGTTAGCAATATTTGCTGCCAGAATCTCCTGGCGCTGGGCGCTCAGGTTCAGCGCTTCCTGTTGAAAGCGCAGTGCGGCATCAAGTTTATCGAGCATGGCTCCCTCACTGATGACAATTATTTAGCCAACAGCTTAAATCGCCCCTTGCAAACTTATCGTTGGAATAAGGGCAAAATGCGTCGCTATTTTTTGCGTTGATAGATTTGCAAAGCGGTTAAAATCTCCTCATCTGGTTCAACAGGCATGTTTTGCGATGAAGACGTTGAAAGGCGGTGTAGCCGCAATCTTATTGTTATTAAGCCCCTTTTCTCAGGCAGCGGATCTGCAGGCGCAACTGACGTCGCTTTTCGCCCAGCGTCTGGCTGGCTTTAGCGATGAGGTGGTGGTAAACATTCGCACCCCGCAAAGCCAGTTACCGGCATGCGATCAGCCCACCCTGAGCGTGGTGGGCGGCGCGAAGCTGTGGGGCAATATGAATGTGATGGCGAACTGCGCGGGTACGAAACGCTTTGTGCAGGTCGAAGTCCAGGCGACCGGTAACTATGTCGTGGCGGTGCAGCCTGTTGCGCGCGGCGCGACATTGCAGGCCGGGAGCGTGGCGTTACAGCGCGGCCGCCTCGATCAGTTGCCGCCGAGAACCATGCTCGATATCAACATGGCGCAGGACGCGGTAAGTTTGCGCGATCTGGCGCCGGGTCAGGCAATTCAGCTCTCAATGGTGCGTCAGGCATGGCGGATTAAAGCCGGCCAGCGCGTACAGGTTGTGGCGTCCGGAGATGGCTTTAGTGTGAACAGCGAAGGTCAGGCGATGAACAATGCGGCAGTGGCGCAAAATGCCCGTGTTCGCATGGCTTCAGGGCAGATAGTTAGCGGCACGGTTAATTCTGATGGGAATATTCTTATTAACCTATAAATTGCTTAAAGAACTAATGCTATCTGCCGATAAGTTAGTAAGACTGAAGAAATCTGGCCCGAAACGCCGCGAACCTCAATGAGGAAACATTATGAGCATCGATCGTACCTCTTCCCTGAAGCCGGTTAACACCGTTCAACAGCGTGAGACTAACGAAACCCAGACGCAGAAAACGCGTCAGGAAACTGCCGCGACGGCAAACAGCACCAACGTCACGCTCAGCGGTTCCCAAACCAGGCTGATGCAGGCGGGCGCTAACGACATCAATATGGAACGCGTTGAAAAACTGAAAACCGCGATTCGTAATGGTGAACTCAAAATGGACACCGGCAAAATTGCTGATGCCCTGATTAACGAAGCGAAGAGTTACTTACAGAGTAAATAACCGTATGAATCGACTGTCAGATATTCTTGATCAAATGACAGTTATCCTGAGCGCTCTGAAAGACGTGATGGATACTGAGCAAAAACAGCTTTCCGTTGGCCATCTCAATGGCAGCGCGCTACAGCGCATTACGGAGGAGAAAAGCTCCTTGCTCGCGACGCTGGACTACCTTGAGCAGCAGCGTCGTGCCGAACAGAAAACGCAACAAAACGCCTCAGGCGATGTTGCCAATCGCTGGCAGATCATCACGCAGAAAACGCAGCATTTACGCGACCTCAACCAGCACAACGGCTGGCTGCTGGAGGGGCAAATCGCGCGCAACCAGCAGGCACTGGAAGTCCTGAAACCGCATCAGGAACCGAGCCTCTACGGTGCGAATGGCTATGCCTCATCCGCCAATCGCGGCGGCAAGAAGATTGCGATTTAATTCGACGATAGCGTAACTACGCCGTTGTGAATATGCCAGGGGTCTCCCCCTGGCTTTTTGCGTTGCTTTTTATACCGTCCGGCGCGCGAACTCTTTCACTTTAAACCCGAGCAGCGCAAGGGTAACAAAGTAAGCAACAATACCCGCCCCAACCACTATCATCAGGCGCAGCAAGCGGTACGGCATTGTTCCTGTCGCCCAGTCAGGCATCACATACAGCATCCCTACCAGCGCGGCGGCCATGACTACCACGGCAATCACCAGACGAAGCAGAAAACGGCCCCAGCCCGGCTGCGGGGTAAAGATCTTCTGCTTGCGCAGCTGCCAGTAGAGCAGGCTGGCATTGAGACAGGCCGCCAGACCAATCGACAGCGACAGCCCGGCATGCTTCAGCGGGCCGATAAAGGCCAGGTTCATCACCTGGGTCATCAGCAGCGTCACAATAGCAATTTTGACCGGCGTTTTAATGTCCTGGCGTGAATAGAAGCCTGGCGCCAAGACCTTCACCACGATCAAACCCATCAACCCCACCGAGTAGGCGATCAGCGCGCGCTGAGTCATTGCCGCATCAAAAGCGGTGAATTTACCATACTGGAACAGCGAAACGGTCAACGGCTTGGCGAGAATGCCGAGCGCTACGGCACTGGGCAGCGCCAGCAGGAAACAGAGGCGCAGGCCCCAGTCCATCAAGCGGCAATACTCCTCCTGATTGCCGCTGGAGAAGCTTTTCGACAGCGACGGCAGCAGGATTGTCCCGAGCGCCACGCCCAGCACGCCGGAGGGGAACTCCATTAAGCGGTCAGCGTAATACATCCACGACACGGAGCCGGAGACGAGGAACGAGGCGAATATGGTGTTGATGATAAGCGAGATCTGGCTGACAGAGACGCCAAGGATCGCCGGCCCCATCTGCTTCACCACCCGCATCGCGCCCGCATCGCGCAGGTTGATGCGCGGCAGCACCAGCATGCCAATCTTTTTCAGATGCGGCAGTTGATAGACCAGTTGCAACACGCCGCCAACGGTGACCGCCCAGGCCAGCGCCAGCACCGGCGGATGGAAGTAAGGCGCGGCGAAGAGCGCAAAGCCAATCATGCTGACATTGAGAAAGGTGGGCGCAAACGCTGGCACCGAGAAGCGGTTCCAGGTATTGAGGATCGCCCCCGCCAGCGACGCCAGTGAGATCAGCAAAATATAGGGAAAGGTAATGCGCAGCAGCTGCGAGGTGAGGTTGAATTTATCTGCCGTATCGGCAAATCCCGGCGCGGTAACGAGGATAACCCAGGGGGCGGCGAGCATCCCGATAACGGTGACTATCGCCAGCGCAAGGGTCAGCAGGCCGGAAACATAGGCGACAAAGACGCGGGTGGCATCTTCGCCCTGTTTGCTTTTGTACTCGGCGAGGATCGGCACAAAGGCCTGGGAAAAGGCACCCTCGGCAAAAATACGCCGTAACAGGTTGGGCAGTTTAAAGGCGACAAAGAAGGCGTCCGTCGCCATCCCTGCGCCAAACACCCGTGCCACAATGGCATCGCGCGCGAAGCCCAGCACGCGGGAAAACATTGTCATGGAGCTGACTGCCGCCAGCGATTTGAGTAGGTTCATTCTGGTTTCCATAAGACACAACGCCTGCAATGCAGGCGTTGGGATACAGCGAAGCGCTTAGTCTACAGGGAAAAAAGCGAATTACTATCGCCTGCGTTACGACGCATTATTCACTCATCGCCTCGCGCCAGAGCTTCTCCACCACGCGCTGCGCAAGGATCGCCTGCTCGCCCGCCGTTTCCGGAACCATCTGATTTTGCACACACTCGATAAAGTGGCGCGCGCAACCGGCAAAACCGCGCTGCTCCAGCACGCTCTGCCAGCCGGGGATTGGGCGCGCGATAACCCCCTGCCCGCGCTCTTCGCGCCACTCGCGCATATCAGTAATATCCACCAGCCCACCATCGGTCACCGCCTGCACCCACTCGCGCTGGCTGCCCGCCCGCCGGTGCATACTGGTAGTGATGTGCAGCGTGTCGGCGCTGAAGTGGTGCTCAGCATAGAGCATTGCGCCGTCGTCGGTGGTTTGCAGCGTGCCGCTCTGGATCTGCACACGACCGCCCGCCAGCCATAGCGCGGTGTCGACCACATGGAGGTAGTCATCAAGCAGCGTAAAGCGCAGGTCGTGCGGCCCGACGCTGTCGGCGCGGTGCTTATCCATACGCAGCGACGCCGCCTGCGGCATCTGCTGTTTCAACTCGCGGTAGAGCGGCGAGAAGCGGCGGTTAAAGCCAACCATCAGCGTCAGCTTTTTGCGCGCCGCCAGCTCGACTAAGCGCTCGGCATCTTTCAGGTTTTCCGCCAGCGGTTTATCAACGCAGACGTGCACGCCAAGGTTGAGCAGCTCGCTCACCACCGCATAGTGCGAGGCGGTTGAGGTGTGCACGAAAACCGCATCGCACTGCGCCGCCAGCGACGCCAGCGAATCTGCATAAGGGATGCGCCAGGTTTCACACACTCGCAGGGCTTTATCCCGCGTTGGCGACCAGGCCGCCGCCAGCGTCCACTCCGTTGCCGCGCCCAGCACCGGCAACCAGGCTTTCTGCGCGATACCGCCCAGCCCTACTACACCAATCCGTAATGTCGCCACGCTTAATCCCCTAAATGTGCCAGCAGCGAATCGAGACGCTGCTTCAGTTCCACGACCTCACTCTCCAGCGCCTCGACGCGCGCCTCAAGGGTCTGCTCGGAGGGCGCAACGGCTTCGACCACATTGATCAGCGTCTGCATATCGCCACTGAAGAGGTGCATATAGCGGCTTTCGCGCTTGCCCGGCTCGCGCGGCAGGCGCACCACATAGGGGCCATCTTCACGGTTTGCCAGTTGCTCAAGGGCGTTTTCCACCTCGGCCATATCAGAAAAACGGTGCATGCGTTCCGCACGGCCACGCAGTTCACCCGGCGTTTGCGGCCCGCGCAGCAACAGCGTGGCGATAAGCGCCACCTCTGCCGGGCTTAACTTCAGATCGCCAAATTCAGAGTTGCAGAAGCGCTGCTCATATTTGGTCACCCGGTTGCCAAAACCGCTGACGGTGCGCAGGTAGTGGCGCTTCACCAGCTCATCAAGCACCTGTTGCACCTCCTGCTCGCTCAGGTTCATCACCGGCTCGCGGTTGGTTTTCTGATTACAGGCCGTCACCACGCCGTTGATGGAAAGCGGATACTGCTCCGGCGTGGTGACCTGCTTCTCCAGCAGGCAGCCGATAACCCGCGCCTCGATGGCGGTGAGTTGATACTTCATCTCTGCTCCTTAGCGTCCCGGAGTCCACTCCTGGGCGGTTAATGCGGTGAGGACGTGGTCGCGCCACTGCCCGTCAATCAATAAATAGGATTTGGCATAGCCCTCTTTTTCAAACCCGAGGCGCGCCAGCAAGTCGCCGCTGCGTTTATTGTGCGGCATATAGTTGGCCATTATGCGGTGCATATGTTGCGTGCGCTGCATATAGCGAATGGCGGATGTCAGGGCTTCAAACATCAGGCCTTGCCCCTGCCACTTCTGGCCGATGGAGTAGCCGAGATAACAGGCGTGAAACGAACCGCGCACCACGTTGGAAAAGTTGGCGACGCCGACGATCTCTTTCTCTTCGGGATCGAGCAGGGCGAAGTAAAAAGCGGAGCCCTGTTTATGAAACTCATTGATCATCCCCAGACGCGCCTGCCAGCCAGAAGGGTAACAGTGGCTCTCATCGCGGACAGGCTCCCAGGGCTTTAAAAACTGGCGATTTTCCGCGTAATAATCCGCAAGCCGCCACGCATCGCGCTCGTGAACCAGGCGCACCACTAATCTGTCCGTTACCAAGCGTACTTTCGGCACATTACTGCGATAGCCAAACATGTTTACCACTCCTTCGTTTCGCGGCTTTTTTTACCCCTTCTCTTTACTATACCTTTGCTCTGCGACTCTGTGAAAACAGCAACATGGCATTTTCTGCGCCGCGCCCCCTTTTCGATGAAAAGTCTCAATCAAACGCCCGCCTTGATAAAAAAATATTGTCGCGGTGAATGTGTGAAAACGGTTGCCGAAGCCGCAGAATAGAGGCGTCACCTTTTTCTGATTTCCCGGAGGGGAAATGGCGCGCATCTCGCAGGCAAGGAGCCTGGGTAAATATTTCCTGCTGGTCGATAATTTTTTGGTGGTGCTCGGTTTTTTTGTTGTCTTCCCCCTGATTTCCATTCGTTTTGTTGATCAACTTGGCTGGGCCGCGCTGATGGTCGGGATCGCGCTCGGCCTGCGTCAGTTTATTCAGCAGGGGCTAGGCATGTTTGGCGGCGCGATCGCCGACCGCTTTGGCGCAAAACCGCTGATTGTCACCGGCATGCTGATGCGCGCAGCGGGATTCGCGGCGATGGGGATGGCGCATGAGCCGTGGGTGCTATGGCTCTCCTGTATCCTTTCCGGTCTTGGCGGCACGCTGTTCGACCCGCCGCGTTCGGCGCTGGTGGTCAAACTGGTGCGTCCGCGCCAGCGCGGTCGCTTCTTCTCGCTACTGATGATGCAGGATAGCGCCGGGGCGGTTATCGGCGCGCTGCTCGGCAGCTGGCTGCTGCAATATGATTTCCGTCTGGTGTGCGCCGCCGGGGCGCTGATGTTTATCCTCTGCGCCGGCTTTAACGCCTGGCTGCTGCCGGCGTGGAAGCTCTCGACGGTGAAAACGCCGGTGCGCGAAGGCTTAGCGCGCGTGCTGCGTGACAAGAAGTTCGTCACCTATGTGTTAACGCTCAGCGGTTACTACATGCTGGCGGTACAGGTGATGCTGATGCTGCCGATTATGGTCAACGACGTTGCCGGATCGCCGACGCCAGTTAAATGGATGTACGCCATTGAGGCCTGTCTCTCGCTGACGCTGCTCTACCCGATTGCTCGCTGGAGCGAAAAACGCTTTCGCCTTGAGCAGCGCCTGATGTTCGGCCTGGTGGTGATGTCATTCAGCCTCTTTCCGATGGGCATGGTCGGCTCCCTGCAACAGCTTTTTACACTTATCTGCACCTTCTATATCGGCTCGATTATCGCCGAACCGGCGCGGGAAACCCTGAGCGCGCAGCTGGCCGATGCGCGGGCGCGCGGCAGTTATATGGGCTTTAGCCGTTTAGGTCTGGCCTTTGGCGGCGCGCTTGGCTATGCCGGCGGCGGCTGGCTGTTTGACGCCGGGAAAGCCTTTCGCCAGCCGGAGCTGCCGTGGATGATGCTCGGCGTGATTGGGCTTATCACCTCCCTTGCGCTGCTGTGGCAGTTTGCCCCCCGCCGCGTTCAGCCGCCGATGCTCGAACCCGGCGCCTGATTTGCGCCACCTCTACCTCTCTTCCATACTGATTAGTGATGGATAAACCAGTATGGAGGAGAAACGTGAAACTCTACATTTACGATCACTGCCCTTTCTGTGTAAAAGCCCGCATGATTTTCGGCCTTAAGAATCTCCCGGTTGAACTCCATGTCCTGCAAAGCGATGACGAAGCGACGCCGACCCGCATGATTGGTCAGAAGATGGCGCCGATCCTGCAAAAAGATGACAGCCGCTACCTGCCCGAAAGCCTCGATATTGTTCACTACGTTGATAAGCTCGACGGTCAACCGTTGCTGACCGGCTCGCGCAATCCGAAGATCGAGGAGTGGCTGCGTAAGGTGAATGGCTACGTTAATAAGCTGCTGATCCCGCGCTTCGCGCAGGCCCCCTTTGACGAATTTTCCACCCCGCAGGCACGCGCCTACTTCACCGCCAAAAAAGAGGCGGCGATTGGCGATTTTGCCGATCACCTCTCCCACTCTGCCGGGCTGGTGAAGAACATCAGCGACGATCTGCGCGCGCTGGAGAAGCACATCGTGCAGCCGAATGCCGTCAACGGCGAACTGTCGGAAGATGATATTCATCTCTTCCCGCTGCTGCGTAACCTGACGATTGTCAGCGGCATTACCTGGCCGACCCGCGTCGCCGATTACCGTGACAACATGGCGAAACAGACCCAGGTTAACCTTCTCTCTTCCATGGCTATCTAAGCCATTCATGGCGGAAGCGTCCGGCTTCCGCCCCTTCTTTAAGTATTTTCTGCTGGCCTTTGCGCCGGGCGTCGCGCATGCTACACCTCGATCGAGGCATCAGGACCACGTTGAGGAATTCATGAAGAAGATGATTTTGGCCGCAGCACTCATGCTGAGCGGCGTGCTGGTGGGTTGCAATCAGCTGACCCAATACACAATCAGCGAACAGGAGATTAACCAGGCCCTGGAGAAACGGAATAACTTTGCCAAAGATATTGGCGTGCCGGGTGTGGCTGATGCGCATATTGTTCTCAGCAATCTTGCCAGCGCGATTGGCCGCGAAGAGCCAAACAAAATCACCTTAACGGGCGATGCCAATCTGGATATGACCTCGCTGTTCGGCAATCAAAAAGCGGTGATCAAGCTGAAGCTGAAAGCGCTGCCGACCTTTGATAAAGATCAGGGCGCAATCTACCTGCATGAGATGGAAGTGGTGGACGCGACGGTAACACCGGAAAAGATGCAGACCGTGCTGCAAACCGTGATGCCTTACCTGAACCAGTCTCTGCGCAACTACTTTAACCAGCGCCCGGCCTATGTGCTGAAAGAAGACAGTACCAAAGGCGAAGCGCTGGCGAAGAAATATGCTAAAGGCATTGAGGTGAAGCCGGGCGAGATTGTCATCCCGCTTACCGACTGAATCACTGGGCGCCTGGCGCCCTTTTTTTCAGGAAAAGGATGCAAACGAAAACGTTTCCCCTTATGCTTGGTCTCCGGCAAAAACAGCCCTTTCTCACTTAGCCGGAGCCCTCCAATGACACAACCTCAGGTTTTGAAAATACGCCGTCCTGACGACTGGCATCTCCATCTGCGCGACGGCGATATGCTGAAAACCGTGGTGCCGTGGACCAGCGAAACCTACGCCCGCGCCATTGTGATGCCGAATCTGGCTCCCCCTGTAACTACCGTTGAGGCGGCTATCGCCTATCGTCAGCGTATCCTTCACGCGGTGCCTGCCGGTCAGCACTTCGAACCGCTGATGACCTGCTACCTGACCGACAGCCTGGATCCTGATGAGATCGAACGCGGCTTTGCGGAAAAGGTGTTTACGGCGGCAAAGCTCTACCCGGCAAACGCCACCACCAACTCCAGCCACGGCGTCACCAGTATTGATGCCATCATGCCGGTGCTTGAGCGTATGGAGAAGCTCGGCATGCCGCTGCTGGTGCATGGCGAAGTGACCCACGCCGAGATCGATATTTTCGATCGTGAAGCACGCTTTATTGAGACAGTGATGGAGCCGCTGCGCAAGCGGCTGCCGGGCCTGAAGGTGGTATTCGAGCATATCACCACCAAAGATGCCGCCGACTATGTGCGCGACGGCAATGAGCGGCTGGCCGCCACCATCACCCCGCAGCATTTGCTGTTTAACCGCAACCATATGCTGGTGGGCGGCGTACGCCCGCACCTCTACTGCTTACCGATCTTAAAGCGTAATATCCACCAGCAGGCGCTGCGTGAGCTGGTCGCCAGCGGGTTTGATCGCGTCTTCCTCGGCACCGACTCGGCTCCGCATGCCCGCCATCGCAAAGAGGCGAGCTGCGGCTGTGCAGGCTGTTTCAATGCGCCAACGGCGCTGGCAAGCTACGCCACGGTGTTTGAAGAGATGAATGCGCTGCAGCACTTCGAAGCCTTCTGCTCCCTCAACGGGCCGCGCTTCTATGGCCTGCCGGTGAATGAAGCGTTTATTGAACTGGTGCGGGAAGAGTGCGTGGTGCCGGAGTCGATTGCGCTGGCTGACGATACGCTGGTGCCGTTCCTCGCCGGTGAAACCGTGCGCTGGCAGGTGAAGCGCTAAAAATTATTATGCCCCCTGTTGTAATGTGTTCTGATTAACTGTATAAAAATACAGTATCTTACACAGGGGGCTGTTATGCGCATTGAAGTGACGATTGCCAGAACCACATCTTTACCCGCAGGCGCTATCGATGCGCTGGCAGGTGAGTTATCCCGCCGTCTGAATGACCACTATCCCGATCGCGAAAATAAAATTTCTGTCCGTTATGCGTCGGCAAATAATCTCTCCGTCCTCGGCGGCGCAAAAGAAGATAAAGACCGCGTTAGCGAAATCCTGCAAGAGACCTGGGAAAGCGCTGACGATTGGTTTATCACCGATTAATTTCCCTCTGAAGTTGAAGTTATTGCCGGGTCGCCCCGGCTTTTTTTGCTTCATTTTCAAGCAAAACCGTAACATCTGATTTTTTCAGTAAAATGAGTCGCTTATCTTTTCACCACTCTCTTAAGAAAAATCTATGACTACAAAAAAGATGTTGCAGAGTGTTTATTTTCCCGATCATGAGGCCGGGTTGTTGATATACTGAAAAGGCTTCAAATTAAAACACGCATTGAACCTCGAACGTCGTTGTCTAATTAAAACACGCCAAACAGGGGGTTATGATGGTAAAGAATAATGAAGTCATCCAGACCCATCCACTGGTCGGATGGGACATCAGCACCGTAGACAGCTATGACGCACTGATGCTTCGGTTGCACTACCAGACCCCGAACAGAGCCGCTCAGGAAGGGACTGAAATCGGTCAGACGTTATGGTTAACAACCGATGTTGCCCGCCAGTTTATTTCGATTCTGGAAGCGGGCATTGCCAAGATTGAATCAGGCGATTACGAAAAAGACGAGTATAAAAGGCATTAACACCATCTGCGCATACTCCATATCAGGCACCCTCGCGGTGCCTTTCTTTTTTCTGCCCTTGTATAAGCCCCCCAGGTTATTTACCCTCCTGAACACGCATTTGCCTGGAGAGAACCATGACATACGACCTGATTATTATCGGCAGCGGATCCGTCGGCGCAGCAGCGGGCTACTACGCCACGCGCGCCGGGCTAAAGGTGCTGATGACCGATGCGCATATGCCGCCGCACAATGAAGGCAGCCATCACGGCAATACGCGCCTGATCCGCCACGCCTATGGCGAAGGTGAGAAATATGTTCCGCTGGTGCTGCGTGCCCAGCAGTTATGGGATGAACTGAACACGCTCACCGGTGAAGCTGTGTTTGAGCGTACCGGCGTCGTCAATTTTGGCCCGGCGGATTCCGCCTTCCTCGCCAACGTCGCCGCCAGCGCCGCGCAGTGGAAGCTGGCGCTGGAAAAACTCGATGCCGCCTCGCTGATGGCGCGCTGGCCAGAAATTCGCGTCCCTGATGATTACATTGCGCTCTATGAAGCCGACTCCGGCGTACTACACAGCGAGCTGGCGATCAAAAGCTGGGTCCAGCTGGCTGAACAGGCAGGCTGCGCGCAGCTCTTCAATTGCCCGGTTACCGCCCTGCACCATCATCAGGATGGCGTCACCATTGATACCCCGGAAGGGAGCTTCTCCGGCAAAAAAGCGCTGGTGAGCGCTGGCACCTGGGCGAAAACGCTGCTGCCAACCCTGCCGATTCAGCCGGTGCGCAAAGTGTTTGCCTGGTTCCAGGCCGATGGCCGTTACAGCGTGAAAAATAACTTCCCGGCCTTTACTGGCGAGATGCCGAACGGCGAGCACTACTACGGCTTCCCGGCGGATGAGAATGAGTTAAAGATCGGCCGCCACAACGGCGGACAGGTGATTAACGCGGCCGACGAGCGTACGCCGTTTGGCGCAGAAGCAGGCGACGGCTCGGAGTGCTTCTCCTTTTTACGCCAGCATCTGCCGGGTATTGGCGGCTGCCTGTATGGTGCGTCATGCACCTATGACAACTCGCCCGATGAAGATTTTATTATCGATACCCTGCCAGACGCGCCGAACACGCTGGTGGTAACCGGCCTGAGCGGTCACGGCTTTAAATTTGCCCCGGTGCTCGGCGAAATTGCCAGCGCCTTCGCGCAGCAGAAAACGCTGGATTTCGATTTACAGCCCTTCTCCCTCGCCCGTTTTACGCGTTGAATTCACGGCGGCCCTATTTCGGGGCCGTTTCTTTTGGTGGCAAATAAAGTAATCACCTGCGTGAAAATGTGGCGGCATATATTCTCAGCCGTCGGCTTTCTTTTAATTGTGCTTGCCGTCGCGCATGCCAAAATGCTTACAAAAGCTGACACTTAGCGATTTATTCGTCTTTTACAGACAATATTTTTGAATACTTCAGAAGTATGACACCAGGCTTAAGCTGCTGCTAATCCTGCCTTAAACGTTTCAACTTTCTAATAGCCTGAATATAAACTGGCAAACTTATTCAAAAATTATGTTATAGAAAAAATAACAAACCAATTCGTTATTTTTGAGTTGCAATATTTGCTCACTGACGCCATTTTAAATTAACTTTTGGTTAACAGTGATGACCCGTTATGCAATTTCGCAACTCTCCGGCGCGCTACGGTTTTATTTCCGTGACGCTTCACTGGCTGGTCGCCATCGTGGTGTATGGCATGTTCGCCTTAGGGTTATGGATGGTCACGCTCAGCTATTATGATGGCTGGTATCATCAGGCACCCGAAATCCATAAAAGTATCGGCATTCTGCTGATGTTTGGCCTGGTGATCCGCCTGCTGTGGCGCTTTATCTCCCCGCCACCACCGCCGTTGAAAAGCTACTCCACCGCCACGCGCATCGCCGCGGTTGTTGCCCATATCGTTCTCTACCTGCTGCTGTTTGGCATCGTCTTTAGCGGCTATCTCATCTCCACCGCCGATGGTAAACCGATTAACGTCTTTGGCCTGTTTGAGATCCCTGCCACGCTTGCCGATGCCGGCTCGCAGGCGGACCTCGCCGGAACTATTCACCTGTGGCTGGCCTGGAGCGTAGTGGTTCTCTCCGTGCTGCACGGCCTTGCTGCCTTTAAACACCATTTCATTGATAAAGACGCCACTCTCAAGCGGATGCTGGGAAAATCGTCACCTGACTCTGGAGCATAAGTATGAAGAAGATCCTGCCGGGACTCGCTCTCGCCTCGCTGCTGTTCACCACCGGTTCTGCTGTAGCGGCAGACTACAAGATCGATAAAGAGGGCCAGCACGCCTTCGTTAACTTCCGTATCCAGCACCTCGGTTACAGCTGGTTATACGGTACGTTTAAGGACTTCGACGGTAGTTTTACCTTTGATGAGGCCAACCCGGCTGCCGACAAGGTGAATGTCACCATCAATACCAACAGTGTCGACACCAACCACGCCGAGCGTGATAAACACCTGCGCAGCGCAGAGTTCCTCAACGTGGCGAAGTTCCCGAAAGCGACCTTCACCTCAACGTCAGTGAAAAAGGATGGTGATGAGCTGGATATTACCGGCAACCTGACCCTGAACGGCGTCACCAAACCGGTTGAGCTGGAAGCGAAACTGCTGGGCCAGGGTAATGACCCGTGGGGCGGCGTGCGCGCAGGCTTTGAAGCCTCCGGCAAGATCAAGCTGAAAGATTTTAACATCACCACCGATCTTGGCCCGGCATCTCAGGATGTTGAACTGATTATTTCGGTTGAAGGTGTGCGCCAGAAGTAAGCAGGCGTAAAAAAAGGAGAGGGGTTCCCCTCTCCTTCTGCGTTATTCCGGGTCCGGAATGCCCAGTTTGGTATTCAGGCGACCACGCGATTTATTGAAGATCTTATTGCCATTCTCGCGTCCGGCGCGGCGTTTACGCTGCTCCTCTTCCGGCAGCGCGCGCTCCTCTTTGCACAACTCGCTGCAGCAACCGTCGAACTTCTCAGCACAACTCGGGCACTGAATAAACAGCAGGTGACAGCCATCGTTCAGGCAGTTGGTGTGGGCATCGCACGGCGTGCCGCACTGGTGGCAGTGCGCAATCACATCGTCGGAGATGCGCTCGCCCATACGCTCGTCGAAGACAAAGTTTTTGCCGATAAAGCGCACCGGCAGACCCTGCTCGCGGGCGCGGCGGGCGTACTCGATAATGCCGCCTTCGATATGCCACACTTTGTTGAAGCCATTATGCTTCATCCAGGCACTCGCTTTCTCACAGCGAATCCCGCCGGTGCAGTACATGACAATCTTTTTATCTTTGTGTTCCTGCATCATCTCAACCGCTTTCGGCAACTGCTCGCGGAAGGTGTCGGCCGGAATTTCCATCGCACCGTCGAAGTGGCCCACTTCATATTCGTAGTGGTTGCGCATATCGATAAACACCGCGTCAGGATCGTCGAGCATGGCGTTCACTTCCGCCGCTTTCAGGTAATCCCCAACGTCGCTGGCATCAAAAGTCTCATCCTCAATGCCATCCGCCACGATGCGGTCGCGCACCTTCATGCGCAGCACCCAGAAGGATTTACCGTCATCATCAATGGCGATATTCAGACGCAGCCCATCCAGCGCCGGATCGAAGGTATAGAGTGCTTCGCGAAACGCCTCGAATTTGCTCTGCGGCACGCTGATCTGTGCATTGATCCCTTCATGGGCGAGGTAAATGCGCCCAAAGACGCTCAGCTGCGACAGGGTCTGGTAGAGCGCATCGCGCGTCGCCTGCGGGTTCACAATGGTGAAGTATTTGTAAAACGAGACGGTGACGCGCGGCTCGGTTTCAGCGAGCATGCGGGCTTTCAGTTCATCATTGGAGATGCGGTTGTGTAACACTGGCATGGTGTACGTATCCTGCAGAGTGGAGAGTGAAAAACGGGCGGCATCATAAAGCAAATAGTGTTAATTTACATCCCCACATTTTGCGCTACATTTCAACCCATTCATTTCACACTGTAATGCGCGTTGCGCTTATGGAACGCGGCTCTACCCCCTGATTTTTGCGAAATTCAAAAAAAATGCGAGAATACAGGCCATTGTAGCTATACACAGGACAGTCATGACGCATTTACCCAAATTTTCGGCATCGCTGCTGCACCCCCGCTACTGGGCAACCTGGTTCGGGATCGGCGTGCTGTGGTTGGTGGTTCAACTTCCCTATCCGCTCCTTTACCGCTTAGGCTGCGCGCTCGGCCACCTTGCACTGCGCGTGATGAAACGCCGCGCGCACATTGCGCACCGCAACCTGACGCTCTGCTTCCCGCAGATGAGCGAGGAGGAGCGGCAGAAAATGGTGGCGAAAAATTTTGAATCCGTCGGCATGGGGCTGATTGAAACCGGCATGGCCTGGTTCTGGTCCGATCGCCGCATGCGCCGCTGGATGGATGTCTCCCATTTCGAACATGTGCGTAACGTACAGGCGCAGGGCCGCGGCATTCTGCTGATTGGCGTGCACTTCCTGACGCTGGAGATTGGCGCGCGGATGTTTGGTCTGAATGAGCCGGGCATCGGCGTCTACCGCCCGAATGACAACCCGGTTATCGATCTGCTGCAAACCTGGGGGCGCATGCGCTCCAATAAAAGCATGATTGACCGTAAAGATCTGAAAGGGATGATCCGCGCATTGAAAGCGGGTGAAGTGGTGTGGTACGCGCCGGATCATGACTACGGCCCGCGCGCCAGCGTCTTTGTCCCCTTCTTCGCCGTTGATCAGGCTGCCTCCACCTCCGGCACCTGGATGCTGGCGCGCATGTCGCAAGCCTGCGTGGTGCCGTTTGTGCCGCGCCGCAAACCCGGTGGCAAAGGGTATGAGCTGATTATGCTTGAGCCGGAGTGCTCACCGCCGCTGGACGATGCCGAAACCACCGCCGCATGGATGAACAAAGTGGTGGAGCGCTGCATTATGATGGCGCCCGAGCAATATATGTGGCTGCATCGCCGCTTTAAAACCCGCCCGCAGGGCGTACCTTCCCGCTATTAATCGCCCCGCTCCGCCTGTAAACCACGGGCGGAGCCGCCTCTGTTACGGCTTCTCCTCACCCTTTTCGTTCTCGTTACGGTAACCGCCGCCCAGCGCTTTAATCAGCGTGATATCAGTACTGAGCTGCTGCGCCTGCATATCGAGCAGCAGAAGCTGTTGCGCCAGCGCTAAACGTCGCGCCTCCTGCGCCCTGAAGCGGCTCAGCAGCCCGCGCTGGTAATGGGCCGCCGCGCTGTTGGTTGCCGTCATCGCCGCACGCACTTTCTCCTGCTGCATCGCCACCATCTGGTTGAGATCGTTAAGCTGGCTGGAGGTGATCGCCACATCGCGCACCGCGTCGAGCACTGCCTGGTTGTACTGTTTGATCAGGATGTTGCTGGCGGTACGGACTGATTTCAGGTGGGCATTTAACCGCCCGCCGTCAAACAGCGGCAAAGTGAGCGCAGGCAGAATATTGAGCTGCTGGAAGGAGTAGCGAAAGAGATCGCCGACATCAAAGGCGTTGTAACCCCAGAAAGCTTTGATATCAAAGTGCGGGTAAAACGCTGCCTTCGCTGAGTCCACCTGGCTCATGGTGGCAGTAACATACCCGCGCAGCGCCTGCAGATCGGGGCGGCGCGCCAGCAGTTCGAAGGAGAGCGACGCGGGCAGCGTCTGCTGCAATTGCGGCAGCGCCACCGGATGAATGTCAGGCATGCTCTGCGCGTCCGCGCCAATCAGCGCCCGCAGGGTCTCGCGGTAGCGGGTTAACGCGCCGTTCGCTTCCACCAGCTGTTGCTGCGCCGCCAGCCGTTCAGCCTGCGCACCGGCGAGATCAACACTATCTTCAAGCCCGCGCGCCGCGCGCTGCTGGTGCGCCTGCTCGGAGAAGCGGGCAATCTCTTGCTGCTCATTGAGCAGTGCGATGCGCGCGAAAGTCGCCTGCATCGCAAAGTAGAGCTGAGCAACGCTGCTGGCGATATCCAGCTCAATCGCCGCCGTCTCAGCAAGCCTCGCATTCTGCTCACCAATCGCGGCCGCCACGCGCGCGCGATCCGAACCCCAGAGATCGAGATTGAGCGATGCGCCAACGCCGACCGTATTCAGCGTGTACCACGGCCCCTGTTTATCAACCGGCAGCGAGTAGGCGTAGGGCCAGGTCGCTTTCGCTTCCTTGTCCGACACGCGCATGTAGTTTTGCGCTGCAACGGCCCCAGCCTGCACGCCCATTGCCGACTGCGCCAGCGCCACCGTCGACTGCGACTGGCCGACGCGTAGCCGCGCCGCCTGCATAGTGGGCGAGTTTTGCAACGCGCGGTTGACCAGCATGGTTAGCTGGCGATCGTGATAGTTTTCCCACCAGCGTGCCGCGGGCCAGCCGCTGTTCGCCAGATGGATCGCCTGCGCCAGTTGCGCCTTCTGCGGGTTGACGATGGTCACCTGCCCCGGATCGTCCTGCACCAGCGCACAACCCGATAACAGCAGCAGGCCAAATGCGGCCAGCGTGCCGCAGCGAAAACGCGAAGAGATCATTTTTGCGCGCATACCTTACTCTGCCTGTCGCGAACTCAGTGAAAAGGGGGATGACCACGCCGGCAGGCTGGAGAGCACCTGCATCAGCGGCGGGCCATAGGGGTTTGCTGCATCGGCGCGCAGTGCCTTCAGATCCGGCTTCGGCTGCGCCCGATCGATAGCCTCGGCGTAGGCCTCAACATACTCCGCGCAGCGGGCCAAAAAGGGATCGTCCGCTGCGGCATAGAGTCGATAGCCTTCGCTCAGGCGCACAAGCTCCTGCGCGCTGGCAAAGGTCTCGCCGCGCGGCCAGGCTTTCGCTTCTGCATGGGGATGCGCCCAGGTGTTGAGCGGCTCGGCGGCAACACGGTTAAGCAGCGCATCGCTCTCGGTCAGGCTCGCAAACAGCATTGGTGTCGTAGATTCCCGATCTTTCGCCCGCAACAGCCCGGCAATGCGCCGGTAGAGGCGCGCGAGGCTGGCTTTGAGCTGCGGCGCTTCGCTGTCCGGCCATAAATAGAGGTGGATCAGCGACGAGACCAGCACGCCGAGCAGGATGCCGATCACCCGGTCGCGAAGCTCGGTTAAGTTGGTAAGCGGGCCAAACCAGCTTAAAAAGGCCAGCGCAAAAGTAAAACCAAGCTGGATCCCGGCATAAGCAATGCGCTCTGAACCACCTGCCAGCCAGGCGGCCAGCGCCATCACCGGCAGCGCCATCCCCAGCAGGCCGACCAGCGACTCTGTCCACGGTTGAATAAAGATTATCAGCAGCAGCGCCAGCAGGGTTGCCAGCAGCGCACCGCCAATGCGCAGCGCGATCTTCTGCATCGTCGCGCCAAGCCCCGGCTGCGCCACAATCACGCAGCTCAGCATAATAGTGTGGATGCCCTGCCAGTCCGTTGCGGTATAGAAGACGTAGCAGAGCAGCGTGGCCAGCACGGTTTTCAAAGTGAAGTGCAGATAGGCCGGGTTGCGCCAGGCATCCGGCGGCATTAGCGCTATCTTCTCCCCCTCGCCGGGCGGCAAGGCAATGCTTTCTCCGCGCTGAAGCGAGGCCAGCAGCGCGGCAATCTCGCGCACAATCACATCATGCTTACTGTCAACGGGATCGCAACTCTGTTGTCCAGGCGGCAGTTTGCCCTCCTCCACCTGCTGCGCCAGCGCAAACAGCGCATCGGCAAGCGGCCGCCGCGCCGCATCAGGCGCACCGGGTTGCAGCAGCGCAATCAGTTGATAGCTGCGTAGCGTAAACGCCATCACGCTCTGCCACTTCTGCTGATTATCAGCAATTTCCGTGCTGGAGAGCCGCGCCAGCTTAAACAGCGTGTGCAATTGCGCAACCTGGCGGGCAATGGCGCTAAAGGTGGGTCGGGTCTGTTCGAGGGCGTCAGCATCGGTTTGCAGCAGGCAGGTAGCCGTCTGGCGCAGCATCGCGGCGAGTGCGCTTTTGAACTGCCACCCAGGAAACGCCTGTGCAAAACAGGCATTGACCAGCAGCGTTACCACAATGGCGCTGTTGATCGCCACCCACAGCCACAGCAGCAGGCGCACGAGGATCTCGCTCTGCCCGGTCATGGAGGGAAAAGTTTGCGCATAGATCACCGCCAGCGCCACGACAAAAAAGGCCAGCCCCAGCTTGCCCATAATGCGCATCAGATAGACGGCGACGGAGAAGAGCAGCACCGAGGCGACAAGGCGCACCAGCGGATAGTCATACGTCCACTTGATAATCAGCAGCACGCCGCCCAGCACCAGCGTCACCACCAGCATAAAGGCGACGCTGACCAGCGAAATCATCACTACGTTAGGCTGGCTGACATAGAAAACGACGATCAGGGCTATCGCCAGAAAGGGGATCTGCAGGCTCATAAACAGCGCAATCAGGATCCCGCAACTGAGGGTCATACGCAGGGTGTAGTTGCCCCGCCCCGGCGTGGCGCGCAGCTCTTTTTGCAGATAACCCCAGGCGCGCTCCATCCCGATGCTCACTGCGGTTTGAGGGTAACGCTTGCGGAAGCGCCCATGCGGAACAGCGCCGGATCGGGGTGCTCAACGGCGATTTTTACCGGGAAGCGCTGCGAGACATGCACCCAGTTAATGCTCTTCGGCACAATCGGTAAGCCGCCAATCACCGTTCCGCCCTCCGGCAGCACGCCAAACCCGACCGACTCGACGCGGCCGCTAAAGCGCTGGCTGTGGTCGGTCATTACGGTGATCTCTGCCGGTGTGCCGGCGCGAATGCCTTGTAGATCCGTTTCGCGGAAATTGGCCACCACATACCAGCGGTCGTCATCCATCAGCGTAAAGACCGGTTTTAACGCCGAAGCGTACTGGCCGACCGTGGTTTTCAGCGCCACCACCACGCCGTTGAAGGGCGCGCGCACCTCGGTAAACTCCAGATGCAGCTCCGCCAGCGCAATCTGCGCCAGCGCCCCTTCCCGCTGGGCCACCATCGCATCGACGCCGAGCACGGCGGAGGCTGCCTGGCTGGCCTGAAGTTGGATCGCGGCAAGCTCAGAGCGGGCGGCTTTCTCTGCCGTACGCGCCTGATCCAGCTCCTCCTGCGAAGCGAACCCTTGCGGCACCAGCGGCTCCAGCCGGCTGCGCGTTGAGCGGGTCTGATCGACCAGCGCCTGCGAGCGCGCCACCGCGGCGGCAACAGACTGCGCGTTATACTCCTGCGCTTTGATGGTGCGCCCGGTCAGGGTGATTTGCGCATCGAGCGCCGCCAGCCGCGATTTCGCATCCGCCAGCATCGCCTGGTAAGGCCGCGGATCGATACGGAACAGCAGATCGCCTTTTTTCACGCGCTGGTTGTCGCGCACAGGCATCTCGACAATGCGCCCCGTCACTTCCGGCACGACATCGATCGTATCGGTGTAGACATAGGCATCGTTGGTTTGCGGAGAAGTCTGCAGATGCCAGATCACCGCAATTAGCGCCACGATAGCGCCAATCACGATGAGCAGCAGCGGCCACTTTTTCCGTAACAGCGTTGAGCTGGAATCAGTCATAGGCCTTCATATCTAAAAAAGTAAGAACCAGAAAAGCGCGGCAAAGAGAAACAGCAGAGCCAGATAGCTTATAACCAGCGGCGAAAAACGCGCCTGCCAGCCTTTACGCACAATCAGCAGATGGCACGGGATAAGTAACAGCGCGGCGGCGAGAAAACAGAAGAACCAGGCAGGAAATGACGCGCCCAGAATCGGGATAGCGGGCGGCAAACCGCAGCCAGAGAGTAAGCAGCAGAGCATAAGCGCGGCCCCGCGCAGACGTTTTGCGATCCCTTTCACAGCCTTGCTCCTGCGCGCGAAATCATCGTCACTGACACCTTTTCTCCATCCCTTAGATAAATAATTCGCTAACGACGCGTGTGGCACACCCGACTCAGATTATGGGTAACCTTTGCAAGCGGTGATTATAAACCGCTGCGCCAGAAAATATAACGTTGGCATTACATTTCCGTCTTTTTGCATAACCTTCAGGCAAATCTCAAAAGCAAAATTACATTAGCGCAGAATCGTCTGCCTGACGGCAGAATAGCCCCCGCGCACTTAGCAATAACCAAACCACTCTTTTAAGCTGCCAACAATCAGCGATCGCAGCGCCGCGTCATCCTCGCTTTCGCGCCAGAATAACATCAGCGAGTGCAGGTTATTAAATTCATCATTATTGACATCCAGGGCGACCACTCGCTTCGCCAACAGCTCCGGGCGCGCAATATGATCCGGCACGCAGGCGATGCCAAGCCCCTTTTTCGCCAGCATTGCGCTCAACGTGTAATCCGTCACCAGCATCGCTTCCGCCGGGGCGTGCAACGGATAGCGATGGTCATTATTTTCATCCGGAAAGGCGGGATAGATGAGCGTCTCGCCATCCAGTTGAAAGGCATCGATGTGGCGCTGCTGCGCCAGCCAGTGCTGCGGATGGGCAATAAGCATAGTTTGCAGATCGCCCACCACACAGCCCTGCAGCCCGCAGGGCATAACCGGTAAATGCAGCCCCAGCACATAGTCGACGCGCTTAGCGCGTAAACTCGCCTCGGTGTCATATAAATCCGTATGGATAACGTGCAGCAGCATCTGCGGATAGGCTGCCTTCACGGCGAGCAAAATATCGGACACCACGTCTGCCGGGATCAGTTCATTAAAGGCCAGCCGCACTATTTCCGGTTCGCGGCGTGTTTGTAATGATAAGGAAAAGGCCTCCAGCCGCTGCCAGCTATTTACCATTGATTGTGCTTTTGGCAACAGTCGCTTGCCGTTGCTGTTAATTTTGACCACCGATCCATTCCCACGGGTGTGAAATAAGGGGTAGCCGAGAATATCTTCCAGCTCTTTTATCCAGCGGCTAATTGTTGATTTCGAGCGATTCATCCGTTGCCCCGCTTGCAGGAAACTTCCCGTTTCCGCAGCGGCAACAAATGCGCAGAGCGCTTTATTCTCAATAACCAGATCGGTTTTTTTCATGCTTTTACGTCCTTACTTCTTCTCATTATTGCGATGAGCCTGACGCCAGCGGGTCCACTGCTCATCCTACAGGTTCAGGTTTAAGCACTTTCTGATGGCAACACATTGATGTGAGTCACTTTTAATCCGCTCTCGCAGAGGATTAATAAGGCGCTATTAACATGCCAATAAAGATAATTACAAAATGAAAAGCAAATAACTAAATAGCGTCAAATGACGTTATTAATTGTCAATAAACTACATTTTTTAAGCTCTTACTTATAAGTAAAACAAAAACCACCTTAAGAAAGGACGCGTGATTTATCTTTAAATAAATATCACCTGTTGCATAAACAGAACTTTTTGCCGGGGGGAAAGTTTTATTATTGCCACAGCACCCCATTATTGCGGTTATTTTCTGGGTAGCCCATTTGTATCGCTATTCGCTTGTGCTTATTATCGCGGCGCACGTTATTATTCCCGCTTTTTAAATGGAGAACGCAATATGGGTTTATTTAAACCTACGGGTACGCTACAGAAAATTATCAAAGTGAGTCTGTTATCGGCATTAATTAGCACCTCACTTAACGCTACAGCGGCAAAGGATGTGCCTAACGATCCCAATGACCGGCCGACCCCTGCCGATATCATTATTATGAATGCCGATATCCGCACTTCCGATGCCGCCAAACCGCGCGCGCAGGCGCTGGCGATTAAAGATGGCAAATTTATCGCGGTGGGCAGCCCGCACTATATCAAGCTGCTGCAAAGCGATAAGACGAAAATGATCGACGCTAAGGGTAAAACGGTGATCCCAGGGCTGATTGATGCCCACACGCACCTGATTGCCGGGATCGATCTCATTAACGGGGTCGACCTGTTTGGTGTCAGCAGCAAACAGACGTGGCTGAAGATGATCAAGGAAAAAGTGGATGCCCAACCGAAGGGTAGCTGGATCTTCGGCGGGCGCTGGGACGCCACCTTAACCGCAGAGAAGACGCTACCCACGGCAGCCGAGCTCGACAAAGTCGCGCCTGATAACCCGGTCGCGCTGGTGGACGTCGACTACCACACCATGTGGCTGAACAGCAAAGCGCTGGCAGAGCTGGAGATCACCGATAAGACGCCCGACCCGGTCGGCGGGACGATCCAGCGGGATAAAAACGGCAAAGCGACCGGGATCCTGCTGGAGAATGCCCTTGATCTCTACAACCGCTCACCAAAAGTGATCGCCGCGCAGGGAGATAAAAGTGAGGGCTTGCGCAAGGTGATGGCGCATTTCAACAGCCTCGGCGTCACCGGTGCTCACGATATGTGGACCAACTCGGGCGACATCTACACCGATATGCTGAAAAAAGGCAGCTTCCCGATGCGCATCTGGTACGGCTATATGGTGGATACCAGCGAAGAGAATAGCGGTGAACAAGCCTGGAAGGCGCAGGCCGACAAGCAGAAAGAGATGAATGCTTTTGCCGCCGATAAAGAGAAAGCGATGGGTAAAGGGCCGCAGTTCCGCTATGGCTACCATAAATATTTTATGGACGGCACCCTGATGAACCACACCGCCGCCCTGCATGAGCACTACTCCGATCGCCACGATCACTACTTCGGCACCCCGCTCTATACGCAGGAGAAGATGAACGAGATGGTGCAGCGCTCTCACCAGTATGGCTTCCCGGTTGCCGTTCATGCCATCGGCGATAATGCCGTGACCATGGCGCTGGAGGCGTTTCGCAACAGTCCGCAGGGCAAGGATAAAATTAACCGTATCGAACATATTGAGCTGACCAAGTACGCCAATATCGAGAAGTTCGCGCAGAACGGCATTGTGCCGTCGATGCAGCCCGATCATGCCATTGCCCCTAACTTCCTTGAGACACGTCTGGGGAATGAGCGCCTGAAGCGCGGTTACGCCTGGCAATCACTGCTGACGGCGGGTGGAAACCTGGTGTTCGGTAGCGACTGGCCAACGGCAAAAGAGAGCCCGATGACGCAGTTGGGCGACGCCGTGTTACGTCTGAAAGAGGGCAAAGTGTGGTATGGCGAAAACGCCCTTACCTTCGACGAAGCGCTTTATGCCTACACCATGGCACCGGCCAAAATCAGCGGCTGGGATAAAGAGATTGGCTCGATTACCGTCGGTAAGTGGGCTGATTTCGCCATTGTTGACGGCAAAATCAAGGATCCGGTGCCGCAGGATATTCGTAACTGGAAAATTGCCGAGACCTGGTTTGCCGGGGAGAAGGTCTACGATAGCGCAGAGAAAAAATCGTAATTCTCTCTTCACACGCGGAGCCTGCTCCGCGTGTGAAGCTGAATGCGACAGGCCAGATTCAGAGTTTTCACGCCAGGGCGAGAAGTTGCCTGGCAGCATCACCGCCGCTCTGCTTGTTTTTTCCCGTGGCCTGAAAAAAAATAGTGGGTGAGTAATCACCTACCGGAACACCTTTTCCAGGATGGAAAGTCATGCATATTTTTCTGCTTTGCAGCGCCTTTAATGGCCTGTCACAACGTTTTTTTGTCGAACTCACCGATGCCGGTCATCAGGTTACCGTTGAGGTGTTTACCGGCGATGACGCGCTTGAACAGCGGCTTGCGGCGAACCCGCCTGACATTATCGTCGCACCGTTTCTGAAACGGGCTATCCCTGACTGCATCTGGCAACGCTTCCGATGCTTTATCCTGCACCCGGGTATTGTCGGCGACCGCGGCCCCAGCTCCCTTGACTGGGCCATCCTTGAAGGGTGGCACGAATGGGGTGTAACCCTGCTGGAAGCCAACGCGGTGATGGATGCGGGCGACATCTGGGCGACGCGTACCTTCCCCCTGCCGCCGCTGGCGAAAAGCCGTATTTACCGCCATCTGGTTACCGATGCTGCCGTCGCCTGTTTGTGGGAGCTGATCGCGAAGTTACAGCAAGGCCAGCAGCATGGCGATCCCCTTGATTATGACCGCGCCACAACGCGCGGCCGTGAGAGAGCAGCGCTGCCGATAAGCGCGCGCACCCTTGACTGGCAGTGCGATCCCACCGACCTGCTGCTGCGTAAAATCCGCGCCAGCGACAGCCTGCCCGGTGCGCCAACACAGTTAGCAGGCGTGCCGGTGCGGGTATTTAATGCCTGGCAGGCTGAGGCAACTGTTGCCAGCCGACGTGGGCACGTCGGAGAGATTTTTGCCCGCGACGGCGATGCGCTCTGTGTGGCAACCCTCGATGGCGCGCTGTGGATCGGTCACCTGCGCCGCAGTGACAAACACGCCTGTGCGCAGGTCAAACTTCCCGCCGCGGTAGCGCTGCGGGACGAACTCGCAGCGTGCGCTTCGCTGCCGGTACTTGATGCGCAGCACCCCAACAAGCCCTGGCTTGAGACGCGCGGGCGTGTCGCCATTCTTCATTTCCCGCTACTCAACGGCGCATTTACCGTCCGTGATTCGCAGAACCTCACCGCGCTCTTTGCGCGCGCTGCCGGAGATAGCAGCGTGGATGCCATTGTGCTCGCCGGTGGGGATGATTTCTGGTCAAACGGCATTGAGCTTAACTCCGTTCATGTGGCGGCTAACCCTGCCGAAGAGGGATGGGCGTCGATCAACGCGATCGATGACTTTGCCGAAGCGATCCTCACCTGTCGCGACAAGCTGGTGATAAGTGCGGTCAATGCCAATGCCGGCGCGGGCGGCGCGATGCTGATGCTGGCGGCCGATCGCGTATTTATGCGGGCGGGCGTGGTGATTAATCCGCATTACAAAACCATGGGGCTGCACGGGTCGGAGTTCTGGACCTTAACCCTACCGTGGCGCGCGGACGCTGAAGCGGCGGTGGCGCTGAGTGAGAATTGCCTGCCGATTAGCGCCAGGCAGGCGGCGGCACTCGGCCTCGTCGACTCGGTGCTTGATATCCCGCGCGAGGCGTTTCTTGAGACGGTGGTAAGCCATGCCAGCGCGATGATTGCGCCTGCCGCCCTGCCCGATTCACACAAGGCAAAAGCGCGCGCGCAGGAGGCGATGCGCCGCGGGCGTCCCCTGGATGCGTATCGCCGGGAGGAGCTTAGCAGGATGCGGGGCAACTTTTTTGCCGACGATCTTCACTTCTCCTCTCGTCGTACCGCGTTTGTGATAAAGCAGCCGCCCTGTCAGACCCCGGAACATTTGCAGCGCCATAACGCCGCGGTAGCAGCGCACTTGGCCGGTTTGCGCCGCGATAAAAGTGAAGAGGAAGTTTGACGCTGGCATAACCAGCGACTATAGATTTCTGCATGTCTTATATCGTTATCAAGGAGCGTTTTACATGGCTGATTCTGAACTGAACTATTACACAACTCTGGCCGAAGCCATTGACGCGGCGCGCGAAGCGTTTATCGCTAACAACCCCGACGTCGATGAAGATGACCTCAATGTGCAACAGTTCAATGTCCAGAAGTATGTGCTGCAGGATGGCGATATCGTCTGGCAGGCAGAATTTTTTGCCGACGAAGAGCAACCGGGCGAGTGCCTGCCGATGTACAGCGGCGAAGCAGCACAGAGCGTCTTTGATGGCGACTTTGACGAGATCGAGATCCGTCAGGAGTGGCTGGAAGAGAACACTCTGCACGAGTGGGATGAGGGCGAATTCCAGCTCGAGCCGCCGCTGGACACCGAAGAGGGTCAGGCTGCGGCAGACGAGTGGGACGAGCGTTAATTACTCGTAGGGGCCGTGCTGGGCGTCTATCGGCAGTAGCAGGGTGTCGAACACCAGCGAGAGCGGCAGATCCAGCACGGTCAGGAAACGCCATGAGGAGTCACGTACGTCCCACTGCACACCGGGGTAGTACTGATTCCCGTGGCCCTGGCCTGGGATCGTCCGGCTGACAATACTGCCGCAGCCGCTTAATACGCACACCATGACAACCACCAGCATCACTCTCACCGCGTTCCCCTTCTGATTATGCAGATAAAAAAATACCGGCTAATGCCGGTATTTTCTTAATGATGGCTTATTTCGCCTTCAGCGCCAGTGGATTAAGCGACAACGTTTCGTAGTGCTTCACCCAGGACAAATAGCGCTCTGGTGATTCCCAGACGCGATAGTGCAGGCGCGAGAGCGTTACCGGGTCGCTTAACAGCACCAGACGACGATCGCGGTTGAGCTTCTCAGGCGTTTCATTCAGCGCCTGCTCAACGTGACGGTCGCGGGCAATCTCCAGCACGTTACTGGCACGGTGACGCGCGGTCGCCATCGCTGTCGCCAGCGCGTTGAAGGAGGGGTTAAATACGGCATGCATAAACCCATCTTCCAGCGAGCGTGAGCGGTTCAGCTCCAGATAGCGATCGGTATCGACCAGCACCTGCGGCGGAGAGTACTCTTCCGGGATCAGGAACAGCTTCCAGCGCTTGGTACGCAGACCGACCGTTGAGCGGCTCGAGATCACCGACACAAACGGCGAGAGGATCAGCGAGAAGACGATCGGTGCCAGCCAGAAGAGGAAGCGCAGATCCAGCCACGCCATCCCCACTGCCCACACCAGGCCCAGCAGCAGCTGCGAGCCGTGACGCATAAAGGCTTCACCCCACGGAGTGGAGTCATCATCACGCTGCGGCGAGTTCCATACCACTTCCCAGCCGAGGAACGCGCTAACCACGAACACCGTGTGGAACAGCATACGTACCGGCGCCAGCAGCACGGAGAAGAGCACTTCCAGCAGCAGCGACAGCGTGACGCGGAAGAAACCACCGTACTCTTTCGGCCCTTTGCACCAGACAAGGATGATACTCAGCAGCTTCGGCAGGAAGAGCAGCACCATGGTTGAGGCAAACAGCGCGATAGCCAGTTCCGGACGCCACTGCGGCCAGACCGGGAAGAGCTGGCGCGGCTGCAGGAAGTACTGCGGCTCGGTCAGCGCATGCACCACCTGCAGCGCCGTCGAGAGCGCGAGGAACATAAACCACAGCGGTGCCGAGAGATAGGACATCACGCCGGTCAGGAACACCGCGCGGTGAACCGGGTGCATCCCTTTTACCAGGAACAGACGGAAGTTCATCAGGTTCCCGTGACACCAGCGGCGGTCGCGTTTCAGCTCATCAAGCAGGTTCGGCGGCAGCTCTTCATAGGAGCCAGGCAGATCGTAGGCAATCCACACACCCCAACCGGCGCGGCGCATCAGCGCAGCTTCCACAAAGTCGTGGGAGAGGATAGAGCCTGCAAACGAGCCTTCACCCGGCAGCGGTGCCAGCGCACAGTGCTCGATAAACGGCTGCACGCGGATAATCGCGTTGTGGCCCCAGTAGTGGGATTCACCTAACTGCCAGAAGTGCAGACCGGCGGTAAAGAGCGGGCCATAGACACGGGTAGCAAACTGCTGGCAGCGCGCATAGAGCGTGTCCATACCGGACGCGCGCGGCGAAGACTGGATAATACCGGCGTTCGGGTTGGCTTCCATCAGGCGCACCAGCCCGGTCAGGCAGTCACCGGTCATCACCGAGTCCGCATCCAGCACCACCATGTAGCTGTACTGGCTGCCCCAGCGACGGCAGAAGTCATCGATGTTGCCGCTCTTACGTTTCACGCGACGACGGCGACGACGATAGAAGATCTGCCCTTCACCCTGCACTTCGGCAATCAGCTCCATCCAGGCTTTTTGCTCCGCGACGCAGATATCCGGATTGTAGCTATCACTCAGGATATAGACGTCGAAGTGCTTCTGCTGCCCGGTGGCTTTCACCGACTCCCAGGTGGCGCGCAGGCCGGCGAAGACGCGATCGACGTCTTCGTTACAGATAGGCATGATCAGCGCCGTGCGATGCTCCGGGTTAAGCGGTTCATCGCCCACTGTCGAGGCGGAAATACTGTATTTATCCCGCCCAATCAGCAGTTGCAGGAAGCCCATCAACGCCGTCCAGAAGCCGGCGGAGACCCAGCAGAAGAGGACAGCGAAGAGGATCAGGATCCCGGTCTGCAACACGTAAGGCAGGAGCTGCATAAAGGAGACCCACAGATCCTGGCCTGCCATATCGGCAGGGTTGATCAGCGCCCAGCCCTGATAAGGCAGGATGGTTTTCATATACCAGGTCGCAACCACCGTCTGCGCAATCGTCAGCACGAGCAGGATATAGCGGCGGATAGAGCCAACGGTACGCCACTTCTCCTCGCGAACCTGCTCCTCTTTGGTCAGACGCGACATGTAGCGCGGCAGAACCTCACGACCGCGCAGGCGATCCCAGAAGCGACCAAGGGGGTTGGTGCGCCAGGGATCCGGGAACATCGAGGAGCGTTTGGCTTTCGGCATCGCCTGCAGCTGCGCGCGTCCCTCGTCGTCCTTCGCCAGTTGCCCTTGCGCCAGCGAATCCGGCCAGCTGTTTTCCAGCCGCGCGGTCACCGATCCCAGCGGCGTGTCATCTTCACGCTTCCAGTCCGTGTGCTCCGCGTCCAGCGCTTCATGCACGCCGCGAATCGAATCCGTCGGCAGCGCTGCTTTCCGCTCCTCGGGGAGCGGCAGCGCGTCGATATACTCAGTTATCTTATTCATTGGCAGGTAGCTGATAGCTCCAGGTTTCACTCAGGGGCTGATCGGCGTTGACCAGCGCCGCGCGCATATCCGTGGTTTTCTTCGGATCTTTGACCTTCACGCGCAGCGTCAAACGCCAACCTTGGGTCACTGGATTATAGCGAACGGCATTTTCAACGATCTCACCGTTATCGCCAATGCTCGCCTGCGCCGTTACCGGCGTATCCTGCGGCAGTTTTTTCATATCCTGGCCGGTAAAGTCGATCACGAACGCGATGGTACCGTCCGGCTGGCGGATAAGGTTGGACTGCTTCACATCACCCGTTGAACGACGAGTCTGCTTAACCCAGGCATTATCCGGCGCATGCAGTTTATCTTCGTCACGGCTAAAGGTGATGGTGTACTTGAAGTTCATCTCTTTGCCCGGCTCCGGCAGCTGATCCGGTGTCCAGTAGGCAACGATGTTGTCGTTGGTTTCGTCGTTGGTCGGGATTTCCACCAGCTCGACTTTCCCTTTGCCCCACTCGCCTTTCGGCGTGACCCATGCGCTCGGGCGCTGGTCGTAGCGGTCATCGATATCTTCGAAACGGGAGAACTCACGGCCACGCTGCAGCAGACCGAAGCCCTGCGGGTTTTCCATCGCATAGCTGCTGACGGCCAGGTGTTTCGGGTTGTTCAGCGGACGCCAGATCCACTCACCGTTGCCGGCCAGCATCGACAGACCGTTTGAGTCATGCAGCTCAGGACGGTAGTTGATTGCCGGCGAGGGCTGAGACGGCCCGAACAGGAACATACTGGTCAGCGGCGCAACGCCCAGTTTGCCCACTTTGTCACGCAGATAGACTTTAGACTGGACATCAACCACGCTGTCGCGGCCCGGAATAATGACAAAACGGTAGGCGCCGGTAGCACGCGGGGAGTCGAGCAGCGCATAGATGGTCAGACGCTTGTCGGTCGGTTTCGGACGCTCGATCCAGAACTCCTTAAAGCGCGGGAACTCTTCGCCGGAAGGCAGCGCCGTATCGATCGCCAGCCCGCGCGCGGAGAGACCATAGACCTGGCCCGCGCCAATCACGCGGAAGTAGCTCGCGCCCAGCATGCTGACGATTTCGTCGTTTTTATCTTTGCTATTGATGGGGTAAAGCACTTTGAAACCGGCAAAGCCGAGATCCTTAACGGTATCTTTGTCGTGCTGAATGTTGCCGAAGTTGAAGTAGTCCGGGCTGTACTTAATCTGATGCACGGCGGTCGCGGTCACTTCGTTGATGGTTACCGGCGTGTCGAAATACATCCCCTGATGATAAAACTCAAGCTTGAACGGTGTGTTGGTCTTGTTCCAGTAAGCTTTATCATGGTTGAACTGAATTTGTTGATAGTCCGCATACTTCATATCGCGGAACAGCGAGGGCAGATTGCTTTTGGGTGCTTCATAGCTCTTGCCAGCCAGGGATTGCGCCTGTTTTGCGACATCGTCGATAGAAAAGGCCCAGCCTGATGACGTATAAAGTGACAACAGTACTGCTGCCCCTACCCAATGCATTTTCATCATTCGTAATTTAGGTTTCATAATAACTAAGCACTTCCCCCTTTGTGTGCTTAAATCGATCCGATCCATTTTAATGGAAACTCTGGCAATCCGACAACCGAATCCCTGCTTTGTTCTCAGGTACCGTTCATTGATTAAACAAATGCATCCGGCCCCCCATTTCCTTTTGCAGTCTTATCCTGGAGACAGGTTATCTGACATAGTGTAGGGTTGGTTTGGAATGTAATCATTATTTGTCTTATGGATAAGACGAAAAGTCTGAGAATGCACGGAGATATATGTCTAAATCCCCCGCACAACGTGAATATTTCCTTGATTCCATCCGCGCGTGGTTAATGCTGCTTGGGATCCCGTTCCACATTTCCCTCATTTACTCGAGCCATATGTGGCATGTCAACAGTACCTACCCTTCATGGTGGCTGACGCTGTTTAACGACTTCATTCACGCCTTTCGCATGCAGGTCTTTTTCGTCATTTCGGGTTACTTCTCCTATATGCTCTACCTGCGCTACCCGCTTAAACGCTGGTGGAAAGTGCGCGTTGAGCGCGTAGGCATTCCCATGTTGACGGCTATTCCACTACTGACGTTGCCGCAATTTATTATGTTGCAACATGTTAAGGAGAACACCGCTAACTGGCACACCCTGTCTACTTATGACAAATTCAATACGCTGTCATGGGAATTGATCTCCCATTTATGGTTCCTGCTGGTGCTCGTTATATTAACGACGATCAGCTTGTGGTTATTCCGCGCCATCAAAAACAACGCCGATCGCCTGCTTAACGACATTTCGCTTGGCAAGCTTTCTGTCTGGTTTCTGCTATTGGGTATCGCCTGGGCGGCATTTCGTCGCGGCGTTTTCCTCTTCTATCCGGAAATATTGCGCGACGCGCTGTTTAATTTCACTGTGATGCAGACGCTGTTTTATATCCCCTTCTTCCTGCTTGGCGCCCTGACTTTTATCAGCCCGCGTCTGAAAAGCCTGTTTGTTACGCCATCGCCCTGGTGCATGGTGGGGTCGGCGCTGGCCTTTGTCGCTTACCTGCTCAATCAGCGCTACGGCAGCGGTGAGGGGTGGATGTATGAAACCGAAGCGGTAATCACCATGCTGATGGGCTTCTGGATGGTGAATGTGGTCTTCTCGCTTGGCCACCGGCTGCTCAATTTCCAGTCTGCCCGCGTCAGCTACTTTGTTAACGCCTCGCTCTTTATCTACCTGGTGCATCACCCACTAACGCTGCTGTTCGGCGCATGGATTACGCCGCATATTCAGTCGAACGTGGTGGGCTTTTTCACCGGGCTGGTGTTTGTGATTGGCATTGCCATCGTGCTGTATGAGATCCACCTGCGTATTCCGCTGCTTCGCTTCCTCTTCTCCGGTAAGCCGCAGGAGAAGACCGCGAAATCACCGGTGCAGGCCGGGTAAAACGGCTGGCTGCTCTGACCTCAGAGCAGCCACTCCACCGGCAGCCAGTAGACCATGCGCACCAGAATGCGCTGCCACAGACGGGTATGCGGCTCCTTTTTCAGCACAATCTCCTCGCCATCCTGCTGTTCAATCCAGTTGATACGACCAAAGCGGTCAAGGCGTAGTTGCCAGGTGATATCTTTCTGGCTGCGCAGAAAACGGTGGTGGATCTGCGTTGCCAGCGTTTCACTATCAATGACAAAGCCCATCTCGGTATTCAGCACCGCGGATCGCGGGTCGAAATTAAACGAGCCGATAAAGACCTTTTCACCGTCGATACTGAAGGTTTTCGCATGCAGGCTGGAGCCGGAGTTACCGGTTAAACCACGGTCATGCACCGGGTGAATGGGGGCTTCCCCGCGCGTTGGTTTCAGTTCATAAAGTTCAATTCCGTGGCGCAGCAGCTTTTTGCGCCAGCGCGCATAGCCTGCGTGCACCACAGTGACATCGTTGGCGGCAAGGGAGTTGGTCAGAATGGCGATCTTCACCCCTTTACGCGCCAGCTGTAGCAGCAGGGCAACGCCCGCGCGCCCCGGCACAAAATAGGCCGAGATAATATCAATCTGCCGGTCCGGTTTACCCATCACATTGAGCAGTCGCTGCGGCAATAACGTGTGCTCGCGCGCTTTGCCCTCCCCTTTACGCGGGTCATCGCTTAGCAGACGCGTTTTCGCCCACAATAGCGGCAGCGTGCCGTTTTCAAGGTGCGCGGCGAAATGCGTAGAAGCGAGTCTCTCCTGGTAGCGCACGGCGGTGATATCTTCCCGCCAGCTCTCCGGCAGACGAATGCGTTCGGCAATCTCCTCCGGCGACAGCGAGAGTACGCTGCGCAGTGACGAGACCGAGGCCGAGTTCCAGTAGCGCAAGAAATCCCGCTCCACCTCTTTCACCACCGGGCCGACCGCCATCACGTCGAGATCGGTAAACAGCGGCTCTTCGCCAATGCCGAAATAGGCATCGCCAATATTGCGCCCACCGACCAGCGTCACCACGCCATCAACGGTGAAACTTTTATTGTGCATCCGCCGGTTAAGGCGCGCGAAATCCGTTAAATAGCCGAGCGCACGCAGTGAGCGAAAGGAGAAAGGGTTAAACAGCCGCACCTCGATATTGGGATGGTTATCGAGCTGGCGCAGTACGCCATCCATGCCGAGGGTGTTGTTATCATCCAGCAGCAGACGCACCTTAACGCCACGATCGGCGGCGGCAAGCAGCGCCAGCATCAACAAGCGGCCGGAGGTGTCATCTTCCCAGATGTAGTACTGCACATCGAGCGTGCGCTCCGCCAGCTCCGCTAACCGGTAGCGGGCGACAAAAGCGTCCATACTGTCATCGAGAATATGCAGGCCGCAAAGACCGGGGTGCGCCTCACAAACGGGTGCAACGGCGCGCCCAAGCCGGGAATCAGCGTGCAGGGTCGGCACCGTGTTGGGTGAGTAGGCGTTGATAGAGTCGCAGAGTTTCATCGTCATAGCAGACAAAGTATATCTGCCGTAACAGAGAATAGCGGGTTAGATAATCCGAAACGGTGTTGATGGCGATCTCCGCCGCGGCCGCTTTCGGGTAACCGTACACGCCGGTGCTGATAGCAGGAAAAGCAATAGAGGCGTAGCCGTTCGCATCTGCCAGCTTCAGGCTGTTGCGATAGGCATCTTCGAGCAGATGGGCTTCGTTATCATTCCCGCCGCGCCAGACCGGCCCGACCGCGTGGATCACCGCTTTGGCGTTAAGATTGCCGGCGGCGGTGATCACCGCATGGCCCGGCGGGCACTCGCCCTGCTGCTGGCGAACCTGTTTGCACGCCTCAAGCAGCGCCGGACCGGCTGCGCGATGAATCGCGCCATCAACCCCGCCGCCGCCGAGTAAAGACGCGTTGGCAGCGTTGACAATAACATCCACCTCAAGGGTTGTAATATCCCCCTGAATAACCTGCATACGTGATTCCATTATGGCTCCCTTGTCGGTGCAAAACCGAGAACATGCACTAAGTGTATACTGGCGCAACGGAAATGGTGGCGCCGCAAGCGAACCGGCAGGAAATATTGTCTGGAAGAGAGGGAAAGCGAACGGCTAATTACGCTTTTTTCACTGCCGCCGCGCGTGATGAACGACTCCGGGAAGCGAGCCACAGACCGCTGTTTTTCATGGCATAGCCAAACAGCAATCCTACCGCCAGCGAAGGGACTACCACTCTCCAGTCGCCCTGCCCGGCAAAGGTGGCGCAGGCGCCAATAAAGGTGCCGGGAACAAAAGAGAGCAGCAGGTTTTTAGCCTGCAGACACATCAGAAAAGCCACGATACCGGTCATCAGGTAGCCCACAATCTCAAGATGGGGAGCCAGTGCGCTACCGTACATAATCACCAGCGCCCAGATGACACCACTCATTACCGTGCAGGCAGAGATCGCAAGCCCCTTCAGCCCACCCTGCGGGCAGGCGAAATAGGCCGTACAGCCGAGAAAACCGGCCCAGCTTAAAAGTCCTGAAGCGACGGCAACCCAGCCCCAGAGCCCGGAGAGGATACCTGTCGTCAATGCGAGTGCGAAGAGTCTGTTCATGGCGCGCATCATAGCAGATGCGCGCCGCTGCAAAGTGACATTCACCACATAAATTTAAACAACGAACTCATCGTTGCAAATTATTTGTGACTCAAATCACTCTTCGTTCTCTGACTCTTCCTGAAGCTCTTCCCACATAGCGGCAATCGCATCGCGGGAGAGTTCGGCCAGCGTGCGCCAGAACGGCGTCGTAGCGTGGGCTTCCACTTTGCCAAAGAAGGTGCCGCACCACGGCAGCAGGTACTCCGCAAAGAGGGTTTCCAGCGCTTCGCTCTCATCTTCCGCTGACTGATCTTCCAGCCATGAAGCGGCCAGCAGGAGCGTACCTATATGATCGGCCGGCGCAGCGCTCAGCGGCATGCCGCGGCTGGATAAAAACTCGCGCACCTCCGCTTCGCTCGCCCCTTCAACCCACGCACTGCGCAGCGGCGAAACGCGACACTCATCGCCGACAAACAGCGCGTTGTAATCGGCAGCCAGCGTCTGGGCATCGCAGCTTTTTTGCAGACGCTCCAGCAGCGCATCCTGCTCAAGCGGCCAGCTCTCTGCCAGCTTTCCTTCGCGGATCATCGTGTAGAGCGGCACCAGCAGCGGATCCTGCGGCTGGCGGTAAAAGAGCGAGCCCAACACGCGGCAGAGAATAGAAAATTCGTTCATTCAGTAGTTCCAGTCAGTATTTAAAGTTCAGCAAATTCATCAATCGGCGCCATACCGCGTGACTCAAGGAAACTCAGCATGCGGCGCGGTGATACGTTCAGGATGCGATCCTCCGGGAAGCCGACCTCATCCAGCACTTTGCGGCACTCCGTGAAGTCGCCCAGCGTAAAGGCGGTATGCGAGTCGGAACCGAGCGCCACCCAGCCGCCCGCGTCACGCACGGCAGCGGCAATGGCGCGGCAATTCGCTTCACTGCCCTTGCGCGAATGGATAAAGGAGGAGTTGTTAATCTCCAGCGCCACATCATACTTCGCGGCCGCGGCGGCCACCGCCGGAATATCAATCTCAAACTTGGGGTTACCAGGGTGGCTAATGATATGCACATTACCGCTGGCAATGGTGGCGATCATCGCCTCGGTATGGCTGGCTTTATCCTGCGGCGGGAACACCGGCTCATGAAAACCGGCCACGATCAGATCAAGCGCATCAACCATCGGCCCGGTGCAGTCGATTTCGCCCGCACGGTTTTTAATATTGGCTTCGATACCGCGCAGAATGCCGACGCCGTCGACCAGCCGCGGCCAGATACGCATATTGATAAAGTGCCAGTGGTGAGGAGCATCGGCCATGTCAGGGCCATGATCGGTTATGGCGAAGAGCTTAATGCCTTTGCGTTTCGCTTCGGCAATATAGTCATGCAGCGTGCTGTAAGCGTGGGTGCTGGCGACGGTGTGCATATGCAGGTCAACGGGGTACATGGCTCACTCCTGTAGTCAATTGCGCAAGAATAGCAGCTATTGTTATGCAGTTTAATGAAAACCCGGCGCGGCCGGGCCTCTCTCAATACCCCCGCGCCCGGTCAACGCGACCGCTCACCGCCTCGCCGCGCTCAAGCTGGCGAATGGTGTGGCAGATATAATCAATCGCTTCATGGGGACGGGTCACGGCGGCAATATGCGGCGTAATGGCGACGCGCGGGTGCGCCCACAGCGGGTTATCCGAAGGCAATGGCTCTTCACGGAATACATCCAGCATCGCGCCCTTCACTTTGCCGCTCTCAAGCGCCTGCAAAAGATCCGCTTCCACAAGATGCACGCCGCGCGCGAGGTTAAGCAGATAACTCCCCTCTTCCAGTTGCGCCAGTAAGGCATGATTGATAATGCCTGCGGTCTCCGGCGTGTTCGGCAGCAGGTTGATCAATACTCGCGTACCGTGCAGGAAATCCCCAAGCTCTTGCGCGCCGGCAAAACTGGTGACGCCTGGCAGATCTTTTCGGCTGCGGCTCCAGCAGCGCAGCGGGAATCCCCACGGTCGGAGCGCTTCGGCGACTTTTGCGCCCAGCACCCCGGCGCCAAGAATGCCGACGGTAAAATCCTTATGCGCATACTCCTCAAGGGGTTGCCACTTCGCCTCGCCTTTTAGCGCCTGGTAATCATCAAAGCGGCGGAACCAGTGCAGCAGCTGGCTTACGGCATACTCCTGCATCTGCTGCGCCATGCCGGTGTCTTCAAGGCGAAACAGCGGCACTGCGGCGTCGAGCATCTGCGGATGCGCCTTAAGTTGCCCGAGGATCGCATCGACGCCAGCGCCGAGGGCAAACACCGCCTTTAGTTTCCGCCCTTCAAGCATCTCCACGGGCGGATGCCAGACCAGCGCGTAATCGGCGGGGGCATTATCGCCCGGCGTCCAGACACGGATATTGGCATCCGGCAGTGCTTCTCGCAGGGCTTTCACCCAAAAGGCGTTATCGAATGAGGGGTGATAAAAGAGGATCTCCATCGGCGCTCCAGTCTTGTTGTGGGTGAGGCATTTTTATGCGGCTGATAAGCATAACAAATATCCTCTCCAGCGCGTGGCTTAAGTGCCAAGGCGAGAAAAAAAGCGTTTTCAGAACGTTTAAGAAGCAGGTTGTTTGAAGTTTGTCTAAACGCACTAATTTATTGCAAAAGAAGATTGACGCGGTTACTGGTTTTCCCTACATTAGCGCCCGTCCCGACGACATCGGGACAACAATGTGGTGAGGTGTCCGAGTGGCTGAAGGAGCACGCCTGGAAAGTGTGTATACGGCAACGTATCGGGGGTTCGAATCCCCCCCTCACCGCCATTATTTAAGATGAGAGCCTGTACGAAAGTACGGGCTTTTTTCTTTTATATTCCCCGAACAGGGGGGATGAGAATCCCCGACCGGGGTTCGACAACGGGCGACAGCACGTTGGACAGACCACGAACGCAGTGAGTGGGCTGCCCGCAGGGCGAGCGAAGCGAGTCAATCCCCCCCGGTGCACGCGTCGGCAGCGGAGCCAGTGCCTGATGGCGGCTGCGCCTTATCAGGCCTACGTAATTGTGCCATCTCAACCATCAAACCTGCTCTGCTCCGTAGGCCGGATAAGCGTGAGCGCCATCCGGCATTTTTATCGCTGCAAATCCCGGCATTTCCGCCACCAATCCACGCCGTTGCTCACACCTTAAGCGAACAATCATCACGGCTGAAAATCTGCTTGACCGCTTCAGCGCAACTCCCTATAGTAGCGCCCCGTTGCCCTCCTGTATGGCGGGTGGCAATACAATGTGGTGAGGTGTCCGAGTGGCTGAAGGAGCACGCCTGGAAAGTGTGTATACGGCAACGTATCGGGGGTTCGAATCCCCCCCTCACCGCCATTATTTGAAGAAGAGCTCGCATGAAAATGCGGGCTTTTTTTTCGCATGTATCTCCGCGCCAGGGGGGATGAGAACCCCCGACCGGGGTTCGACAACGGGCGACAGCACGTTGGACAGATGACGAGCCTGCGAGTCAGCTGCCCGAAGGGCGAGCGAAGCGAGTCAATCCCCCCCCGGTGAACGCATCGGCACTGGAGCCAGTGCCTGATGGCGGCTACGCCTTATCAGGCCTACGCGCAGATCTCACTCCGCGCATCACCAAACATTTCACCATGCCAACATCGTGCCATGTCCAATTGCCTGATGGCGGCTACGCCTTATCAGGCCTACACGCTGCGCCTGATCAGCCGTACGTGGTTACGCCTTCCCTTCCCCACAAAAAATAAAACCCGGTTTCCCGGGTTTTAACGCTAACTGTATCTTGCGCGCCGTTTAATCGTAGGCTTTCAACGTGCGCTGGCAGAGGGCGGAGCGTACGCAGTCGTCTTTATTAAAGCGCACCACACCAATCATCTCGTCCTCTTCAAAACGTGCTAGCGCATCGCTCAGCCCCGATTTAACACCGGAGGGCAGATCGCACTGGGTGATATCGCCGTTAACAATCACGGTCACGTTTTCCCGAGGCGCGTCAAAAACATCTTCATTTGCGCAGCGGTGACGTTCTGGGCCTCGTCAAGAATGACCACCGCATTTTCAAACGTACGTCCGCGCATATAGGCGAACGGCGCGATCTCCACCTTGCCAATTTCCGGGCGCAGGCAGTATTGCATAAAGGACGCACCAAGACGTTTCAACAGCACGTCATAGACGGGCCGGAAATAGGGTGCGAACTTCTCCGAGATATCGCCGGGTAAGAAGCCGAGATCTTCATCAGCTTGCAGGACCGGCCGGGTCACGATAATCCGCTCCACATCCTTATGGATCAGAGCCTCTGCAGCTTTCGCCGCGCTAATCCACGTTTTCCCACAACCCGCTTCGCCAGTGGCGAAAATCAACTGCTTAGTCTCAATCGCATGTAAATAATGCGCCTGAGCCTCATTGCGGGCAGCAATCGGAGAGTTATCACGGCAATCCCGCGCCATGCCAATTGCTTCTACACCACTCATCTGCACAAGCGAGGTGACCGACTCTTCTTCACGCTGTTTATGGCTACGTGAATCACGTCTCAGCACGCGTTTCGCTTCACGACGAGCTTTGATCACTGCTTTCTGTCTTCCCATGGATAGCACCTTGAGTTGTTGGTTTACATCACACGCATCGAAATCGACGCGATTATGCGCACAAACGTCTGAGGGTTGGCTTCCTTGTAAGCCATGGCTTGCCTTTGAAAATGACATGGCGCAACGAACAGCAAAACCGTCTGCCACATCGTCAGAAGGAGTTAAAAAACAGGAGGAGGAGAAATCAGGGGTGAAAAAGTCGTTGCCGGAGGTGTGCTCCCCGGGCCGGGTTTTGCGAGGTCGTTTTGTCTGTCCACTACAGCACTTTACCATCCGCGATCTCCAGAAGACTTCATCACCGCAGGGATAACCGAATGAACTGCTCATCTAAAGCGTAGCATCAATGCAACAATGTTTTTACTAAGCATTAACAGCTACGCACCCTGCGTCGTTTCACAGAGTCTCTTCGATGAATATTACAGAAATATAACAGATACTTTGTAATACATTAAAATTATGCGTGGATGGCAGAAAAAGTATGTCAAATTGCTACAGATAACAGAATATCCTGCCCGGACGGGCAGGATAGGATCTTCACGCTTCGAGCAGAGACTGGGCAAGATAGCTCTGGGTTGACTTCACGCCGGGTAACGCGAAGAAGAAACCGCCGCCGATGGGCCGGATATACTCCTCCAGCGCTTCGCCATTCAGCCTTTTTTGCACGGTCAGGAAGCCTTTCTCCAGATCGTGCTGATAACAGACAAACAGCAAGCCCATATCGAGCTGGCCAGAGTTAGTGACGCCGAGGGAGTAGCTGTAGCCCCGGCGCATCATCAGGTTCGCCTGCGTCTCTTTCGTCCGCGGGTTCGCCAGGCGGATATGGCTGTCGAGGGCGATAACCTTGCCCTCGGGATCGCTGGCGTAATCAGGCACATCGTGCTCATGCTGCATGCCGAGCGGCGCACCGCTCTGTTTATCGCGCCCGAAAATAGTCTGCTGCTCTTTCAGCGGCGTGCGATCCCAGAACTCAACGTGGAACTGGATAATGCGCACCGCCTGATAGCTGCCTCCTACTGCCCATGCTGGCTCTCCCTGATCGCCCGTCACCCAGACAATCTCATCCATCAGCGGCGCATTGCTGCTGTCGGGGTTCGCGGTGCCATCTTTAAAGCCGAGCAGGTTTACCGGCGTCTCTTTCCCGCGGCTGCGCGCGGCGTGGTCGGAGATAAACCCTTCCCGCTTCCAGCGCACGCTGAGCAGATCCGGCGTGTGCTTGATCACATCGCGCAAGGCGTGGATCACCGTGTCCTGCGTATTCGCGCAGATCTGCAGTAGCAGATCGCCATGACAGAGCGCGGCATCGAGCGAGTCGTTAGGAAAACGCATCATCTTCTGCAGCTTCTTCGGTTTCTGCGCCGCAAGACCGAATCGTTCATCAAACAGCGCAGACCCGACAGAGACGGTCATGGTCAGGTTATCCGGCGCGATAAACGGCCCGAGAATACCGGAATCCATCGGCGGCAGTCGCGGGTTTGGTGTCTCCGGCGCCGGGCCGCCCGCCGTCAGGAAGGCAATCCGCTCGGTAAGCAGGCGAAACAGGCGGATAAGATCCGCTTTATCCGCCGCCAGCACATCAAATGCCACCAGCATCATCGAGGCCTGCTGCGGCGTTAAGATGCCCGCCTGGTGATCGCCGTAAAACGGCTGCTTTTCCATACGCGAGTCGGGCGAGAGCGTTCCCGGCGCGCTTTGCGGTTTTGCCGCATGGGCGACCGGACAACCGCCGGCGAGAGCAAGCGCGCCACCCAGCGCGCCCATCCCTTTTAACAACCGACGCCGCGAAGGTTCGCTGACGTCGTTTTCTTCATGCTGCTTCATTATTAATCCAGTCCAAGTACGCCGCGCAGCTGCGCCAGATCTTCCGCCAGGGTGGTGATTGGCCCCTTCAGCGCATTACGATCGGCATCGGTCAGCTTGTCATAGGTCTCAAAGCCCGTTTTGGTGCGGTACTTCGCTAAAATGGTATTCACTTTCTTGAAGTTAGCGTCCACTTTCGCAAGCAGCGCGCTGTTCTCTTTTTGCAGCTGCGGGCGCAGCAGATCGACAATCTTCTGCGCGCCTTCGATATTGGCCTGGAAATCCCACAGGTCGGTATGGCTGTAACGATCCTCTTCGCCGCTGATTTTGCTCGCTGCCACCTCTTCAATCAGCCCGGCTGCACCGCCCACCACTTTTGACGGCGGGAAAGCCAGCTCGTTGATGCGGGTTTGCAGTTCAAGCACATCATGATTGAGCTTATCGGCATAGCTCGCCATGTCTTTGACGCTGTTGTCGCCAAACAGCGCCTTCTCAAGGCGGTGGAAACCGGTGAATTTCGGGTCGGCGGCTTTCTGCTCGTAATCATCTTCACGGGCATCGATGCTGCCATCAAGATCGGAGAAGAGCTCAGCAATCGGCTCAATGCGCTCGTAGTGCTGGCGCGTCAGCGCGTAGAGCGCTTTCGCTTTTTCGATATCGCCCGCTTTCACTGCATCGGTAAAGGCTTTGGTGCCGGAGACCAGCTGCGCGGTTTCGCCAACGACATAGGCTTTATAGGCGGTGATTGCTTCGCCAAGGCTCAGCAGTGCATCACCTTTCGCCGCGTCAGCCGTCGCTTCACCTTTGACCACTAATTTCCCTTTCGGGTTAGTTAACAGGCCGCAGGTCATCTCATATTCGCCCGGCTGAAGGTTGGCGGTGAGCTTCTGGCTGAAGCCCGGGGCGATGTTTTCGCGCTCTTCAACTACCATCACGCCTTTAAGGATCTCCCACTCCAGCGCTTTCTGGCTGTGGTTGAGGATAACAAACTGCGTTTTGCCGGCGTTGACCGTCAGGTTCATCGGTTCGCACTGCTTATCCGTCACCGTCACTTTTACCTGCGGCACATCCGCTGCCTGTGCCCCGAACGCGCACGCCATCAGCGCGGCGACCCCGAGTTGTACTGCGCTACGTCGAAAAAGAATTGCCATGACCCTTCCCTTTTATAAGTGTGTTGTAACTAAGAATCGTTATAGAGGCTTACGGCGCAGCGCGGGAGGGCTGCGCACCAGCGCGCGGCGGCATGACAAACAGCACCAGCGCCGGGATCAAATAGAGGAAGTAGACTGCCACTTCGCTGACGCTTGGCGTCTCCTGGTAACCAAAAATACCCTCCAGCAGCGTGCCAGTCAGCGAATGGGTGGTCAGCACGTTGCTTAAATCAAAGGCCACATCCTGGAAGTGGTTCCACAAGCCCGCTTCGTGGAAAGCGCGGATTGCCCCAGCGGCAAGACCGGCGGCGACAAAAAGGATAAACAGGCTGGTCCATTTGAAAAACGCGCCGAGATTGAGGCGCACGCCGCCCCAGTAGAGCAGAAACCCGAGCACCACGGCGGTGGCAAGGCCAAGCACGGCACCGAGCGGCGGCCAGATGCCGACATCTTGTTGAAACGCCGCCAGCAGGAAGAAGACCGACTCCAGCCCTTCACGGGCGACGGCGAAGAAGACCATCAGGATCAGCGCCCAGCCGTGGTTATTGCTGCGTGCGAGCGCGGTATCGACGGCCTGCTCCAGCTGCACTTTGACGTTGCGCGACACGCGGCGCATCCAGAACACCATCCAGGTGAGGATCACCACCGCAATCGCTGCGACAATTCCCTCAAACAGCTCCTGCTCTCTTTGCGGGAACTCGCCGGTGGTTTCATTAATGGCGATGCCAAGGCCCAGACAGAGCGCGGCGGCGAGAAACACGCCGATCCACATCACGCTGATCCAGCGTCCACGTTGGGTGCGTTTAAGATAACTGGCAATCAGGCTTACAATCAGCGCCGCTTCCAGGCCTTCACGCAACATAATAAGGAATGGGACAAACATAGAACCGCCTTTGTGTTATGCACCGTCAATGGTTGCAAAGAAAGGTAAATTGCATTGATAGTGATTATCATTACGGCAGGAAGAAACTCAAGCGAAAAATATGTTGAGAATGATAACCGGATGTAACCGGCTAGCAGGCTAACGACTCTCTCCCTCACCTTATGCAGAAGCCGTTGAAAAGCAGAAAAAAGTTAGCTAACGAAGCATTATCTTTCTGTTTACCGTCCCTCACGCCTGTGGCTAAATAAACGCCCGTTTCGTTTACCTGGCTACGCCCAACTATGCTCAATTTTTTACATTTTCTGCTGGCGCTGGTGGTGATCCTCGCGCTGGCCTGGCTGGTGAGTTTTGACCGCAAGCGCATTCCGTTTCGTTTCATCCTGCAACTGATTGTGATCGAACTGGCGCTGGCCTGGTTCTTTTTACATGCCCAGAGCGGGTTAACGCTGATTAAATATGTCTCCGGCTTCTTTGAAGTGCTGCTGAAATTCGCCGCCGAAGGGACCGGATTTGTCTTTGGCGGCATGAGCGAAAAAGGGCTGGCGTTTATCTTCCTCGGCGTCCTCTGCCCTATCGTATTTATCTCGGCGCTGATTGGCATTTTGCAGCACTGGCGCATTTTGCCGATCTTTATTCGCCTGATCGGCACGCTGCTCTCGAAGCTTAACGGCATGGGTAAGCTGGAGTCCTTCAACGCCGTCAGTTCGCTGATCCTCGGCCAGTCGGAGAACTTTATTGCTTATAAAGGCATTCTGGCGGATCTCTCCTCGCGCCGGATGTTCACCATGGCGGCGACGGCAATGTCGACGGTATCGCTGTCGATTGTCGGTGCCTATATGACGATGCTCGATGCGAAATATGTGGTCGCGGCGCTGCTGCTTAATATGTTCAGCACCTTTATCATCCTGTCGGTGATTAACCCATCGCGCGGGCAGGAAGAGGCGGAGATTAAGCTGGAGAAGCTGCACGAATCGCAAAGCTTCTTTGAGATGCTCGGTGAATACATCCTTGCCGGTTTTAAAGTAGCAATGATTATTCTGGCGATGCTGATTGGCTTTATTGCGCTGATCAGCGCCGTTAACGCCCTCTTCTCAGCGCTGTTTGGCATCAGTTTCCAGCAGTTGCTCGGCTACGTCTTCTATCCGCTGGCGTGGCTGATCGGCATCCCGCTAAGTGATGCGCTCCCGGCTGGCAGCATTATGGCAACCAAGCTGGTGGCGAATGAGTTTGTGGCGATGATTGAACTGCAGAAGGTTGCGGCGCAGATGAGCCCGCGCGGGCTGGGCATTCTTTCCGTCTTCCTGGTCTCTTTCGCCAACTTTGCCTCCATCGGCATCGTCGCGGGTGCCATCAAGGGGCTGAACGAGCAGCAGGGTAATGCGGTTTCACGTTTCGGCCTGCGGCTGGTGTATGGCGCGACGCTGGTGAGCCTGCTCTCCGCGGCATTTGCGGGCGTAGTGCTCTAAGGTGTGATTTCCCTCTCCCGTTGCGGGAGAGGGAGTCTGTCAGAACTGTACGCAGACCGGTTGATCGACGCGCATCACCGACTCCTGGGCGAAACGTGATTTATAAACTCCGCGCAGCTCATCAATCTTTTTATCGCTTTGCGCATCTTTAGCGTGGATCAGCATCAGCGCTTTACTCGGCTCCCGCGCCACTTTGCCATTATTGCCAAGCCACTGACCGCGCGCATCAAACACCGTTAACCCCTCACGAAAACGCGGCGTCACGTCACCATCGACAAACTGCTGCCACTCCTCGGCGGTAATCGCTTTGCCTGCCGGGCGATTAAGGCCGAAATAGAGCGTCGTTTGCTCCATCCGATCCGCCGGTGCGCACTGTTGCGCCATTGGTTGCGGCTTTTGCGCCGGTGCATTACAGCCCGCCAACAGACCTGCCACCATCAATGCCATAGCCACTTTTATTGTTTTCATTCCCCTGCCCTCACGGTTAGTTGTCGGGAGATATCAGCGTAATCCTCATGATTTAGCAACAAAAAAACCCGCCGCAGCGGGTTTTATTAACAAGGGTGCTTACTTCGCCTGCGCGCGAACCGGCGGCGCAGAGTGGTAATGGGCATCCGCCTCTGCGAAGCGCTGCTGCATAGCGGCAGACGGCGCTTTACCGATCAGGCTAAAGACCACAATGCCGAGGCTGCCGAAGATGAAACCAGGGATAATTTCATACAGGCCCAGCCAGCCGAAGTGTTTCCAGACGATAACAGTGACCGCGCCAATAATCATTCCCGCCAGCGCGCCGTTACGCGTCATGCGTGACCACATCACCGAGAGCAGCACCACCGGGCCAAACGCCGCGCCGAAACCGGCCCACGCATAGCTTACCAGGCCAAGCACGCGGTTTTCCGGGTTTGCCGCCAGCGCAATCGCCACCAGCGCGACCACCAGCACCATCGCACGGCCAACCCACACCAGCTCTTTCTGGCTAGCGCCTTTACGCAGGAACGCTTTGTAGAAATCTTCCGTAATCGCGCTGGAGCAGACCAGCAGCTGGCAGCTCAGGGTCGACATCACCGCCGCGAGGATCGCCGAGAGCAGGATACCGGCAATCCATGGGTTAAACAGCACCTGCGCCAGTTCGATAAAGACACGCTCGGCATTCTGGTTTACCGCGCCCGCCAGCGACGGGTTGGTATCAAAGTAGGCAATGCCGAAGAAACCGACCGCTACCGCGCCCGCAAGGCAGAGAATCATCCAGGTCATGCTGATGCGACGTGCATGCACAATGGTGTGGTGGGAATCGGCCGCCATAAAGCGCGCCAGAATATGTGGCTGACCGAAGTAGCCCAGCCCCCAGCCCATCAGCGAGACGATGGCGACAAAGTTGAGGCCTTTGAGCATATCGACGTTTTCAATGCTCTTCTGCTTGATCACTTCCAGCGAATCGCCAAAACCGCCGACGGAGATAATCACAATCACCGGGGTCAGGATCAAGGCGAAGATCATCAGGCTGGCCTGCACGGTGTCGGTCCAGCTAATCGCAAGGAAACCGCCGATAAAGGTATACAGAATCGTTGCCGCCGCACCGGCCCACAGCGCCGTTTCGTAGCTCATGCCGAAGGTGCTTTCGAACAGACGCGCGCCCGCCACAATGCCGGAAGCACAGTAGATGGTGAAGAAGACCAGAATTACCACCGCCGAGATAATGCGCAGCAGACGGCTGTTATCTTCAAACCGCCCGGTGAAGTAATCCGGCAGCGTCAGGGCATTATTGTTCGCTTCGGTGTGAACGCGCAGACGCCCCGCCACCAGCTTCCAGTTGACCCAGGCACCAACGGTCAGGCCAATCGCAATCCAGCTTTCAGAGATACCGGAGATAAAGATTGCTCCCGGCAGCCCCATCAGCAGCCAGCCGCTCATATCAGAGGCACCGGCCGATAACGCCGTCACTAATGGCCCGAGACTTCGACCGCCGAGAATATAGTCATCAAAGTTTTTTGTTGATCGCCAGGCAATAAAACCGATCAGGATCATGCCAAAGATATAAATAAGAAAGGTCACCATCATCGGTGTGCTTATTGCCATCAAAATAGTCTCCAGGATCTTCGTCGACAAATGTCTATTTGTCGCTTTTATCCATCGCCGGAACGTAGCGACGGTGCGTATGTATTATTAGAAGCGCCCGTATCCTGCCGGAACCCTCCGTTATTCACAATTGATTTAACACACCATTTACATCGAAGATATGCCTCGGGGAATAGGATTTTGTTATAGGTTGCACTCCATCACATTTTTAAAGGTTGCACCTTTGAAAAGTGTTAGCAACCGCATAAATCCTGGCTTTGCAGCAGATTGCATCGTTCCTGTTACCTGTTTAGCTAATTAACAATTCATTCATTTCTCACCTTGCCAGCCAGCTCACAATTAACAAGGTTGCACAAAGTTGCAACATGGTGGATATTTCAGCCTAATGTGCAAAACACCATATAAACAGGAGCAACGCATGGGCACCACCACCATGGGGGTCAAGCTTGACGACGCCACGCGCGAAAGGATTAAAGCTGCCGCAGCGACCATTGACCGCACGCCGCACTGGTTAATTAAACAAGCGATTTTTAATTTCCTCGAAAAGCTGGAGAGCAGCGAAGGATTACCTGAGCTTGCTGGCGCCCAGGCGCATAGCGTGCAGGAAGAGGAGGCCAGCGCGGTAATTGATGAAAGCCCGCAGCCGTTCCTCGACTTTGCCGAGCAGATCCTGCCGCAGTCGGTCTCCCGCGCCGCGATCACCAGCGCCTGGCGCTGGTCGGAAACCGATGCCGTGCCGATGCTGCTTGAGCAGGCGCGTCTGCCGCAGCCGGTGGCCGAGAGTGCCCATAAGCTGGCGTACCAGCTGGCAGAAAAATTGCGTAATCAGAAAACCGCGACCGGCCGCGCGGGCATGGTGCAGAGCCTGTTGCAAGAGTTCTCCCTCTCCTCGCAGGAGGGCGTAGCGCTAATGTGCCTCGCCGAAGCGCTGCTGCGTATTCCTGATAAAGCGACGCGCGATGCGCTGATCCGCGACAAAATCAGTAACGGTAACTGGCAGTCCCATATTGGCCGCAGCGCCTCACTGTTTGTGAACGCCGCCACTTGGGGCCTGCTGTTTACCGGCCGCCTGGTCTCAACCCATAACGAAGCCAATCTCTCCAGTTCGCTGAACCGCATTATCGGCAAGAGCGGCGAGCCGCTGATCCGTAAAGGGGTCGATATGGCGATGCGGCTGATGGGCGAGCAGTTTGTTACCGGCGAGACCATCGCTGAAGCGCTGGCCAACGCCCGTAAGCTTGAAGAGAAAGGGTTCCGTTACTCCTACGATATGCTCGGCGAAGCAGCGCTGACCGCCGCCGATGCGCAGGCCTATATGGTCTCTTACCAGCAGGCAATCCACGCCATTGGTAAAGCCTCGAACGGACGCGGCATCTATGAAGGGCCGGGCATCTCCATCAAGCTTTCCGCCCTGCATCCGCGCTACAGCCGCGCGCAGTACGACCGCGTGATGGACGAACTCTATCCACGGCTGAAATCCTTAACCCTGCTGGCGCGTCAGTACGATATCGGTATCAATATCGATGCTGAAGAGGCCGACCGGCTGGAGATCTCCCTCGATCTGCTGGAAAAACTCTGCTTCGAGCCAGAACTGGCGGGCTGGAACGGCATCGGCTTTGTGATCCAGGCCTACCAGAAGCGCTGCCCGTTTGTGATTGATTACCTGATTGAGCTGGCAACCCGCAGCCGTCGCCGCCTGATGATCCGCCTGGTGAAAGGTGCCTACTGGGACAGCGAAATTAAGCGTGCGCAGATGGAAGGCCTTGAGGGCTACCCGGTCTATACCCGTAAGGTCTACACCGATGTCTCTTATCTCGCCTGCGCGAAAAAACTGCTGGCGGTACCGAACCTGATCTATCCGCAGTTCGCCACCCATAACGCCCACACGCTGGCAGCGATCTACCAGTTGGCCGGGCAAAACTACTATCCGGGTCAGTATGAGTTCCAGTGCCTGCACGGTATGGGCGAACCGCTCTATGAGCAGGTGGTCGGTAAAGTCGCCGATGGTAAGCTCAACCGTCCTTGTCGTATTTATGCCCCGGTCGGCACCCATGAAACCCTGCTGGCCTACCTGGTGCGCCGTCTGCTGGAAAACGGTGCCAACACCTCGTTCGTTAACCGCATTGCGGATAACACCCTGCCGCTGGATGCGCTGGTCGCTGACCCGGTTACGGAAGTGGAAAAACTCGCCGCCCAGGAGGGTCAGGTGGGCCTGCCGCATCCGAAAATCGCCCTGCCGCGCGCACTCTATGGCGAAGGTCGCATCAACTCGGCTGGTCTCGATCTGGCGAACGAACACCGTCTGGCTTCCCTCTCCTCTGCCCTGCTTAATAGCGCGGCGCAGAAGTGGTATGCCCATCCGATGCTCGAAGAGGCGGTAATGGAGGGCGAAGCGATTGCGGTGATCAACCCGGCAGAGCCAAAAGATGTTGTCGGTTACGTGGTGGAAGCGAGTGAAGCGCAGGTGAACCAGGCGCTGGAGAACGCGGTGAACCATGCGCCGATCTGGTTTGCTACGCCTCCGCAGGAGCGCGGTGCCATCCTGCAGCGCGCCGCAGTGCTGATGGAAGACAACATGCAAACACTGATTGGTATTCTGGTGCGTGAAGCGGGCAAAACCTTCAGCAACGCAATTGCGGAAGTGCGTGAAGCGGTCGATTTCCTGCACTACTACGCAGGCCAGGTCAGCAGCGATTTCGATAATGAGACCCATCGCCCGCTTGGGCCGGTGGTCTGTATCAGCCCGTGGAACTTCCCGCTGGCGATCTTTACCGGGCAGATTGCCGCCGCGCTGGCGGCCGGTAATAGTGTGCTGGCAAAACCGGCGGAGCAAACCCCGCTGATTGCCGCCCAAGGTGTGAAGATCCTGCTTGAAGCGGGCGTACCGGCAGGCGTGCTGCAACTGCTGCCAGGACGTGGTGAAACGGTGGGCGCACAGCTGACCGGCGATGCCCGCGTGCGCGGCGTGATGTTTACCGGCTCGACTGATGTCGCCACACTGTTACAACGCAATATCGCTACCCGCCTGGATGCCCAGGGTCGTCCGACGCCACTTATCGCCGAAACTGGCGGTATGAACGCGATGATTGTCGACTCCTCGGCGCTGACGGAACAGGTGGTGATTGATGTGGTCGCCTCGGCGTTTGACAGCGCTGGCCAGCGCTGCTCGGCGCTGCGCGTGCTCTGTCTGCAGGAGGATATTGCCGACCATACGCTGACCATGCTGCGCGGCGCGATGGCGGAGTGCCGGATGGGCAATCCGGGACGCCTCTCCACCGACATTGGGCCGGTGATTGATGCCGAAGCCAAAGCCAATATTGAAAAACATATTCAGGCGATGCAGGCGAAAGGCCGCACCGTCTACCAGGCAGTGCGTGAAAATAGCGAAGATGCCCGCGAGTGGCGCACCGGCACGTTTGTGCCGCCAACGCTGATCGAACTGGAAAGCTTTGACGAGCTGAAAAAAGAGATCTTCGGCCCGGTGCTGCACGTGGTGCGTTATTCACGTAACCAGCTCGATCAGTTGCTGGAGCAGATTAATGCATCCGGCTACGGTCTGACGCTGGGTGTACACACACGTATTGATGAAACTATCGCTCAGGTCACCGGCAATGCTCACGTGGGTAACCTCTATGTGAACCGCAATATGGTCGGCGCCGTGGTGGGCGTGCAGCCGTTTGGCGGCGAAGGGTTGTCGGGCACCGGGCCAAAAGCCGGTGGGCCGCTCTACCTCTATCGCCTGCTGAGCAGCCGCCCGGAGAATGCGGTGCTGAAAACGCTTAACCGTCACGACGCCGAGCGCCCGCTCGATGCGCAGGTGAAAACCGTGCTGACCCAGCCGCTGGCAGCGCTGACCGCGTGGGCCGCCACGCAGAGACCGGAGTTACACAAGGTGTGCGAGCAGTTCAGCGAACTGGCGCAGGCGGGTACGCAGCGCCTGCTGCCAGGCCCAACCGGGGAGCGCAACAGCTGGACGCTGGCACCGCGCGATCGCGTATTGTGCGTGGCCGATAACGAGCAGGATGCGCTGGTGCAGCTTGCCGCCGTGCTGGCCTCCGGAAGCCAGGCGCTGTGGCAGGACGACACGCTGCATCGCGATCTGGCTAAGCAGTTGCCGGAAACCGTCAGCCAGCGGATCACATTCGCCAAAGCGGAAAGCCTGATGGCGCAGCCGTTTGACGCGGTGATCTTCCACGGCGACTCCGATCAGTTGGTGCATCTGTGCGAAAGCGTTGCAGCACGCGATGGCGCGATCGTCTCCGTTCAGGGCTTTGCGCGGGGTGAAACCAATATCCTGCTCGAACGCCTGTGGCTGGAGCGCTCGCTCAGCGTTAACACCGCAGCGGCCGGTGGCAACGCCAGCCTGATGACGATTGGTTAAATCGGTGAAATGCCCGATGGCGCTGCGCTTATCGGGCCTACGGTGTGGATTTGAACCGTATTTGTAGGCCGGATAAGGCCTCAGCCGCCATCCGGCAACATGCCCGATGGCGCTGCGCTTATCGGGCCTACGGTGTGGAGTTTGAACCATATTTGTAGGCCGGATAAGGCGTTCGCCGCCATCCGGCAAAGCGCCAAGAGTGACAACATTGTTGTAATAAAAAAGCGCCTTACGGCGCTTTTTTTCGTAGGGTTAAACCGACATCACCGCCGGGGTGCACGGCGAGTAATGTCTCTTTCGAGTACCCGCTTTCGCTCATCAGGCAGGCGCAGGCGGCATCAAAAATCGCCAGCACCAGCACGATGGAAGTGGTGGCCAACATATTGAGCGGATCGATCTCGCGCTGCACGCCGGTGGAGATCACAAGCCTTGATGCCAGCGCTATCGCCGAGGCGGGGTTTTCCGTCACGCAGAGGATCGGCGTATCTTTCATCGCCAGGCCCGGCAGCAGCCGCGTTAACTCCTCCGAGTTGCCGCCGCGTGAAAGCATAATCACCAGATCGTCTGGCCCAACAAAACCGAGATCGCCGTGCGCGGCATCGGTGGCGTTCAGATAGATAGCCGGGCGCTCAACACAAGCCAGCATATGGGCAATTTTACGCGCCGCAATGCCGGAGGTGCCCACGCCGGTAACAACAATCTTTCCCTTGCAGCCGCGCAGTTCAGCCATCAACGCTGCCCAGGTCGCGGGATCAAGATGGCGGCTCAGCGCCGCCATCTCTTCGCTGTAGATGCGCCAGGCATCGCACGCCTGCTGCCAGCTTTCGCTCATGCCTCCTCCTGCATCAACGCGCGGTACTTCATATGATCCGCGTACATCTCATGGAAGACGGTGTATTTACGATCGTAGTAAAGCTTGATGCGATTAGTCTGCGGCGTCACGGTTTTACCAATGCGGCTCATCGCCGACATCGCCTCCGGGAAGCTGTCAAACACACCGGCCGCAATAGTGCCCATCATCGCGCCGCCAAGCAGCATCGCTTCGCTCTCCTCCGGCAGCAGCATCGCGCAGCCGGTGGCATTGGCGTGCTCCTGCACAAAGATCGGATTTTTGGTGCCGCCGCCGCTCGCCATTACCGTATCAATGCTGTAACCGCTTTGATTCATGGTTTCGATAATATGCCGCGTACCGAGGGCGATAGCCTGAATAGTTGCCAGGTAGTGCAGCGCCATATCTTCCGGCGTGCGCGACAGTTTCAGCCCGCTAATCACGCCGGTCAGCGTAGGGTTAGCGCGCGGGGAGCGGTTGCCGTGGAAGTACGGCAGGATATGAATATCGCGGGTCAGAAAGGCAATATTCTCCGGCTCGCCGGCCATTTTACGCAGCAGCGCATTCAGCACTTCATAAATGGTCTGCCCCTGGGTTTTAGCCTGCGCGAGCAGCGTGTCGTAACAGGGGTGAGACTGAATGACGTGGTCGATCAGCGCCCCGGTTGCCGACTGCCCACCCTCGTTCAGCCAGTAGCCCGGCAGCACCGCTGAGTAGTAGGGCCCCCAGACGCCGCCGATAAAGCGCGCCTGCGGTGAAATCGCCATATGCCCGGTGGAGGTGCCGCCAATCAGCGCAACGCGACGGTCAAAATCCGCCACCTCACCCGATGGACCGCTGGCACCAAGCGTGCCCAGCGTACCGGCGTGAGCATCGATAATCGACACGCTGACCGCCGTGCCCGGCATCAGCCCCATCTCGGTAGCAGCGCGCTGCGACAGCCCGCGACCAAGCGGTTCGCCCATCGTTTTCACGTAGCGGCCAATTTTCTCCGCATCATGTTCGAGCAGATCTTCAAGGCCAATCTGGCGGAAGTAGCTGGTATCCCACTTATCTTCATGGCCCATATAGGTCCATTTACACACCGTCGAGCAGAGCGAACGGGTGTCATCGCCGGTGGCGCGCCAGGTCAGAAAATCGGGGAGATCGAAGAAGAAGCCCGCGTTCGCCCAGGTGTTTGGCATGTGCTGTTTCAGCCACAGCAGTTTTGGCGTCTGCATCTCCGGGGAGATAATGCCGCCGACGTAATCCAGCACCCGGTGATGGGTGGCGTTGATGCGATCCGCCTGCGCAATGGCGCGGTGATCCATCCACACGATAATGTTCTGTTCGCTGCGCCCGGAGGGGCTGATGGTCAGCGGGTTGCCCTGTTTATCCAGCACTACCAGCGAACAGGTGGCGTCGAAGCCCAGCCCTTTGACCTGAATCGGGTTGATATCAGCCTGATTGATGGCATCGCGCACGGCGTTACACACCGCCTGCCAGATGTTGTCGGAGGATTGCTCGACGAAATCAGCCTGCGGGCGATAGATCTCAATGCTCCTGCTGGCCTGGCTGACCATGCGGCCCGTCAGGTCAAAGATGCCCGCGCGGGCGCTGCCGGTCCCTACATCCACACCAATAAAGTAGCTCGCCATTTTTTTTCTCCCGAAATCAGGCTTTACGATTCTGTAATGCGATAAAGAGGATCAGCACCGCGCCCCAGAGCGCCATCGTCAGATAACTGCTGATACCTAATAAATTAAAGCCACTTTCCAGCATCTGCAGCACCACCAGCGCCAGCACCAGCCCGAGCACGCGACCGAAGCCGCCGTCCGGGTTAATGCCGCCGAGCACCGAGGCCAGAATGGTTACCAGAAGATAGGATTCGCCATACCCCGCTTTCGCGGAGTTAAATTTCGCCATCATCAGAATGGCGGCAACCCAGCCGAGCAGCGCGGAGATGACATACACCGCAATCTGCACGCGCACGGTGTTGACACCGCTGTAGCGCGTTGCCTGTTCGTTCGAGCCCACCAGGTAGAGGCTGCGCCCGAGCGTGGTGTGCTCCAGCAGCACCCACAGCAGTAATGCCACCACTAAAAAGAGCAGCAGTGCCACCGGAATACCAACAATCGTGGCGTTACCGAGGTACTGGATCGCCGCCGGGAAACCGGAGATCACCGTGCCGTTAGAGAGCAGAATATTGAGCCCGGAGATAAGCGTCATAGTGCCGAGGGTAGCGAGGATCGGCGAGACGCCCACCCAGGCAACTAAGGTGCCGTTCAGCACGCCAATCGCCACCGCCGTCAGCAGCCCGGCAAACAGGGCTAACGCCAGGAAGAGTGGATTATCCGGGTGCATCACAATCACCGCCGCCATCACCAGTGAACAGGCGTTGGCCCCAGCAATGATCGACAGGTTGATGCCGCCGGTGAGCATGGTTATCCCCATACCGAGCGCCAGCATGCCGAGGATCGGCAGCTGCGATCCGATGGACTGGAAGTTAGCGACGCTGAAAAAGCGCCCGCCAAGCAGGAAAGAGAAGATCAGCGCGACGACGACAATAATCACGCACTGCAAGCGGATGATGGCATCACCGGGCAGAATTCGGACGATGGATTTCATCTTATAGCTCCCTTGCGAGTTTGCGTTTTTCATGCCACGCGGTGGCGCTGATACTGACCAGAATGATCGCGCCGCTAAAGACCGTGTGCCAGTAAGAGGAGACGCCAAGCAGCGTTAAGCCGTTCTGCAGGAAGGCGAGCAGAATCACCCCCAGCAGCGTACCAATCAAGGTGCCGCGTCCGCCGGACATGCTGGTTCCGCCCAGCACCACTGCCGCCAGCACCGTCAGCTCATAACCAAACAGTGAGTTGGGTGCCACCGATTGGGTGATCTGCGCCTGCACCACCGCCGCAACGCCCGCCAGAATGCCCATATAGCCGTAGACATAGAAGTGCAGCTTCAGCAGGTTCAGCCCGAGACGCGACGCCGCATCGCGGTTGCCGCCCATGGCGTAGATCTGCCGTCCCAGACGGGTGTAGTTCATCAGCACGGCGGTAAAAATAATCGTCGCGCCAAGGCAGATAAGCGGCAGGGTGAGGCCGTAGTCATAGCCATCCGCGCCGGTAAAGGTGAACCAGCTAATGCCGTTCATAAACCAGTCCGGGAAGCCATACAGCCAGGTGCCTTTGGTGGCGTAGACCAGCAGGCCGTAAAAGAGGTTCAGGGTGGCAATGGTGATGATGATGGCCGGCACGCGCAGCCAGTAGACGAGGAAGCCGTTGATCAAGCCGAGCAGCAAACCGACCGCCATCGCTAACGCCAGCGCGAGCACAAAGTTGCCGCCGTGGGCAATCACCCAACTGGCCATCGCATATTGCGCAATCGCCGTCATCGCCGGGAAGGAGATGTCGATACCGCCAGAGATCAGCACCACAAACAGCCCGCAGGCCAGAATGCCAAGGATCGCATAACTGGTAGCGACATCCGTTAAATTGCCGAGGGTGAAAAACTCATCGGTGCGGATCGTCAGGCCGACCGCCAGCGCTACTACCAGCACGCCAAGCCAGAACTCATGTTGCCCAATCAAGCGGGCGAGCGAGTTACGCATTGACCACCTCCGCGATCTCCTCTTCGCTACAGCGGTGCGGATTGAACTCCGCGACCAGTTCACCCCGGCGCATCACCAGCACGCGGTGGCTGTTGTAATAGGCTTCCGGGATTTCATCACAAATCATCAAGACTGCCATTCCCTGCTCTGCCAGCTGGCGGGCGATCTGATAGATACCCTCTTTGTTGGCAATATCAACACCAACCGTTGGCGAGTCGAGGATCAGGATCCGCGGCTGCGTGGCGACCCATTTCGCGATAGCAATACGCTGGGCATTGCCGCCAGAGAGGGTTTTCACCGGCAGCTGCGGGTCGGAGACTTTGATATTCAGGTTACCAATAAGATCCTTTACCAGCTGCCCGGCTTTGGCGTGGTCGAGCAAGCCGCTGCGGGTGTGGAGCTTGTCGAAGACGGTGACAATGGTGTTGTCATAGATCGACTGCTCCATAATCAGCCCCTGGGTTAAGCGATCTTCCGAGACATAGCCGATGCCGTGGCGAATGGCGTCGTGGTTATTACGCATTTTTACCGGCTTATCATTGATGCGGATCTCGCCATCTTCAGGTCGGGTCATGCCAAACAGGCTCATGCAGAGCTCGGTGCGCCCGGAGCCCAGCAGCCCGACAATCGAGACGATCTCGCCGCTGCGCAACGACAGATTGATATCGCGGTATTTTCCTTTACGGCTTAAGTGGCGCAGCTCCAGCATCGGCGGCTGGTCGACCGGTGGTTTTTCCGGCAGCGGGCTGTAGTGGAAACGCTGCCCGGTCATCAGATAGGCCAGTTCGTGGCTATCGAGCTCGCTGGCGGGCCAGGTGCCGACCAGCTTGCCGTCGCGCATCACGCTGATGCGATCCGCCACTTCCATCACCTCATCGAGGCGGTGGCTGACAAACACGACGCAGATACCGGCGGCTTTCAGTTCATTGACCACGCGCAGCAGCCCATTCACTTCCTGACGGGTTAAAGATGCGGTCGGCTCATCCATGATCACCAGCCGGGCTTCGGCGGCAATCGCGCGGCAGATCGCCACCAATTGGCGGTCGGCGATGGAGAGTTTTTCGACCTTTTTATCCGGGTCGAGGCGCACGCCGATGCGCGCCATCGCGGCCAGCGCCTGTTTGCGCATCGCGCCGCGGCGCACCCAGATGTCGCCACCGGGCAGGTAGCGATGCAGGGCGATATTTTCCGCCACGCTGAAATTGGGGAATAACGAGAGATCCTGGTAGATTACCTGAATGCCGTAATGGGCGGAGAGCTGCGGCGACAGCTGATGAAAGAGCTTGCCATCCAGCTCAATGCTGCCGCCTTTTTCCGGGTGATAGACGCCGGAAATCACTTTGATGATGGTGCTTTTCCCGCAGCCGTTTTGCCCTGCCAGGCAGTGAACTTCGCCTTTTTTGAGGGTTAAATTCACCTTATCCAGCGCCAGCACGCCCGGGAATTGCTTGCTGATATTCTCAAGAGTGATAAATGCGGTGGGGTCGGTCATCGACAATACCTCTGCCAGCGCCCGTGAAGGACGCGAGGATGAAATCTGCGGCGGAAGAGCCGGCCTGAAAGGCCGGCGTTCCGGTTCCCTGGTGTGGCCTGTGAGGCTCAGAAACCGAGTGTTTTAGCGTTTTCTTTTGTCACTTCGAGGATCTTATTAAAGCGGATCACTTTCTTATTCATATCAACATCGGCTTTGCCCAGCCCCTCGATGGAGAGATCGGACGTCACTTCTTTTCCTTGCAGCAGCTGGTCGGCGACGGTCACCAGAGCGTAACCGGCATCACGCGGGTCCCACAGCAGTGCTTTTTTGATGTCGCCGCGCATCAGATAAGGTGCAGCCTGCGCCGGCATCGCGATGCCAACAACCGCCAGTTTATCTTTCGCGCGTTTCTTCTGAACGGCCTGCCCTGCGCCAATCGGCCCAAGCGATCCGAAACCAATTACCCCTTTCAGATCCGGGTAGGTTTTCATCAGGTCAAGGGTGGTGGCATAGGATTTATCAATGCTCTCTGCCACCGGCAAACGCGAGGTGACTTCAAACATATCCGGGTACTTCTCTTTCTGGTATTTAATGGCGTAATCAGCCCAGGCGTTGTGCAGCGGCACGGTCAGCGAGCCGACGTAAATGGCGTAACCGCCCTTACCGCCCATATCTTTTGCCAGCTCATCGACGTTAGCCTGCGCATATTTTTCGCTGTCGATGGTTTCAATATCCCACTGCCCAATCTGCTGGTCCGGGGATTCATGAGTCAGTACTACAATGCCTTTGTCGCGCGCTTTTTTCAGCACCGGCTCCAGCACCTTCGCGTCGTTTGGCACCACGATAATGGCGTTAACGTTTTTCGCGATCAGATCTTCGATCACTTTCACCTGCTGCGCCGGATCGGGTGTGGAAGGCCCGGTCTGGTAAGCATTAACATCCAGTTTTTTTGCCGCTTCGTTGACGCCGGTCTCCATGCGGTTAAACCACGGGATCCCGGTTACTTTGGCTACAACGGCAATCTCATACTTCTGAGCGGCAAAAGCCTGCCCCGAGAGCATGCTGGCAGAAATCATCGCTGCGCTAATCAGGGCGAGTTTGAATTTCATGGTTGTACCTTTCTTAAGGGAAAGTCGCGGAGAGAGATTAACAATGAAGGGAAGAGGTAAAACAGCGAAAATGCAATAAATGTGATGCATGCCCAAAAATGTTAATTTAAAGATAACATTTAGTTAAATTAAAGTTAAAAGAAGAAATATCTACTCACGATTGCGTGTGTACATTGTTAAATAATGATGAATTTTTAACTAAAAATTAACACCTAGTTAACCAATACCTTTTTAAGAGGTTTTTTTGCGCCCGCTTCTGCCCCGTTTCGCCAGCAGAAAAATATCAGTTTTGTGAGCTGAAACGAACATAGCAATCCGTTCATCAGGATGGGTAATGGCGAAGTGACATTTTTTAAGGGCTATGTTAATAAATTCGCTGAATGAATGTGATCAGGGAGGGAATAGAATGAAACGATCTTTGTTGATGCTGAGCGCGTTGCTGCTCAGCCAGCCGCTCTACGCTGATGAGTGCGATAACGCCTCCACTCAGACGGCGCTCAATATGTGTACCGCTGCGCAATATGAAGCCGCAGATAAGAAGCTCAACCAGACTTATCAGGAGGCGCTGAAGCGCTCATCGCCACAGCAGGCTGAGATGCTGAAAAAAGCGCAGAAAAGCTGGATAGCCGTGCGCGACAATGACTGCGCGTTTGTGGGCTCCGGCACCGAAGGCAGCAGCGGCCAACCGATGGTATTGAACCAGTGCCTGGCGGATAAAACCAGTGAACGCGAAGCGTGGCTCGCCTCGCTGTTGCAGTGTGAAGAGGGCGATATGAGCTGCCCGCTCCCGCCCGCCAATTAACGGACGCGGATGCCTTCAATAATCATGCGCTGAACATTGTCGACGGTGCGCTGAAAAAAGGCGTCATCCTGCAGGGTCGCGCCAGTGACCGCTTCCACCTGGGTAGCGAAATCAGCGTAGTGCTGCGTGGCGGCCCAGATCATAAAGATCAGATGGTGTGGATCGACGGCGGCGAGCTTACCGCTGGCGATCCAGCCGGCAATAATCGCTGACTTCTCCTCCACCAGCGTTTTCAAATCGCCGGTCAGCTCCGCTTTCAGCAGCGGCGCACCCTGCAACATTTCATGGCAGAAAAGACGGGATGCCTGCGGATGGTCGCGCGAGACCTCCAGCTTCAGGCGAATGTACTCTTTGATCGCCGCAAGCGGCTGTAAGTCGGAACGAAACGCACGGAGCGGGGCCAGCCAGACATCGAGCAGTTGACGCAGCACGGCGATATATAGCGCCTCTTTTGACGGGAAATAGTAGAGGAGATTGGTTTTCGAGACCCCAGCCTGCTCGGCCACCTGCTCCACGCGCGCACCGTGAAAGCCGAGACGGGAGAAAACCTCCAGCGCGGCGCTGAGAATAGCCTGCCGTTTTTCGCTGACTGCCCGCGTACGTTTACCCATTTCCTTTGCCATACCCACTCCATGACCCTAACCAGGCTGCAGCATAGCAAAGGTCGTCGTCTGGCTCGAGCCTCTGAGCAGCTTTATCCGCTGGAAGATTGAAGATGGCGTGGGCGATCGCAGACGAAAAAAAACCGCCGGGTCTCCCCGGCGGCGGGCATTTCGGTAACCTTTAAGATTTACCGACAGGTCTCGTTAGCTGTTGCCGTTGTTGCTCCGGCTACCGTGACTGTTTTTGCCCCCTTTTTTACCTGCTTCTGAGGCGCGCTGAGGATCGTTTTTAAAGTTCCCCCCGCTCTGCTGGCCGCCTTTGCGACCTGCTGCTGATGCTCTTTCACGGTCTTCAGCGAAGTTACCTGAACCACCACGATGATTTGCCATCTCTTCACCTCCAGTCGGTGTTAGTGAAATATCAGACATCTTTCTGCATTCAGTAAAAGAGGACTCTTTCACCTCACGACGTTAAAGCTAACCCTTTAACTGCGCCGCGTGAGAATAAGCTTAGTGGAACGCGGCCCATCGGCGAATGCTCATTAACATTTTGCAACAGCTTCGGGGCCGAGCGGCAGAAGTGACTTAAGCGAAACCAATAAATAATTCTTATGTATGAGGAAATTAATGGGGTGAAAAATGTGTCAAAACGTAACCGTACATTTGCGCGGGGAAATAGTCTTAATTATCAGCAATGGCGCGTGTCGATTTGCACTCTCGCCATCACGTCATACCCTTAATAGGGGACGCAGCGTATCGCTGCGCAATCAACGTAGCAGGAGCAATAGCCAATATCGGCACTGGCGTAGTCAGGAACATACAATTTCCTCAGTCTGAACTACGCTTGCTCATCATGGGATGATGATTGTTCCCATTGGCTACGCCGCGAAACAGCGGTCTGATATATCGCGTATTCGCGGCTGCAAGCCTTATGGCGCGACAACGATTGCCGGCCTGGCAGTCAAACTGAACGGCTAACTTTAACAGGAGGCGCTCATGCCAACTCAGGAAGCAAAAGCTCATCGCGTAGGTGAATGGGCCAGTCTGCGTAATACATCGCCAGAAATCGCCGAGGCGATCTTCGAACTGGCTGATTACGACGAGGTTCTCGCCGAGAAGATTTGGGAAGAAGGCAGCGATGAAGTGTTGATGCGCGCCTTTGAAAAGACCGATAAAGACTCCCTCTTCTGGGGTGAACAGACCATAGAGCGCCAGAACGTGTAGCGCTTCGGCTCCCCCATTTTCGGGGGAGCGTATCTGCTTTTTACTTCGCGACTTTGCGCATCACTTCACTGAATTTTTCCATCGGACAGAATCCGTTACTGTCGGTCGGGCAGCCTGTTAGCTCCAGCGTGTAACGTTGCACCGGCGAATCAAACCCCATTTTTGCCACATTACGCATCTGCTCGGCGGTGAAGTAGAGATACTCAATCTTCATCAGATCGCGGTTGCTCTTGTCGTCATGCCAGCGCTGGAACACCACTTTTCCGCTGATGGGGGTCTGCTCAAACTGACCGGGAAGTTGCCACGGTTTAGCATCCAGCGCCGCCAGCAGCGAGGCGATATTGGAGTCGTGACCAACCAGCAGCGTTACTTTCGGCGCAGCGGCGGGCTTCTCCACCAGCTGTTGGTCGAGGTAATCAAGCAGCGGTTTAGCCACATTGCGCGCCACCTTTGGCGTGGTAAAGAGAATGGACTGATAGCTGTTTTTCAGCTTCTCCAGCAGCTGCCACTGCTTGTCACTTTTTATCCCGCCAAAGGCGACTTCATCCTGTGGGAAGCCTTCGTAATATTGCAGGGTAAATGCATCCACCAGCGCGTTTGCCGTTTTTAATGGCCCGCTGACGGAGGGCTCCAGCCGGTAATCGGCACGGAACGTGTCCTTTTCATCACTCAGGGTACAGGGCTTGCCGCTTTGCGCTTTGCAAGCTAGCGAGGCTGAATAATCAACGATCTGCTCCAGCAGTTTATAGCTCTCAGTCAGATCGACACGCTGGCGGCTGGCCTCCATCGCCGCAACGGCTTGCTGGCGAAACGCCTCGTTGTCCTCGGTGATAACCGGATTAAACAGCGGATCCATTTCGCCCATTTTGCGCTGATGGAAGATCGGCACATCGCAGGCAATAAAGGTGTTACTGACGAAGAATTGCGCGGTGTCATGGGTGCGCGGCAGGCTGTTTGCCCAGACGAAAAACTGTTTCTTTGTCGGGCACTGTTCGGTAGAGAGCACTTTTTCGTGGGTCATCCACTTACGCATCTGATGAGCAAAAAAGATCTCCACCAGCGCACCACGATCCGTCAGCTCCCCGCCCGCCACTTTCCAGGTTGGCCACGGTTTGGCGGTAGCCTGCGCCAGCGCACTGCCGTTGTTTGCCAGCGGCGCGCGAATACCGTGGCGGCTGACAATCACCACCTGTTGCAGGCTGTAGCCCTCCGGTGTCGTTTGTTGCGCCATCGCGCTGGGTAATGCCAGGGCCGCGGCGATGGCGGCTGACCAGAATAAACGTTTCATCCTTTGTCCTTGTATCTCAACCCGATGAGGCAAGTGTGACACAACCGCACAGCGAGTGGACGCAGATAATCCCGCTTTAATCACATCAGCCGCCTGGATCACAAAAAAAGGAGCCGCGAGCGGCTCCTTGCAATGATGCGAAACTCAGTAAGGGCTTTGCGTATGACGCACAATGATCTCGCTGACATCGACGCTGTCCGGCTGCTCAATGGACCACGCGATGGCATCGGCAATCGCCTCTGCGGGTAATGCGATACGGCGAAAACCCTCCATCGACGCTTTCGCACTGGCATCGGTAATGTGATCGGCCAGTTCAGAGGCGACCACACCCGGGCTGACTACCGTGACGCGAATATAGTCGCTCTCCTGGCGCAGCCCGTCGGAGATCGCGCGAACAGCAAACTTGCTGGCGCAATACACGGCGGAGAGCGGAAAGACCGCATGCGCGCCAATAGAGGCAACGTTGATGATCTGCCCTGCCCGCTGCTGCTGCATGGTCGGCAGCACCGCCGCAATGCCGTTCAGCACGCCGTGAACGTTGACGTCGATAGTCTGACGCCACTCCTCCATTTTCAACGCCGCCAGCGGTGAGAGCGGCATTACACCAGCGTTATTGATCAGAACATCGATGCGGCCATGCTGCTGCAGCGCGAATTGCGCCATCTTCGCCAGATCCTCCGCCTGAGTTACGTCAATGGCTAAACAGTCTATGTTACCCAGTTCATCACGCAGGGTCTGCAAACGCTCAATGCGGCGCGCGCCAATGACCAGATGATGACCCGCCTGCACCAGGCGACGTGCGGTGGCTTCACCGATCCCACTGCTTGCGCCAGTGAGCAGAATAATTTTGCGATTACTCATCTCTCTTCTCCCGTATTAAGTGACGCAAACAGGTTAACCAGCGCGCGACTCGCAAAACAGGCGCATTCTTATCCCATGATTGCCTGTTTCTCTTCGCATTGTTCACTTGTTGCGCGTGAATCGGCAGAATGGTTGCTCAAATATCAATAGATGCGAGGAGTAATGATGGAGGAGATGGTCGCGTTACTGCGGGCGCTTGCACCGCACGAAGGCTCTACACGCTCGGCGCTGGAGAGCGTCTGCTTTATGCGCTCAGACCGCCCGCTGGCCCGCACGCCGGTAGTTTACAAGCCCTGCATTGTTATCGTTTGCCAGGGGCAGAAGCGGGGTTATCTGGCGAATCGCGTTTATTACTACGATAAACAGCACTATCTGGTGTTATCGGTGCCGCTCCCCTTCTCGACGGAAACGGACGCCAGCCCTGAGAAGCCGCTGCTGGCGCTGACGGTGGATCTCGATATGACGGTGCTCTCTGAACTGATGCTGTCGCTGGATCTGCCCCCTGGTCGCGCAGAGGCGGCGCCGGAAGGCATTATGTCCACGCCTCTCGAAGCCGATCTTGCCGATACGGCAGTGCGATTACTGAAAGCGCTCTCGTCAAAGCAGGAGGCGCAGGTGCTGGGTCCACAGTTAGTGCGGGAGTTATATTACCGGGTGCTAATGGGCGAGCGTGGCGATGCGCTGCGTGCGGCGCTGGTTAATCAGGGGCAATTTGCAGCGATTGCTAAAGTGTTGCAGCGTATCCATACACATTTTACCGAGCCGCTGCATATTCCGACGCTGGCAAAGGATGCCGGTCTTAGCGTGCCTGCGTTTCATAAACACTTTAAATCCGTCACCAGCACCTCACCGCTGCAGTACATCAAGTCTGTGCGGCTTAACCAGGCACGCTTATTGATGATTCGCGATAACGCAACCGCTGCGGGTGCAGCTTTTCACGTTGGCTATGAGAGCCCTTCACAGTTTAACCGCGAGTTTCGCCGCCTGTTTGGCCGCAGCCCGCGGGAGGAGGCAAATGAGATGCGAGCCTCCTTCGCGCTCTTTCCTCCGGTGTGATTACTCTGCGGCTTGCCAGATATGGACACAGTTGCGGCCGCGCTCTTTCGCAATATAGAGTGCTTCATCAGCGCGCTGAATAAAGCGCTCGTAGTCGGGGTGGCCATCAAACATGGCGGCACCGATAGAGAGAGAAATCGGTACCCGCTCACCCTCAGGCGTTTTAATGATGGTCTTTTCGACGCGAGAGCGGATACGTTCGCCAATTCGATGCGTGTCAAACTCTGTCGCTTCAGTTAGCAGGATGACAAATTCATCGCCGCCATAACGAAAGACATAATCACTGCTGCGCACGTTGTCATAAAAAGCATTTGAGACTTTACGCAGGATCTCATCCCCCATGGGATGTCCCCAGCTATCGTTTATTTGCTTAAATTTGTCGACATCAATAATTAACACTGACAGCGGCGTAGAGGCCCTTTGCGCATGGGAAATTTCGCGTTTGAAAATGGTAGGCATAAAGCGACGGTTGAGTAATTTCGTTAAGACATCCATGCCCACTTCGTGGCGGGAAACCTCTTCAAATAGCTCCCGCAGCAATGTGATTATCTGCACCACATTTTTTCTTACGGAAATAAGAAAGCCGACGCGCAGCGCGCGATTACTTAATGCGCGGGGTGTTGCGCGGGTAGACCGAAATATTTCGTCAAGCTCTTGCAGCAGACGGGATATATGGCCAACCTCCGCGATCCCACTAAAATAGTGGCGTCCTTTGTGGTTAAACCATAAACCAAAATCGGACTGGCTGACGGCCAGCGTATTGCCTAAATCAGCATCCATAATGATTTTATAAATCAGGTCAATTTCCCAACTGAGAAGCGCCGCGGTTTGCCGCTCTTTCTCCTCTTCTGCATTCTCCATTAGCGAGAAGATACGATAATTTTCATCCTCTTTGGCTGAGTTATGCTCACTGAACGAGAAGGCTCGCGACATCACTTCCATTGCAAGGTCGATACTGTTGATCGCATGGTGATAAATCTGCAATTTTTCTTCTGCGCTGAACTCACTTTCAATAATCACCGGATAAAAAATCTTCTTAAGGACGCGAAAGCCCATCTCGACCAGTTCGACGGAGATACCAATGCGCGCATGCACTTCGGCAACCGTGTGCTGCTGCTGAATCAGGCGCTCGATATCATCCGGTGTGCAGGCTAATACTTCCTTTATCCAGCGCTCCAGCGCGGATTTAAGATGTATTTCAACCTGGGCATTAGAGAGAAATTCACGGGCATGGGGATCGGTTAATACGATGCGGTAAAAGGTTTCACTAAGGTCGTGCGCATGGGTATGAGCCACCTCAGCGGTGAGACGGCGAATGTTGTGATCGGTCTTTTCTAATAGGGTAAGCCATTCACCCTTCATCGATTTAAGATAAGTTTCCATCATTCAGACCCTTACGGTAGTTAACACATCTTACGTTCAGGATGTTGCAAACAAACGTCCATCGACGCAGATCGACAGGGCCAGAATTAGCGTGGCACCGCCCACATATTCCCTCTTTTAGCGTCCGGGCGGTCCTCGCTCACGATTTAGAAATTACATGGGAAAACAGCATGTTAGACTTCTTTTTAACCATGTAAGAAGGCAATAGTAGAAACGTACCGAAATAGAGTATAGCCCGTTCAATTACTATCACAACCTGGAATAATAACCTGCGTTGAACGTTAAGATCTTATTTAAGACTATTTAATTACGGCTTCGTGCGGGAGCAATTTACAATCCGAAACACTCTCCCAGGCATTATTCTATATGGTAATTAATCATATGAAGATCTATACAATAAGCGATGATGTATATTTTCAGAACGGAATGATTTCATTGGCTAATGCAAGAGGCTGGACAATCGAAGCGCAACAGTTCAACCCGCAATTACTCACCGAACTAACTCTGGACGACGTAGTTATTCTCCATCTCGATAAAAAGAATATGGCTTACGCTAAAGCCATCTCCCCGCTCAATAAAGTATGCAAGCTTCTCGTTATTTCCGGCACAACGCGAAATATTTTGATCGACGAAGCGGATATTGTGCTTAAAGCCCAGGACTCGCTAAATGAGATTAGCCACGCGATTAAAAAACTCGCCAAGCTCAGGAAAGAGGCCACGCATAAAGAAAACGTCCTCAGCGATATTGAAAGGATTGTGTTAAATGAATCGCTGAAGGGGAAAAACATCCATCTTATTGCCAAGCTACTCTCTATTTCACCGAAGCGGGTTTATGCCTACCGAAATAAAGCATGCAAAAAGATGGGCGGGAAAAAGATCAGCGATCTCCTGCTGATTAAAGATAATTTGCTGGAGCATGCCCACCTGTCATCCCCTACTCTCTCTCCTTAGACTGGTAATGTCCGTCTGCAGCGTATAGCCACTCCAGACGGACATGCACTACCAGAGCTGCGACTGTTTGTTTATCTCATCCCAGCGAAAACACATATCACACGCCATCAAAAAATCGTTATGCCACAGCCTGTAAATATGCAGGAAGCTAAACGCGAGGCACGGTAGCAGACACAGCAGGAAATAGGCTTCGAAGAAAATTGCTACGCCCGAAAAATCAAGTAATAAGCTGATTACGGCGATCCAGAGCGCTTCAATTACCAGTAAGCTCAAAAGCCGCAGCCAGAAAGGTGTACCTGTATTAATGAACCGGGGCAGCGAACTGGCGAAGTAGAAGTCAATTTCACGCATAAAGAGGCGCCCAAGAAAGATATAGCGCCTCGATAACCGAACAAAAAGCAAACTCATCGCCAGCACAATTGCGCAGAGCAGCAGCATCGCGACCATAAGCGGCGCGAAGAACACCCCCTGTTCGAGGGAAAACTCAGGCTGGTTTTTAAGCGGCACAATGGTTAACAGGCTTACGCCGAGGCTGATCAACAGGTAGCGGGCAACATAACGGTGAAGATGCTTAAACTGCACTGTTTCATTCGCTTCTTGCCCGATAAGCTTGATGTAACTGCTTCTGATACAACGAAACACACCAAAGAGAAAGAGCGGCGACAGCGCAGCCAGAAATGGCAGCACCCGCTCTGGCGTAAAAAATAACAGCGCCGCCTGGGTAATAAGCCAAAAGAGCGTTCCGCTCAGCAGGCTGGCGATTGCCGGTCGCGACAGCGCCCTTTCCAGCCGACCCGCTTTTTTGCCAATAAAGAATGAGAGATCGATATTTTTAATCACACATTTATACGCCCAGTAGGCTTTTAGCTCCCAGATAAAATGAAACATCACCAGCGCGAGGATCGCGCTGGTGATCATTGCGTCCTGTGATGTCAGGTTAAACGCCGCGTTTTTCCAATATAGCCCCAGCAGCAAATAGATAATGGCGCAGAGCAGCAAAAGGATTTTTTTGTCCTGGTGGCGGATAAAAGTCAGGTAATCAGGTATCACGATGGCGCCCTCACGCTGATAAAAGCGTTTTGCAGTGCCGGGACATCGCGGGCGTAAACCCGATAAAGTCAGTGAGCATCTGAGCAAGGTAGGCTTTATTGCTGATCTCGACAAACTGCACGTCCGGCTTATGAATAAGCCACCCATCGATTGAGTCACGCCATTTAACGGTGTGAGTCAAATGGCGCGCGAGATTTTCTTTGATCTGCTCAGGGTGATACTCCGCCTTGCCGGAAACATTCATGACCACCGCATGGCGCGGTGGCGTAACGTCCACTCCGGCAAGATAGTCCCGCATCAAGGCAACGCCCTCGGTCATCAAACGCGTATGCCACGCGCCGCTAACGCCGAGTTTGACCGGTTCTAATCCGTTCTCCAGCAACAGACGAGAAAAATCACGTAGCGGCGCGATCGCCCCGCCAATGACCTGCTGCTTAGGGCTGTTATCACAGCTAATATCGACAAGTAACCCGGCATGGTCGATCAGTTCGCGCAGGCGCAGAACATCAATACCTTTCACCGCCGCCATCTCGCCTTTGTGCAGACGGCTGATTTCATGCATAACCTTCGCGCGAAAGTGAATCGCCTCAAAGAGCCCCTCCAGAGAGAGTGCACCTGCGGCATAGAGGGCACTATATTCGCCAACGCTGTGCCCGCAGGAGCCGACAATCGCACAGGGATCAATTTTTTGCTGGCAGAGGGTATAAAGCGTGACATTAATGGCCGTCACCGCCAGTTGCTGCACAGTCGTCTGAATCAGCCGGTTCATCGGGCCTTTCAGGCACAGGCGCCGAATATCAATCCCCGAGACATCGCTGGCACAATCCCAAATATGTTTGGTTGCCACAGTGAGATCCCATAAGTCAGCCCCCATGCCGATGGCCGGGTTCCCCTGTCCGGCGAACAGTAATACAACCGCTTTTTCTGTTTTTTGTTCACTCATCTGTCATGTCCTTATAAGAGATAGTTAAGCCCCAGATAAAATCCGACGGTTTTGCCAAAAAAAGCGAATTCCGTATCCTGTTTCCCAAGCCCGGCCCAGCCGCCGGCATAGACATTCAGGCTATCGTCAAAGGAGGCTAAGGGCGTCGAAAGGTGTATGCCTAACAGAGCGCTGTTATCGCGCATATTCATCGTGATATAGGGCTGAAGCGTTGCCCCCTTCTCGCTGCGAACGCTGCCATAGGCGCTCAAATAGTGTTTTCCCTGCAGTTGCCCTTTGTTGGCAATATTGCCGATTTCGGCCCCCATCAGATATTTGTAAGCGTCAAAGATCTGATCTAATAACGCCGACTGCGACGCTCTGTTCAGGTAACGTGAAAGTTGCGCCTGCTGTTGCCATTCACTGTCTGAATAGCCTTCACTCTGGAAGTAGTATTCAAGCCCCAGCACAGCGAAGTCGCGGGTGGTGTACTGCGCACCTAACGCCACTTCTACTCCCGGTTTTCGGTCTGCGCGATAAAGCGAAGAGGGAAACTGATAATCCACAACCTCTGCGGCACGTTCAGGCGAAAAATGGCGCCATTGCTGAGCGTTGTGCAACGCCACTTCGCCGTTAAAAGTGAGCGCTGGCGTGTAGCTGAAGCTGTCCGAGAGCGCGAGGGATCGTTTATCACCCAGCAGCAGGCTAAGAGCAGGCGTGTGGTTCGCCAGGTGGTAGTCGGTATAACTTAAGAGATACCGCGCCTGCGCATTGCCGCGCCGGTTTGCTGACCAGTGGCTGGATGTTTCATACCGCTGGTTGATGGTTGCCAGCTGCGGCGCAACCGTAAATACGAGGCTGTAGTCGCGATGGTTATCGACCAATCGCGCGCCCCATGATGATTCGCTATAGTTCGACCGCATGGCGGGATCGTAAATGCGGGTGCTTTTAAAGCCCGCGTAATAGTTGCTCATCAGCGCAGCGGGCGATTTAAGAAAAAAGAGCCCCGGCGTTGCCGGTAACTTCCCGGCCTCAAGGCGAAGCTGATCAGAGAGTGTGTAGGTGAGTTGTAACCTGTTGAGCAGCATACGCGAGCGCTGCTGATCCTCTTCAAAAGAGCCGGGCAGATGCCATGCGTAATAAGCAAGTCCGTAGAGGGAAAATCGATATCCAGGCGATTTTCAATGACCGCACATTTGCTGCTGAATTTTATCCCGGCATCCTGAAAAGCATTTGTCGGGGTATAAGCACTTTCTCCGGCGGTTCTCCACGGCGAAGCTGTTCGCGTTATATAGGAGGTTTGCAGCATCAGCGCGGTTTCGCTATTTGCGGCCACCTCATCACCGGAGAGGCAGGACGCCTGCGAGAAAGAGGCAAGCAATGACAGAGGAATGAGCAGAGTATTAATGAGTGATTTCACTTCACACCCCGCTGAATAGCTTCCCTGGTAAAGTAAAATTCGGGCAGAGACTCAAGTCTGACCTCACTGTATTCCATAACGGTAAATCCCTTCTGGTGACGTGCATCATGCACAACGATTTTCATCGGCCGTGCCTCTCCGAGCACGGTCTGGTAATCCAGATAACTCACTTCTTTAAGTAATTTCTCATCCTGTGAATAAAAGGAGGCGCTATAAGGGCGAAAACTCTCTTTCTCGACCAGATAGACAATTTTGGGATAGGTTGCCGCGGGAGTTTTTCGCTCAAGGGAGAGTCGATAACAGAGGCGCTTTCCACAGGCCGCTTCGCCAGTGAGTTGAGCGTTATAGGCGTAATCGAAATTGGTAACAATGACATCGCTATTCGCGATCTGTCCGACTAAGCGCTGCTCAGGCGAAACAGGCATTGGACGACGTAACTCCGGCGAGTAGAACCATAAGTCATACCAATCCGAGAGCATAATTTTGCCTTTATCTCTGGCAGGATAGATAAAGCGCACAAGGGATCTTGCATCCGCAGGCCGGCCATTTTCGGGCTTCATAAAGCGCATCGAAACATCGAAAATCTGTGTATTGACCGCCGCACCGGTTTTTTCTTTATATTCACGCACCGTGACGGTATAGCGAAACGGTTGATTTGGAGAGCGTATTTCATCAGCACGGCGGATAATATCTTGCGCTGGCGTCGCATTACAGACCACAGGGATCATCGCCAGCGCGATAAAACATAGAGAGAAAATATTCATAAGCTGTCCTGTTTTATGAAAATTTAAAAGCATCGGCCAGATTCAGTTTTGCTGCGCGTAATGAAGGACGCAGCGAAGCGAAAGTCGCGGTAAGAATCGGTAAGAAAAAGGTAAACCAGACCGTATCTATATCCGTGGTTTTAATAAATGCGGTGTAACCCTGTGACTGTCCCGGCGAGGGCGGCATCGCAATGCCTTTAATATTAATAAGCCAGGCAAGAGTGAACCCTATTGCCAGACTGCCTGCCGCACCGATAATGCCAATAAAAATCCCTTCCAGAATAAATAGCCGTGTGACATGCCACGGCCTAAGCCCGATAGCGCGCAGGGTGGTAATTTCCCGGGTACGCTCAATGATATTCATGGTGAGCGAGTTTCCGATCATAAAAATAACGATCACCGCGACAAGAAGTTTAATAAAGAAGTAAATCCCGGAGAGAAGATCTTCGACCTGCTGGTAAAACGGTGAGACACTACTCCACTCTTTTACGATTAACGGTAAGTGATGTTGGGCAATAAAGTGTCGAAGTTTAGCCGCAAAGCCTGAGACGTTTTCCGTATTAAGCAGAATCAACACCTTGCTGACACCCTCAGTTCCCATCAGACGCTGCGCTGTCGTTAACGGCATCTTCATTGCCGTATCATCGTAGTCTTTAATGCCGGAGGTAAAAATTCCGCGTACCTTTAACGAGATAGCGCCCTGACCTCCATGGGCATTTACCACCATAATATCCAGCCAGTCGCCATACGCGGCGTTAAGGGTTTTGGCCAGACCGTTTCCTGTGGTCACTTCCTCCGTTCTTACGCGTGATAAGTCGCTTCCAACAATCAGCTTATCGAATGAGCCAAGCTTTAATGCGGCTAAAGGTTCGACGCCAAGACCGGAGAAGTAACTGGTAGTTTCGTTTTCATATTGAGAGGCCACGCCAGTAAACTCAAGCTGACCTGAAATCGTTGAAATATCAGACGATAAATCCGGCTGTGCAAGAATGGCCTGCTTCAACGCCGCATAATCTTCAATTAAGCTCTGATTTTTCTTTGCACCTTCAAAATAAGCCGGATTATAAATTTGCACATGGCCAATATTGGTGCGAATGGTTTGCTCTTTCAAAATCCAGAAGGAGTATTGAATAAAACCGCCATACAGAAAAATGGCGACGCCGCCAAGCATTATTGCGGCGAGTGTAGATAAAGTGCGCCGCCGATGGCGAAAAATATTTAATAAAGCAAACTGCGCATCTCTGAATCGAAATAATAAACAGAAAAGAATAAAAAGCAGGATAGCGCTCATCGCCAGATTAACGAATAACATGGTGTATTCCTTTACTTCTCATTTAATAGCGGCATAACTATCTGCGTTATCTCTTGCAGATCCCACTCTGGTGCGGTGCCAGGCGGCAGAAGAGTATATTTCTCCGCGCGCGTTCCCGTTTGCCTTAATTCGTTTAACAGTTGCCCGGCGTCGTGCGACAGCCCGCAATCAATGAGCGCGCGGTAGCGCATATAACGAATGGGGATGAGCATATTCGCATCAAATAAGCCCGTTGCGTTTATCAGGCGTTCGGTATCATGCAGAGCGATGATGCACCGACCACTTTTTGCAGGTAAGTAAGCATCAATACGCGCACGTAAATAGTGTAATCGCAGATTATCGTCGTTTGACTCTACCGCCTCATCGAGATAGAAAAAACCGGTTTTTGCATACTCTGCGGCATGGATAAAGTCATTTATCGCCACATAATGTTTGGCCTGTTGTAACAGACCATAGGCGTAAAAGATCAGCGAGGCGACATGGTGTTCACGGCGATACTCATTCCATAATGCGGAGGTGGTTTCGATCAGCGCGTGCTGCTGTGCTGGAAAACCCTGCGCTATTATTTTCTCAACTTCAGACGCTGGCGCGGCAAATGCCCCATTGACCACCAGCGTTAAACCAATGATTACACTCCTAAGTCGATACCGTTTACCGGGTCGAATCATAAGTTAATTCTCCATCCGTGATTTCAATAACCCGCTTTGCCCGATCCTTGAGCTGGGTGGAATGCGTGGAAACGATAAAGGTGGTTTGTGTTTGCTGATTAATTTTTAACAGCAAATCTATGATCGCCTCACCGGTGGCTAAATCCAGATTGCCCGTCGGTTCATCGGCGACAACAACGCAAGGCTGATGCGCAAGCGCGCGGGCAATCGCCACACGTTGCTGCTGACCACCGGATAATTGGCCCGGTTTTCGCCGAGCAAACTGCGCGAGGCCGACGCTATCGAGCGCATATAATGCACGCGCTTTCGCCTCCTTTTTATTGCAATAACCGTTGAGAACCAGCGGGTAAAAAATATTATCCAGCACATCCAGCACCGGGATCAGATTAAAGAACTGGAAGATAAAGCCGAGATGTTGACCACGAATCGCGGCCATCTCCTTTTCGGGAAGAGCGTTGAGCAGATGATTTAAAAAAATAACCTGTCCGGCGCTCGGCTGATCAATTCCGGAAAGGATATTAAGCAGCGTACTTTTGCCGCTGCCGGAGGGACCGCACAGCGCGATAAATTCCCCTTTCGCAATCTCAAGGTTCACGCCTTTTAAGGCGCTAACCTGGCTTTCACCTGTGCCGAACTGTTTTGAGATATCGCTGAGTACAATGGCTGGTAGAGCGTTTACGCTGTTTTTCATGCGCCTTCCTTTTCCATGTCGATCCAGCTGTCGAACCAGGCGCTACCACCGAAACTGTCTTTTACGATAGTGCGTATTTTTGTCCCGCGAGGAACGTTCTGTTGCAGGTACTCCCAGCTCAGAGCAGGGGTTAAACAGCCGCTGGAACCAAAAATGGTGCTGAGATCGAGTATGTTCACTGCCTGTTCAGGCTTCATGGGGTTTGTGGCCGGTCCGGCCTGCGCAAACAGGTCGATATCGCTCGCATTCTCATAGAGTTCACGCTGAGTTTGCGCGCCATCCTGCCAGCTATGGTAATTTCCGCAGCGGACACTGATGCCACCTGCACGGCGGCTAAAAATAAAGCAGCCGGCACGTTCAACGCTTAAGTGAATACCGCTTACTTGCTGCGCCCTTCTGTTCACAGCCTCTCCCGCTAATGCCGCTTCGGAAAAGACCAGCAGCGGTATTGCGCGCCAGGCGGCGCACACCACCACAAAATCAAACGTATTCCAGCAAAGATAATCCTGCGCGCTGCGCATCGCGGCGATCAGTGATAATTTCTCGCCGCGCATTTTGCAGCTGACATTTTTGATGGCGAATTTCTTCAGAAGATTTTTCGGCAACGTATCGATAGTTGAGGTGTGCAATGCGCTGCTGATATTTTCAAAAATGGCACTCTCGCCCCACGCATCAACGTAGATAAACGCGGTGCGCGATTTTAATAACAGCATCCGTTCTTTTGCGCCCAGGCTCTGTAATGCACTTTCCGCTGCCTGCTCAAGCGCCTCGATATAGTGGATATAGTCCGGTTTACGCACCATCTCTCGCGCATAGACCGCTTTGCTGGTTCCGAAGCGCTTAAATCCCCAGCCACGTTTAGCCGTTGCTTTCAGCGCCTGGTTATAGAGGTGCGATTCCCAGACATTTAGCCATCCGGGGTAGTAAATATAAAAATCATCTTCCGGCTCGGTCATCGCAAAGGCATTAAGATACATTGCATCGTTCATCGACTGGTCTCCTCTTTCGCGAAGAGAGAGATGACGACGCCGATAATTGAGCCATCCACGCCGAGACCGGTTTTTAACAGGTGTAGCTTTTGATGAGACATGACCGGCTGATTAACCAATAGCTGATGAGATATTTCATCACTTATTTCATCGTTCGCCACTGCCGGAATTAGCTCTCCCTTTCGCAACGCCTCCGCACCAATAATGAGATCGATAATGCCGGAGCCGGTCGCGGTATAACCCATCATGCCTTTATAGGCCAGTACCGGTATCTTCTGCTCGCCCACCAGCATTGAAATCGCTTTCGCTTCCGATTTGTCGCTGGTTGAAGAGCCGTTGCCGTGCGGAATAATGGCGCAGAGTTGCTCCGGTGTCACCGCGGCTTCACTCAATACGCTGCGCATCACTTTTAAGAGATTAGAGCTGAGCCAGCCGGTATCGTGACTACGCCCGGCACTGGTCTGGATGTAATTTGATTTCAGGCGGACAGCGTTGTGCCTCTCCTGACTGCCACGATATCCATCGCGCTCCAATAACATCACCGAACAACCTTCTGCAAATAAGACCGCCTGGCTGTTTTTACCAAACGGCTGTACCACCTTGCTTGCCAGCATCGACTGATTTTCGAGGAACCAGATATCCTGGGTGTTAATTTTTGAACAATTAATAATACAAACCAGATCAAGGCCGCCGCGCTCAATTGCCTGACAACCCAAATGGATGGCCGTCAACGCGGAATTACTGGTGCAGTGCATCGCAGCAGGCAGGATTTGCAGGCGGTATTTCTCTGCCAGTTTGAAAGCCAGATAATCCTGAGACATATTTCTGACATGCAGATTTTTTATCGAGGCAGAGAGCGCAACGTCTTCAATATCGTTTTTGTCGTAAAAGGATTTGTAATCCATCGCATCAATGCGCGGTCCGAGACCGGTCAAATAGACTCGCACTGACGCCCCTGCTAACGCAGCAGAGGTCAAACCTGCCTGCGCCATTGCCTCTTCGATTAAGCGGTAGATCAGGTCAAGATCAGACTCCTTTGTCGCATTAAGCCTGGCCACGCTGACATTACGCTTAAACCCACATTTGATAGCCTCCTCTTCGCTGGCAAACCAGGGCGCAGTGTTAACGCAGATACCCTGCCGCAGATTGCTCATCAACTGCTCAGCATGATTTGCATAAGGCAATGAAAGGCTGTAGCCGGAAATCAAAGCTGCATTTTCCACGGCGCTATCCTTTTATAACCATCGCGTAGTAATTGCCGCCCTCAGTAGCGCCGACCAGCAGCGCATGGCGAACAGCAAGCTTGAGCGGTTGGCGCACAAAATTCATTCGCTTATCAAAGAAGGAATCGGTGCCAGCAATCGCCGGTACAGTTTGCGTTTTCATGCACTCGGTAAGCACCAGCAGGTTCAACAGACCGGCCGCCGATGCGACGAAACCGAAGTAAGCGTTGTAGTTAACAACCGGCACCTGCGGGTGCGACTGATGGAAAACCGCGTAAAGGGCGTCGATCTCAATCTGCGAATGCGCAGGCCCGCCATGGCTGCTGCCGCACACCAGATCGATCTCGTGGGTACCCAACCCGGCATCGGCAAGCGCACGTTGAATAGCCAACACCATGGCAGCCGATTTTTCGCCTGATTGGGCAGGATCAAACCAGCTGTTATCACAGGATTTGCCGTAGCCAATGATTTCGGCCAGAACCTCAACTCCGCGCTCGCGAGCAGCCTGCGGATCCTCAAGCAACACCATGCAGGCGCCTTCACCCGGTACATACCCTTTTGCCTTCTCGCTATAAATTTGATAATCGGCCGCGTCGGCGATCATGGCGATTTTCTGCGTAACGGCATCCATATAGAGCGCCATGGAGGGAAAATACTCATCTGCGCCGCCGACAATGACCTGCGGCTGCAGATTCTGTCGCACAAGTTCGTAACCATAGGTCAGTGCGCCGAGCGCAGCATTTTCACCGGTTGCAAGCGTCGTGGTATAGCCTTTGATCCCTTCAGAGATGCCGCAAAAAGTGGCAATAGCGTTCATTAGCGAGCCGGGAAATTCCGAAGTGCGAACTTTGCGCGGATCGGGTTTCAGGCTTTGCAAATATTTATAGGTTGTCTCCTGCGGACCGCGTGACATGCCCATCACCATGCCGAGGTTTTCACCGTCGCGCTTAATTTTGCGCTTACCGCTGTTTAACGCCTCTGAGAGTGCGACCAGTGCAAATGTTCCCCCGCGAGTGGCTTTACGTGAATCAAAGCGGCGCAGATATTTGCGGGGTTCCAGATTGTTCACCTGGAAGGTTTTGAAATGCGCCTCCTCTTCCGGCAGCCTCCCCTCGCCCACAGCATGCTGACTGCCAAAGATGTCGCTCAGTTGGTTGGTTTTCTCCAGAACCCCTAACAGCTCACGCGCCTCGGTGAGGGTATCCTGCGGGAACTTCACTCCGCCCAGGGTTCCGGTAGCGCTGCGCTGCCAGATGTTATGCAGAATGTCGCTTACCGTGTGACCAATAGCCGTTACGGCACCAGCGCCGGTTATTGCAACGCGTTTCGGGGAATAGTGTGTTACAGGTACGGTTCCGGGTCGGGTGCTAATAACCATGCAGCAGTTATTACCGCCAAAGGCATAGTTGTTTTTCAAAAAGAGATTAACCGGTTTCTCTCTGAACTCATTTGCTACGTAATCCAGATCGCAGTTGGGACGCGGGACAGAGAAGTTGAGCGTAGGCAAAACGATATTGTCAGGTAGTGTGACCAGACAGGCGATTAACTCAACGATGCCGGCAGCGCCGATGTTGTGACCAAAATAGGACTTTGTTGAGCTGACAAGCAAATCCTTGCGATGGGCAAAGACTTTGTTCATCGCCATGGTCTCGATTCGGTCGTTAGCTTCCGTTCCGGTACCATGCGCATTGACGTAGTCAATCTGGTCAGGGGTGACGCCCGCGTTCTCCATCGCTTTGAGCATCACCTGCACAGCACCATTGGCGCGCGGATCGGGCCCGGTCTCGTGGTAAGCGTCGCAGGATGTGGCATAGGAGAGGATTTCGCCATAGATAGTGGCCCCACGTGCTATGGCATGCTCATACTCTTCCAGTACCAGCGCCCCTGCACCTTCACCGATTGACATACCGGGCTGGCCAGAGAAAGGGGTACAGGTATCGGGATGCATAACGTTAAGGGCGTAGAAACCGGCGAAGGTCGGCAAATAGATCGGTTCCGTTCCCACAGCCAGCATGGTTTTGCTTTTGCCGTTTTGCAGATAGTCGAACGCCATGCCAATAGCATTTGGGCTGGCCGTACAAGCGGTCGCTACCAGTTCTACCCCGCCTTTCAGACCAAGCAGCGTTGACACACTTGAACAGCATGAGGCGAATCCGCCAGCATAAAGAGCCTTACGCAGGGAAAAGTCTTCGATGCGTTGTTCAAAAAGTGGCAGAAAGGCTTCGGTACCCGCAGAGGAGACGCCAACAATTAACCCCGTCTCTTCCAGTACAGGCAAGTTTGTGATGAGCCCCGCCTGGCTTAACGCATCCTTACCCACTTTATAGGCCCAGAGCGCAGCGTTATCCAATGACTGCACAATCTCATCTGACAGCTCAGGGAACTGAATGTCGTGCAGCACCTCCGCGGCACGGGCATTTTCGAACCATTTCGCAAAACGTTGGCTATCCGTTACACCACATCTCTTATTAAGAAGTGCGGATTTAAAATCCTGAAGGTTTTCAGCCAGAGACGAGAGTATGCCCATCCCGGTTATAACGACTCTTTTTCTACTACTCTTCATTATTCTTCCCTGCAGCGGCAATGATGAACAGACCACCTGGATCGAGGCGGGTAACAACGCCAGTCGGCGCATTTGCGTAAAGCTGGCGTTATGGATGATTACGCGTGTCGTGCTTTCATGGCGTCGATATAACTGTGCTCCGTCGGGCTGACTAACAAACTCAGGTTATAAAGGAAGGGAAGATTTTGTGTTTTTGCCGGGATCTTCGCGGTCGCGGTTTCGATGGTGAAACCTGAAATATCTGACCAGGCGTAATCATGATCGAGCAGTGCGAGGGCAATTGGTGCGCCCAGCGCAGGAGACCAGACGGATTTAATGATGACGCCAACCTGCCGATCGTCGACCAAGACTTTGTCATTGGAAGCAATAACGGCGCTATCCGTCAGCGGAGAAATACCGATAATTTTACGTTTTGCAGGCGCGAGGGATCGTTCTATAACCGCGTCTTTACCGATAAATCCCTCTTTGTCGTATTGCACCGCCCACTGCATTTGCAGCTCAACCGGATGACGGCTGAAATCGGCATAGATACTTTCATCCCAGCACATATTCTCGATGCGCACTGTGTGTTGGTAATCAAGACCGCCAGTTTTTAATTGATATTTTTCACCTTTCTCAACAAGCATTGACCATGTATCAACGAGCGTAGGCTGTGGGCCAATTAACAGATAACCAAACTCCCCGTGTTTGCCGCAGCGAAAGAGGATCAGTTCTCCGTCCTGATTAATATATTCATGGTAGGGTAAGCCGATAATGTCGAAGCCATAAACTTCCGCGAGTAACTCCCAGGAGTAAGGCCCCTCAACCATAAGCGCCCCCCACGCCTCCTCCGTCATCGATTTGATAACAGGTAGATCAGCGATCTCCAGCGCTTCAGGATGTTGGAGAAGGTTATTAAGAGAGTCGATTATATCGGACGCGGAAATGTTTTCTGACAAGATATAGTAACCATCCGGCGTACATAAAATATAGGCGTCACCTCTAATGGTGCCATCCTCATAAAGCACCAATGAATATAGCCCCTGCTCATCGCGGATAATGGAAACATCAGCCGAAGCAAGATGATTGACTAAAGCCCATGCATCATCCCCCATAACGCTTACTATAGACATGTGAGAGTAATCAACCAGCAGGGCATTCTCTCTTACCGCTTTATATTCGATAGCAGGTTCGTGATAAGCAGCTGGAAGCAGATGATTATTGAAAATACCCATTTTAGCCTTGCCGGCAAGATGCAAGTCATGCAGTGATTTCATAGAAGTCCTTATTAAAATAGTTAACCGAAATTAAGCTTGACGTTTCGTTATCACAAAAGAAGCAAGGCTGTTAATGCTGCGCATATAAGAAGGGTTATCGCTTTCACTTACTTCAATATCAAAAACCTTATCCAGCATTACGATAATTTCGGTGGCGTCAACTGAATCTAATTTCAGGCCATTGCCAAACAAGGGGGTGTCATCGTCAATTTGTGACGGCTCGCGAGAGATGTTTAAGCGCTGGACGATTTCTGTTTTGATGGTAAACAGAACCTCTTTACGCTCTTCAATTTTACTCTGCATTATTGTCATGCTTTTCATCCCTGTTATTTAGTTTCACGAAAATTGATAATGGTGCCATCGCTTATCTTTTTCTTACCGACATTTGCCGTAACGGAGTAGTGTTTAAAACCAGCAGGGTCAGTAAAAGCAGGCCTGCTTATCACCTCAATGGTATCTCCCGGATAAGCTATGTCCTTAAATTTCAAGTTCTGCGATGCCAGAACGCCACGGACTTGCGCCCGGCGCTCGCGAATAATTGCGATTAATTCCGGCTTGTGAATAACGTTATGAATATCGCGTAAACTGGTTAGTGACATACCAAACCGTTCGGCACAGGCGTCGCAAATATCACTGATGAAAGAGAAATACTCACTCGCCTGACCAAATATCTCCGCAACAATCACACCCGGCATAATAGGGTTTTCGGGAAAATGCCCGTTAAGATAAGGGTCGTTATAGGTAACATGTTTGATTACCCGGATATAACCATTTTCACCATATTTATACTCTTCTATACGATCGACCATCATAAGAGGCTGGCGCCAGGCGCCCATCTCAAGAAAGAGCTTTGGAGGAATAGTGTATTTTGACATAAATCACCGCATCACTAGCCCACCATCAATAACGATGGTCTGCCCGACAATATAACTGGATACTGAGGAAGATAACCAAACGATGGTATTAGCGACTTCATTACAGTCTCCTAGCCGCTTGAGGGGGATAGAGTTGGTTACATCACGAACGACGGTCCTTGAAACTTTTTTGACCATCTTTGAGGCAATCATACCCGGCGCCACGGCGTTGACACGGATTCCACGTGGAGCAAGTTCAGCAGCCAGAGTCCGCGTAAAACCGAGTAACGCCCCTTTAGAAGCGCTGTAGTTTGCTTGCCCAACACTGGAAATAATTCCAGCGATAGACGCGACGTTAATAATTGTCGCGCCTTCCGCGCTCCGTAAGAGTTTCAGCACCGCTTTCGTAAGATGAAAGGTGCTTAATACGTTGGTTTCAATCACGGTATTGAAATCGTCGAAACTCATTGAGGAAAAAAGATTATCTTTAACGATACCCGCATTGTTAACGAGAACGTCGAGACGCTCGATAGCGGAACCAAGATGGATAACCAAATCACCCACACTCGCGGGATTAGCAAGATCGCACTGCAAAACTGTTAAACGGTGGCCATTGTCATGAGTCTCGCTTAATAAACGGAGGGGCTCGGCGTTGCTTTTAAATATTGCAAAGACGTTACAGTTCTGATCCAGATATTTCTCGCATATCGCTAATCCGATATCGCCGCTTGCGCCAGAGACAAGCACATTTTTAGTGTTCAAATCCTTATATGTATACATTCTATTCCTTTATCCTTGCTCAGGAGATAATTGTCACTGCAATAGCGTGTGTTCGACAGTGGGATATGCTTAGTGAGATATGTTCGATATCTCTCTCTTGGATTATCTGTGCTATCCGACCGGAAAGAGAAAAATAGGGACATCCGAAACAGTCATGCTGGACCTCCATATCCTGAAAAGTTATCCCTTCACGAAACCCCAAACCTAACGCTTTCACAAGAGACTCTTTTGCAGCCCAAAAACCTGACGCTCTCTCATAATCCAGACACTCTGCGATAAATTTATCTCTCTCTGAAAGAGAAAACACACGATGGAGAAAACCATCCCCACCATTATTTATTGCTCGTGTAATCTTGCTTACTTCAACAATGTCCGTACCAAGGTAAAAGCGCTTTTTAGCCATAGTTATTAAAGCTGATAACTGATGTTAAATTTCGCCGTAAAATCATCGACGATCATCTTTGAAGGAGAGAGCAAAGGAAGAGACAAAGATAGTTCATATCCCAAAGACTGGACATTCCCTTTTACTCCTCCAGTAACCCCCACGAGTTTGTCGCCACCATATATTTGCCGTGTAGACTTGCTCCCACCTACTTGCCCATAATCAGCCCCAAAGAAAGGGGTAACCCCGTAAAAGCCAGTGTTAATATTAAGAGTATTTTGTATGTAGAAACCATTTATCGCATCAACACCAGAACTGTTTTCAAACCCTCGTACATTCCAGCGATTACCAATATTAAACTGATCCTGAATCGTTAGTGCTGCGGGGCTGTATTGCGCACCGATGGACATCTCATACCAGGCAGGCATAGATGACAACTCCAGCGCCTTTAAATATGTCATATTTAAATTATAGATATGACTGGCGCGATCCACGTCGCCAGATAACATATCTGGTGTTTCTTTTCCAGCTGGCCATTTAACAAACTGCTGCCAACTTAATGTTGAATCTAATGAAGCTCCGTCAAACCCCTGAATATAATTGAAGGCCAGTTTTACGTTGCTCATATCGCGTTTCTGCATTGCCAGTTTGACACCGCCAAACTCATAATCGGCTTTTCTCTTGAAGATTTCCAGGCTTGCTGAAAGTTTCTTTGACATATCGCGAAAAAGTAGGCGCGAAGTTTTAAAACTGTAATATTTATTCCTACACATATAATCATAATCCCATCCAGCAATGGGTATGTTTTGATTTGAGACGCTGGTGCTATAGATAAATTCATAGTCCCAAAACCCATATGGGAAGGAGTACCAGGCGGTTATATTTTTGTAGCCTCCAGTTGTACTACTCGCTCCGGAAAGATAACCCACATCACTTATGCCAGCGATATTGAACAGATAAAGTGCACCACTTGTTATATTTTGCCCAGTACTTTTATCACCCCAATTACTATAATTTGCTTTTGCACTCCATCTCTTTGTACGGTGGGTGTTTATAATGATATTGCTATAACCGTTTTGATTTCCGGGTGCGACATTTATCTTAACATCAACTGCGGGCGTTCTTTGCAAATTTTCAAGCCCTTGCTCAATATCCCTTAGATTAAGAATGTCGCCTTCTTTAAAAGGCAGGATGAGAGTGGTAACGTCACCGCTTTCAATTAAAATATGCTCTATCCGACCCGGTGTAACCGTTATAACAAGCGTGCCTGTAGTTAAATCTTGACTGGGAATGTCAATACGCGTTGTTACAAAGCCAGCATTAATAAAGTAATCTTGAATGATTTTAGCCAGACTGCGAATGCCATTGACGCCAAGGCATTCCCCAGTAAATTTATTTTTTATATCCTTAATATTTTGATCATTTATAAAATCATTATCAAGAGTAAGACTAGTTATGGGATAACATATTTTTTCCTCAGGAACCTTGATATTATCAATAATCAACTCTCTTTTATCAGAGAAAACATCTTTCTTCTCAATTTTATTCTCACGCAATAGATTTGCGTCGTTGCGCTGCTGTTCCCTCGCAAAATGGTCAAGATTGTCGGCTGCGGCCACATGAAAACAAAAAAAACAAATAAGAAAATGGATTTTATAGAGTTGCACTATTACGGTCGCTCAGATTGAATTAAAAGCAGCAGCATTGCTGCTGCTTTTATAACGTTTTTAAATCACAAACCAACGATAGTGCCTGTGCCGGTTAACTGTGCGGTGTTAAGTACAAGTCCCCTTTCACCGCCTAAAACAGCATTAGCACCAGAGTTATGTATTAATTTCGAAGTAATTACTGCGTTGCCTTCAGTATAGATGTTTTTGTAATTGTAAATCGTGCGAGCAGCGTTGACATCGAGATAATCCCAGGCAACCACATTACCATAGTTAGTCACATCAAGTGCTGATTTGATGAATGCTGAACTACCAACCATGTTGCCCTTGCTGCTATTAACAACATTACCTTCCGATTCAACATAAAGCACCGTACCTGCAGCAATATCCTTTTCATTGGTAAGAGTGCCAGTTGTATCTACTTCCAAGGTATTATCAGCAGAAATAGTATTGTAGTTATGCAATGCCCCCGCAACACGTACTACCGAGTTCTGCTTACTACTAACCCACCCATAATTATTAAAATCGCTGCCGACAATTAACGAGAGATGACGATCGGCTGAAATTATCCCTGTTGCATCATTGTTTTCAATTGATCCAGAGCTGTAATTTGACAGAGAGTCAACATCAATATTGAGATCGCCAGTACTATGGATCGTGGCATAATTGTTAACCAAGCGTTTGGCCTTAATATTTGCATCACTTCCACTGACGAGCAAGCCGCGATAATTGTCGAGTGTTTCTGCAACATTCAAAGTTAACGGGCCGTGCTCGGCAATAATGCGACTATGCGTATTATTAATAGACTTAGCGTTAATTGTCACACCATTAGTCCCAATCAATCCGCCAATTTGACCGGGTATTCCGAAGTAATTACCATACCACGATCCGAAATCTTCACCATAGGTGTTATTAACACTGGTTTTAGCATCAATCTTGAGAAGGTTATTTGCAACCATCAATCCATGATAGTTATCAACATCTGCTTCTGTTTGGATTGAGATATCTTTGCCAAGAATCACCCCACCCACGTTCTTGACGTTTTTAGCTTTAATGTCAACATTACCTAACTGTGAACTTACTAAACCAATATGGTTGTTAAAATACCCGGTTAAATCTATGTTAACTCCACGGTCCCCCATAATCTGACCGACATAAAGACTATTATCCATTGTGGAGCCGATGACTGAAACGGTGTCTTTCGAAAGAAGCCTTCCACTGGAGTTGTCGATATTGCCAATTGCAGACAGTGACACAGCTTTATCAGCGGCTATTTTCCCATTACGATTGTTGATCGTACTACTACTTTCCAGGGAGATCGTACCTGATGAACTTATTCCACCAGTCGAATTATTAATCGTGCCAGCTTTTAACTTAATACCGTCGTCACCTGCAATTAATCCTAAGGAATCGTTACTGGTAGCATCAGCAGTGATATTATCTTTGTTGATAAAATACTTAGCCGTCTCAATCTGAATGCCCCCTGCTTGTGACCTAATAAGGCCTTTGGTGTTATCAATATTCCCGGAACTGATCATATCAATTTTTCCGGTAGATTGAATTTCACCTCCAACATTAGTTATCTCTGAAGTTTCAAAAGCAACATAACCACCCTTGATCTGCCCAGCCCGGTTATCTAACTTACCTGTTTTTAAGGCGACAACAGCGGCTTCCAGGCCTGCAGAACTACCTTTACCGCTGTTAATTAACGTTTTGCCATTAGTATTGACACCTAAAATCCCACCAGAAGAAATTTTACCGTTTTTGTTATTAAACTCACCACTATCTATATAGATATCGGATTCTGAAGCGATACTACCGGCGCTAGTGTTATTTATTGAATTCTTCGTCGTGTTAATAAATATTTTGCCCTTACCCGATATATCTCCACCGATATTTTCCAGCACACCATTAGTTGTGATGTTGGTAGAGCCAACTGATTGAACCTCACCGCCAGTGTTAATAAACTTACCATTTACATTAATATGGATATCATTAGCACCACCGGCAATAACCCCCATATTTCTGACACCAACTCCACTTTCAGTACTGATCAAATTAATATGATTTGCGTACATCCCGCCAAGATCAGACACATCAACCGCGTATGTATTCCTGATACCGCTTGCTGTTACATGGCCTAAGACCTCAGCATTTTTATTGACATAATTATTACCTGCGATAACAGTAAGTTCATCCGTCACGATTTGCCCTTGTACTGCAACGGAGCGAGCAAGAATTTCTGTTGGCGAAGAGCTCATTAGCCCTTTGACAGTAATAACACCACCTCCAACTGAATAACCTCTTAACACGCCGTTCTGAATATCTGGTCTACCGGTCGTGATAGTGGCTTTACTGGTATTGATAAAACCACTGCCCAGGCTAGTAGAGATACCATTCGGGTTGGCAATGACTAAATGAGCTTTGTCTCCTGCAACCTCCATCAGGCCTTCAAGCATGCTGGTTTTATTGGAAGTGACTTCATTAAGGATGACTTTGGCGCTACCTGAGGTAAGGTTGCTATTACCCGCTATGACTCCCCCAATTACGGTATTTGTGCCAGATGAGCTGTTATTGAAAATAACCCCGTTCTTGCCAACATTGAAATCATCATAAACGTTATGAGAGAGGCCATTATCATTGGGATTGGCAATATTGATTACGGGTACGCCATTTGAACTGGCAATGGTGCCATTTTTAATATTCAGATCGCCTGCTTGAGCAAGAACCGGTAGAGAGAGCAGAATAGAAGCTGCTACTGGATTGAATCTCATCAAACGCCCTGTTTTTCTTTTACCTTTCATTTATTTCCTACCTGTAATTTATGCAAATTATTAAGATGAGTTTAGCCGCTTACCAAATCGACTTTTGAAGTAGTTTATGTAGGCATCTAAACTCGTTATGCAGATTGAAACCACGCTAACATTGGAGCTCCGCCATTTGTCTTAACACTTATTTCGGCATACGGATTTGCAATACACATACCAAAAACTCACACCCTAAAATTAGTTAATATCAAACACACTTTTTATTTCACACTCTTCTAACAATGAAGAGCTAATAGGAATTTTTTAATTATTGCTAAAGAGCGCATTAAAACAAGTGAATTATCCTTAAAAAAAAGGCCAAGTGCTTACCAAGTAAAATTAAGATGAATTCTTATTTTACCTTTTAACTCAACCATTTATAAAAACAAATTATACGACTAATGAATTTAAGATTATTTCATATAACTACTACAAATATTCAAAACATAAAAATAACATCTGCATTAAAAATTTACATAGGTCGCACCAGGCAGTATTTACCTCCCTTCAGCCAATACTTCCATCAAAGAGTCAATGGGGGCACAAAAGTTTCCATAACCAGGAGCGAGACTAATAGTCATATTATTAAATAAGAAAAATAGCTAAACATAAAATCTTAAAGAAAAATCTAACCACATCGCTCTTAAATAAAGAAATTATTATTTAAGTAATGCTTATGTTCTTCTTAAAAACGAATAAGAGATCTTATCAATAAAACACAAATACGTTACTGACATGTTATCAGCAGGACGGGAAACCACGTTTTTTCATGTAAAAAGAGATCAATAATTTAACACATATTATTTATTAGCTAATTAACACTTTATTGCTATCCAATCATTTTACGGGAAGGTTATTATTTTTGTCGGAAGCAGTGGCTTTGCGTGAGATCGCGATTCATTCGAGTGAGTACATGTTCGCTATCAAATGTAAATGCGCAATATTAGCTTGTTATTAGCACACTTAAGCAAGTTATATCCTTTAGCTTCTTTCAATCAGATTAGCGCGTAATGAGATCTGAATTGTAAAAAAATCCTTGTTAATACAAGGAACCTTTAAGGTTAAAACCATCAAGAGTAAGGTGCATTTATGAAACGTAAAATTTTAGCGCTTGCATTATTGTCTTCTTTTAGCATGGGTGCAGTTCAGGCAGCTGATACTACAGCACAAGCTGTGGCGACATGGTCCGCAACAGCAAAAAAAGATACCACTAGTAAATTAGTGGTTACTCCCCTGGGAAGTCTTTCATTCCAGTACGCTGAGGGCGTTAAAGGGTTCAATACTCAAAAAGGTCTTTTTGACGTTGCAGTTGAAGGAGATTCAAGCGCAACGGCATTTAAACTAACCTCACGATTAGTAAGTAACACGCTAACACAGCTTGATGGATCAGGGTCAACGCTGAATGTTGGAGTTAATTACTTTGGTAATGCGGTCGACAAAACGTCAGATACAGTTCTTGTTGACACCCTTACCGGTAAAAGTGGTGGTCTGAGCAATATTGCTTCTAATTATAATCAAGCAGGTCGTTTTGCTGGTCAGGATGCATTTACATTCTCGATCGCAAGTGCAACTACTGATGGCACAACACCTGCAACAGATTTAAGTGTATTGCCAGAAGGTATTTGGAGCGGCGATGTTAGCGTCCAGTTCGATGCAACATGGACTAGCTAACTTTCATTAATTAAGGAGCGAGGGACCGCTCCTTTTTTTTAGGACAAGAAATTATGAAAAAAATTATTTTTGCGTTAAATTTTTCTTTAACTGTCATGATGCCTGCATATGCATTAGATATTGGAGACATATCTTCTTTTATGTATAGCGATAGTTCCGTTATCAGTAAGGAGATAAAGAACTCTACAAATACAGGTCGTCTTATCAATATCAGAGTTGAGAGAATAACAAACCCTCTAGAAGGAGGTACAATCATTCCCATGGAGAGTAAAAATGAGCTTCTTTTGACGCCAGGAAGTTTATTGCTACCCGCTAATAGCAATGAGACCATTCGTTTTTTTTACAAAGGACCGACTGACGATAAAGAACGTTACTACCGAATTCTTTGGTCCGATCAATCGTTAAGCGAAGGCAAAAGAAGCAACGCAAAGCGCCATGCTGTTGCCACAGCATCAGCGCTTATTAGTTCAATATTGGTTGTTGCTCCTCGTAAAGCTAAATATGAATACAAATATTCCACAGGAAAAATCACCAACCCTGGAAATGCTACGTTACGTATTATCGCCTATGGCCCATGTTTAAAACCGACTGATGGTGAGTCTTGCAAAGAAAATTACTATCTTATGCCCGGTAAGTCGCGAACATTCACTCGAGTCAATGTTGCAGATAAGAATGGCCGTGTAGCTTTCTGGCAAGAGAATCATTTCGTTTCAGTTAAATAGTTTTGGGAGATTTTGTCTGTGCGCATTGTCGAGAATAAAACCCTCCAGGCTTGCGTTACTTATACCGTCATTTTCTTTGCTGGCATGAGTGAAGTTTACTCCTCTCCTCTTCAGAGTTTACATGTCGCCGGCATCATGGTTCCTGATGCTTTTAGGAAAGCATTACAAGATGGTATGAGTATCCCTTTATTCATTCATCTAAATGGGGTTTCTGGTACGCAAGATGATCAGCGTATCGGCACTGCTTCCATTTGGCTCGATGAAAATATGGTGAAAGTGCGCTTAATTGAGCTTGAAGATCAGAATGGCAATGCGTCGTTGAATGATCACACACGGTCAAAAATTAATAGTCTAAAAGATATTCCATTTAATGAAGAGTCTAAAATACCCATTACCGCTAATGCCTGGTTATACCTAAACTTCCAACAACTTACATTGCAAGTGATCGTCACTCAGCAAGCACTAAAAACCCTTTTCCGCCCTAAAATCGAGGATATCGGTGAATCAAGTGCAGAAGATCTTAGTAGTACAATTGCTTATAACTTTGGCATCTATAACAATAAAATGAAGGGGGGAGATATTAGTACTTCAAATTACCTTTCATTTGACTCAGTTACAGCCCTAAAAGAGCACCATTTAATGATGAATGGCACTGTGTATGGCCTGGGATCGAATTCCCAACAGGCTCAGATCTACCGTGCCATGTACGAACGTGACTTTTCAGGCTTCAGAGTTGCCGGTGGCATGCTAGACTCCTGGAACTTACAATCTCTTGGATCGGTCACTGCGCTTCCTTCTGGAAGAATTTATGGTTTCTCCTGGGGCAACCACGCGCAGTCAACGGTCTTCAATGATTCGCACTCCGTTATCCCCGTCATTGTTTTCCTGCCCTCTGCTGGCGAAGTTCACCTTTCTCGGGATGGTAAACTTCTCAGCGTACAGAACTTTAGCATGGGCAGTCATGAAGTTGACACCAGCGGACTCCCTTATGGCATTTACGATATCAAAGTCGATGTTATCGTTAATGGGCAACATATAAGCCAAAATATTCAGCGAGTTAACAAACTTTTTGCGCGGGGTAAATCAGCGGGAATGCCATTCCGTTGGCAATTTTGGGGAGGTAACATACATATGGAGCGATGGGAGAGTGGCGATAGGGAAATTCAGAAAGCTAAAAACAGTCTCCTGATAGGATTGTCCACTTCAGGCGGTCTTAATGCGTTAGCCTGGATGGCTTCAGCATATAACTACGACTCAGTCACTGTCGGAGAACTTCAGCTCTCATGGCCCATTACCGAAGCTTTACAAATCAGCATGCAAAATATGTTAGCTACCGATGGATCATGGAGTTCCATTAGTAGTCTAAATGCAACTTTGCCCGGAAAATTTAGTTCTGTCTGGTTAAGCCAGGAAAAAACGTCTATAGGGAATACCCTTCGGCGTAGCGATGCTACCAATATTGCAATTGGTGCATCATTAAATCTCAATACGCTTTGGTCACGGCTAGGTTCCTTCAGCGCAAGCTATAACAAAGATCGCCAACATAACAGTCATTATTATACGGCTGATTATACGCAGACCCTCTACAATGGGCAGTTCGGTTCATTAGGATTACGAGCAGGCTTGCAACGCTATCAGCATAGCAATAGTCGGCAAACAACCCGTATGCAAAAATATGTTGCTTTTGATTTTCTGCTTCCGCTCGGAAGCGCTTTTCGGGCCGGCATAACGCAGCAGAATGGCTATGCTATGGCAAACATCTCAGCTCAGAAGCAGTTCGATGAAGATGACACTATACAAGCCATCGGCGCCGATATTTCCAGAGGCATTTCTGGTAAAAACAGTAATAATAAAAACTTAAGCGCCACGGCATGGACAAAATATGAGAATCGCTTTTCAACCGGTACATTAAGTGTCAATAGCGGCCTTGATGGATACTTAAGCACAAATTTTACGGCTAACGGTAGTCTCGGCTGGCAAGGAAGTGAGATAGGTATGAGCGGCAGCACAGAGGGTAACGCTGGCGTGATATTACGTACTGATATTGAACATGATGGCCAACTCACTGCAAGAGTTAATGGTCGCCTTTTCCCACTACTAGGAAAACGTAACTATCTTCCTTTAGATCCTTACTCACGTTATGAAATTGAGATTCTTAATAGCAAAAAATCTGTCGATAGCTATAACATCGCAAACGGCAGAAAAGGTCAATTTACACTCTATCCGGGCAACGTTGTAACCATGGTGCCCGAAATTAAACAGATGGTAACCGTTTCGGGCCGGATACGCGCTGAGGACGGAACATTACTTGCCAATGCTCACATCAATAACCATATTGGAAGAACACGCACGGATAGTAATGGCGAGTTCGTAATGGATATTGATAAGAAATTCCCTACCGTTGATTTCAACTACGATGATAATAAACTTTGCGAAGCAAATTTGGATATAAGTAATGCGCGCGGCGCTGTTTGGGTAGGTGATATTATTTGCCAGGGGTTAAAAACGTTCGCTAGCACTATGGTTGATGGAGAGATAAATGAAGGTTAATTTATATTGGCTTTTAGCTTTTGTTTCTCTCTTCTTAACGGTTCATATTGTAGAAGCTGCCATGAACAAAACCGTCTTTTCCGATGCTCCTACTCGTGAATATGTTTTCGTAGAAAATAATAACAACGATAATTTTTTCGTTACTCCTACTGGTGCGCTCGATCCACGAATGACAGGTTCCAACCGTTGGACGGGCCTAAAATACAATGGTTCCGGAACCATTTACCAGCAGAGCCTTGGCTATATTGACAACGGCTATAATACGCTTTTATTGAGCAACCGTCGTTTCGATATGTGGCTTGAAAACGCGCCGACATCACATTTAATTACTGGGTTACGCTGCATTAACTGGTATAAAGGCTGCGATATGGCGACAAGCTTGATTTTGCCAGAAGCTACAGATGCAGCAGGATTTTATGGTGTCTCTGTCCCGTCAGGTGGTGCTAAATGGATGCATGGAATGATGAGCGATCAATTCTATCATTATCTTAATAATGCCTCCGTAGGGAGTAACTTTACCATGACCATTAATACTTGTACGACTGCAGAAAGTTACAGCGCTCATTTTGGTCAACGCTGTCGCAATATGGCCTCAGGTAACTGGTACGTTCGTAAAGTCTCTTATACAAAAGGCGCTCATCTCAAGTTTGAAAATACTAACGGGATTACGGAAGTTTTCATTAATAGTGATGGGGTTCCGACGCTCGGCGAAGGAAACTCAAGCTGTTACCCCCTGGTTATCGGAAAAATCTCTGGCCTTGCCTGTAAAATGCTTACCTATTCCCTGCGTGATAATGGGATGAGTAACTCAACAATAAAAGTTTTTCCATCAATAAACAAACCAGCTCTCGAATCAGTGATAAATGCTGAAGATATGCAATTTAGTCTCGATAGCAACACCTGGAAGACAGTAAGCAAAACGAGTCATTACTTTACTTTTAATGAACTGAAAGGAAAAAGAAGTGTTTACATTTTTCTTTCACAAAATTTTTTCAAACAAATGGTTAAACTAGGTATCAGTGACAGCAATACAAACGATCTTTTTAATTTCAGAATGCATAATGCCCTTGCACCTGAATCCGGTTGGTATGAATTTTCCACATCAAGCCAGCTTATTATTAAACCAAGGGATTTTAGTGTAAGCATAATTTCTAAAGATTATGTCCAAAATCCCTCTCGCACCGGAAAAATCGGTAGAAATAGTCCTTCACTGGACTTTGATTATATTGTAACGACAAATGGCAAGACCTCAGCTGATGAAGTGCTAATCAGCGTAACAGGACCAACACAAAAAATTTACGGGCGCTCATGGTGTATATTTAAATCTTTAGATAGCTTAACTCAGGTTCCTTTTCCAGCATCATTAACTTATAAAACCAGAAATGGGGTCAATAAAACCTATGATGTCGGCTGCGATGGGCTATGGCGTGATATGACAGATGCCTTTTGGTTAACAACACCCTGGTTTAGCTCAAATGGGGCTATGGGATTGATGAACAAATCAAACGTCCGCTTCTCCATTCCTATGAACGATGAGCGCTCTTTGTATACATTAAATCATTCAACGTGGTTCGGGGATGTTAGCGCATCGGGAGAAATTAGAATTAAGGCGACCTGGCGGAATGTTAATTAAAAGAGTTATAAATTACGTTTGCTTGCTTTTTTGGCTTGCTCCATTTTTTGCGAATGCTATTTATGTTGGTAATCAAACCTTTTCGATTGATGCTGGAAGCAATATGTTCGCAAAATTGGTGATAAATAATAATAAATCCGCTCGTCTCTATCGTATAACTATCAGGGCAATCGACAGTCCAGGTATATCTGAAGTTTATTCTCAACCTGCTGACGGGGAGCTATTGTTCGCACCTCGACAAATGATGCTGCAACCAGGAGAGAGCGATTTCTTCAAGTTTTATTACCATGGCCCTGCAGATGATAAAGAACGTTACTACCGTGTTGCATTCGAAGAGATCCCGCCTCAGAACAAAATATCAAAGAACGCTAATGACAGTATTATAAGTATGGCACCGATCATAGTGATGGACACCATTCTTGTAGTGAGACCTCGTAAGATAAATTTCAAATGGTCTCTGAACCACTCCACAGGAGAGGTTGCTAACAATGGAAATACATGGTTTAAGGCGCTATTAAAACCCGGATGCGGAGCAAACGAAGATGCCAGTACGACATGGTATCTTCGGCCCGGTGAATCACTCCACAGTGGCCATGTAAAACAGGCGGGTGAAATATTCATACTCTATAACGATGCTTTTATAAAAATATATGATGAATGCACCTGAATCATAACTGATTTTTATATTTCATGTGGTTATTGTTTATACAACCATACCGATATAATCAGATAGATGGTGAGTTTTACTACGAATTCACTCCAGCATTAGTCACGTTAAACTCTCATATAAGAAAATTGATGATTTGAGATCTTAAAGCCGTCTAATCAATATTCATTTAAGTCATAAAAAATCATGGAAATTGCGCTCCCATCATGTTGAAATTACCGGATGGAGTAATGGCTGTTTTAAATATGGAATGTTGATAAGGAACTCAGCTCTGGCTGCGTTGATAGGCATATGCACTGGATTATAAACGAATATATTGAATTCAGGCCCGTTTTAAAGAAATTAACCTCCCTTAAAAACCCTGAAGTAAGTGTGATCTTAACCACACCAGCAAGTCGGTGTCTTCTGTTATTACTTGAAGCCTCTCCCGATATTGTCTTACAGCAAGATTTTTTCAAGAAAGTATGGGAAGAGGAAGGTATGTTGGTTCCCGCTAATACTCTCTATCAGAACATTTCTATTGTCCGCCGCGGGTTGCGTGCAGTGGGCGATACGGATCAAAAACTCATCGCCACCATCCCTCGTAAAGGCTTTCAAATTGACGATGGCGTCAGGATCCTTAAACAGGAAGATATTGTAAAAGCGGATAACACGATTGAGCTTCCTGCTATTGACGTCCCGAGCTCAGACCTGCCTGAAAAGAGCGCAGTTCCAGAGGATGAGGATGCCTCACCCGAGCCTGTATTAACACCGACTTTCCAACCATTACCTGGTGAAGATGAGAATAGAATTAAGAAATTGCTTTTGCCTCTTCTGCTTATTCTTATCTCTTTTGTTACTGGCTTTATTGTCACAAGCTTCATTTGGTACAGACATGTTGAACCCGCCTTCTTCAACACTTATACGCTTACAGAAACTGATAACGGTTGTCATCTTCACACCAGGAATGACATTCATGATAACAATAATCCTTATTCAAAATATAAATCCTTAATTCTGAATACGGGCTTAAGTTGCAAAAGTTATCCCTGGGTCTACTTTCCTCTTTCCGTGACCTCCCCTACTTTGACTGCGTTAGCTTGTAAGAATAAATATACAACGGAATCTTCGCCAGGATGTATCTCTCTTCATATTACCGGAATCAACCGTGATGACTAAAAAGAGGGTTAGCTTATTAATAATTTGTCTGTTGGCAGGTCTCGGATTCGGCTATTTGTACCTCATGGTAACGACACACTTCCGCGCTGCGGAAACCTGCACGGCGGTTGTGGTTGTGTTTAACAAGGACGCACAAGCTAATTTGACACTGGACTTTATGTACAACAGACGGACCCTAAGCGGTATCGTCTCTGTTAGCGGGCGTTACCGTGATCCCAACCACACAGAGGGTACAATAAGAAGGGATGTCGCTTATACATGGGTTGAGAACAAAAATACTTTTCACCTTTTATCAACCAATATTAATAAGGTCGATAATGTTGAAAGTTTACCTGAGGATGTCATCGCTACTGTCCTGCCGGCGTTCTATGTTTACCCTAACAGACGGGTAAATTATGCAATTCAACCGCAAGGGAGTAGCAGCTTCCTGTTCAGTGTCGGTAAACGCCCTTTGTTTGTCTGTACCAGGTGATGAACGTTCAGAAAAGGCAGTAGAGGTGTAAGTCGGCTATTTGATAGTTTTTAGCGGCGTATAAACACGGTTTTACTTTCGAAGCAAAAAACAAGGGGTTACCTTTCGGTAACCCCTTATCAGATATGGCGGAAGCGCAGAGATTCGAACTCTGGAACCCTTTCGGGTCGCCGGTTTTCAAGACCGGTGCCTTCAACCGCTCGGCCACACTTCCGGTGTGAGGCGCACTATAAACATCCCTGCCCTTCATGTAAAGCGTGACAATGTTCGTTTGCGTGAAAAACAACCAAAAACAGGTTAATCGCTTTAAACATCAACACAGTGCTCAATAAAGAAGCGGATAAGGACAGCGTTTTAATGTTTTTTGATGTACATATCTTGCGTGAGATAGTAACCCAGCGGATCGGGATTGAAACCACCCACCCATGGTTTCACCAAATGCGTACGGACATAGTGATAAACCGGGATTGCTGGTACATCACGCGCCAGAAGATCTTCTGCTTGCTGATAATATTTTCCTCGCTCAGCAATATCTTTCGCCTTCGCTGCATTATCCAACGCCTCGTCATAGGCTGAATTGCTGTACTTACTGGTATTCTCACTACTTCCGGTACGGAAGTTGTTCAGGAAGGTCGCTGCATCATCGTAATCCGCGATCCATGCATAGCGCACTGCGTCAAAATTGCCGGTATGCATCGTATCCAGCATTGTTTTCCATTCCTGATTCTGCAGCTTTGCCTCTACACCAAGATTTTTTTTCCACATTGAACTCGCAGCAATGGCAATCCGTTGATGTGTCTCCATCGTGTTGTAGAGAAGGTTAAATCTTAGGGGGTGCGCTTCATTGAAGCCCGCCTCGTTTAACAATTTCTTCGCCTCTGCAAGGCGTTTTTCACGCGGCCATGTTGAATAATCTGGCGGAGATAACTTCACTCCGCCGATTTCTGGCTGGCTGATGACCCATGCCGGCCTTTGACCCTGCGCCATCACTTTGTCAGCAATAATATCTTTATCTAACCCCATATTGAGCGCGCGGCGCAGACGCGGATCGTTGAAGGGGGGTTTAGTGGTATTGAACTCGTAATAGTAGGTTGCCAGTTGAGGCTCAACGCTGACCTGCTCGCCAAATGTTTTACGTAGCTGGGCAAACTGATTCACAGGAATTGTGTAGGTAATATCAATTTCCCCGGCCTTAAAGCGGTTTACATCTGCAGTTTCCGCGCTGATAGGCAGATAGGTGACTTTATTGATCACTGTCGCCTTATTGTTCCAGTAGCGCGTGTTACGTTCCGCCACGATGCGCTCATTGACCACCCAACCGGTCACTTTATACGCTCCGCTGGTGACGATATGTTCTGGTTTTGTCCACTTATCACCGAAGCGGTTAACCAGTACTGGATCGATCGGAACCATTGAGGGGTGAGCCAACATAGATAAAAAAGAGGCTGTCGGTTGAGTCAGGGTAACCTCAAGGGTCGAGTCATCCACTGCTTTTACACCCAGTGAATCAACTGGTTTTTTACCTTGTGCGATATCTTCTGCATTGAGGATATGCATATTGCCCGGATAGCTGGCGTAAGGAGAGGCCGTTTTCGGATCAACAAGACGCTGCCAACTCCAGACCACATCCTTAGCTGTAATTGCCGTACCATCTGACCAGGTGATCCCCGGGCGTAAATGAAACGTCCAGACAGTATTATTTTTGTTTTCCCATTTTTCGGCTAAAAGCGGCTCAATAGAACCATCCTTTTTGACTGCCAGCAGCCCATCGAACATATCGCGAATAATATTGAACTCGATGTCACTCTCAACTTTATGCGGGTCCAACGATGCTGGCTCGCTGCCATTATTGCGCACCAATTCCTGTTTTGCCGCCAGTTCAACACCTGCGGGTACGCTTGCCGCATAGGCCTGGGTCGTTGCGCACATCATCCCAACTGCCAATAAAACGTGAGTTATGTTGTTTAGTGTTTGTGGTTTCATATCCATTTCGCCTTTGAAATTTGTTATATACCGACGCCTTTACACTCTTAACGTGCTAAAGATTAGACGGCAAAACATTTCGAGCGATATAAGAGATAAATATGGCTCTGCATCACATTTGTTCCCAGAATCTTCTGGTCACCTTTTTTATCGATAAAACAGGCATCAGCAGCCGCTGCGATGAGTAAAGATGGGTAAAACGTCTTTTACAGCACGCAAGACTTTCCTAGACTCCACTTCTAATTACATCTGTCATAAGAGAGTGGCTTATGGATCGTCTAATTACTTCTTCGCGTGACCGCACATCCCTGCTGAGTACGCACAAAGTTCTTCGTAATACCTATTTTCTGCTCAGTCTGACACTGGCTTTTTCTGCGATTACCGCAACAGCAAGCACCGTTCTGATGCTCCCTTCACCGGGTCTTATTCTGACTCTGGTGGGTATGTATGGTTTGATGTTCTTAACCTATAAACTGGCGAATAAGCCAAGCGGTATTCTGGCAGCATTTGCTTTTACCGGCTTCCTTGGGTACATCCTCGGCCCAATGCTGAACGCGTATTTGTCTGCCGGGATGGGTGACGTCATTGCGCTGGCGCTTGGCGGTACCGCACTGGTATTTTTCTGCTGCTCAGCCTATGTGCTGACTACACGCAAGGATATGTCTTTCCTGGGCGGTATGCTGATGGCCGGTATCGTGGTTGTGCTAATCGGTATGGTTGCGAATATTTTCCTTCAGCTTCCTGCCCTGCATCTGGCAATCAGCGCAGTATTTATTCTGATCTCTACCGGTGCGATTTTGTATGAAACCAGCAATATTATTCATGGTGGCGAAACGAATTATATCCGTGCGACCGTGAGTCTCTATGTTTCGCTCTACAACATCTTTGTCAGCCTGCTGAGCATTCTCGGTTTCGCCAGCAGAGACTAACGCCAATCCCTTCTCCATCAGGCCCCGCTTATGCGGGGCTTTGTTTTTTGTTACACTCCCGCCGTCATAAACAGCCGTTGTGGAAACTATGTTGATCTTTGAAGGTAAAGAAATCGAAACAGATAGCGAAGGTTATTTAAAAGAGACTTCGCTGTGGAGCGAGGCTCTGGCAGAGGCGATCGCAGAGAAAGAGAGTATTTCTCTCTCCCCTGAACATTGGGAAGTGGTGCGTTTCGTGCGTGGCTTTTATCTGGAGTTCAATACTTCACCTGCGATTCGCATGCTGGTAAAGGCAATGGCCAATAAATATGGCGAAGAGAAAGGCAACAGCCGCTATCTCTATCGCCTCTTTCCAAAAGGACCGGCTAAACAGGCCACGAAAATTGCAGGCCTCCCTAAACCGGTTAAGTGCATTTAGTAGCGGATCCCAAAATCGCTCCACGCTTTGTCGGGTTGATGAGGCTCGGTCAAAACCTTATCAACCCGCGCACTACGCGGCCCACCCGCTTTTAACCACTCAATCAGTTTGTTGACATTCTCAGCCTCACCGCAGGCAACCACCTCAACACTGCCATCATCCAGATTTCGCGCATATCCGACTAATCCCAGACGCTGCGCTTCGTGTTGTGTGGTGTAGCGAAATCCAACACCTTGTACGCTGCCGTGTACCCAGGCGATTGTGCAAACTTGAGCCATATCTTATCTCCATCAATGCGGGCGCGTTGCATTTACCCGGCGAACCCGTGACAATAGCGCCCATTTTCTTCAGCCGACAGAATAGCCAAATATGAGTGTACGTTTAGTGTTAGCCAAAGGACGCGAGAAGTCATTGTTGCGTCGTCATCCCTGGGTGTTTTCCGGCGCCGTAGCGCGAATGGAAGGCAAAGCCAGCCTCGGAGAAACCGTGGATATCGTCGATCATCAGGGTAAATGGCTGGCCCGCGGAGCGCTCTCTCCCGCTTCACAAATCCGCGCGCGCGTCTGGACATTTGATAAAGACGAAAGCGTTGATATCGACTTCTTTATCCGCCGTTTACAGCAAGCGCAGCAGTGGCGTAACTGGCTCGCCGGGCGTGATGGTCTGGACAGCTATCGTCTGATCGCGGGCGAGTCTGACGGCTTACCCGGTGTAACGATTGACCGTTTCGGCAATTTTTTGGTGCTGCAACTTTTGAGCGCCGGAGCGGAATATCAGCGTCCGGCACTCCTTTCTGCACTACGAACGCTCTATCCGGAATGCGCTATTTACGATCGCAGTGATGTCGCGGTGCGAAAAAAAGAGGGACTGGAGTTAACACAAGGCCCGGTGTCAGGCGAGCTTCCTCCGCCGCTGCTGCCTATCGAAGAGAACGGCATGAAGCTGTTTGTTGATATTCAGGGTGGGCATAAGACAGGTTATTACCTTGACCAACGCGACAGCCGACTGGCGACACGTCGCTATGTAGCTGACAAACGCGTACTTAACTGCTTCTCTTACACTGGCGGCTTTGCCGTCTCCGCACTGATGGGCGGCTGTCGTGAGGTCGTGAGCGTCGATACCTCTCAGGAAGCGCTGGACGTTGCGAAGCAGAACATTACCCTGAATAAGCTCGATCTGAGCAAAGCGGAGTTTGTACGCGATGATGTGTTCAAACTGCTGCGTAAATATCGCGATCAGGGCGAAACCTTCGATGTGATAGTGATGGATCCGCCAAAATTCGTTGAAAACAAAAGCCAGCTAATGGGTGCGTGCCGCGGCTACAAAGATATCAACATGCTGGCTATTCAGTTGCTCAATCCCGGCGGCGTGCTGCTGACCTTCTCCTGCTCAGGTTTGATGACCACCGATTTATTTCAAAAAATCATCGCTGATGCCGCCTTAGATGCCGGGCGTGATATACAATTTATAGACCAGTTCCGTCAGGCCGCCGATCACCCGGTGATCGCAACCTACCCGGAAGGGCTTTATCTGAAAGGGTTTGCCTGTCGCGTCATGTAAGTTGAAATCTGGAGCCGTGCCCCCATATTTGGGGTTATCAAAGGTTCCCGGGAGGTGACAATGATAGCCAGCAAATTCGGTATCGGTCAGCAGGTTCGCCACTCACTGCTGGGGTATCTTGGCGTAGTGGTCGACATCGACCCAGAGTACTCGCTTGATGAGCCGTCAGCAGATGAGCTGGCAGTCAATGACGAGTTACGCATACTGCCCTGGTACCACGTAGTGATGGAAGATGACGACGGTCAACCTGTTCACACTTATCTGGCCGAAGCGCAGCTCACCAGCGAAATAACGGATGAGCACCCCGAACAGCCCTCAATGGATGAACTGGCGCGGACCATTCGGCGCCAGCTGCAGGCTCCAAGACTGCGAAACTGATCGTACCCCGCAACCAGCGGGGTATTTTTTTATTTCGCCAAACCCAGGCGCGGGATTTCAATCGCCGGGCAGCGATCCATCACTACGTTCAACCCCGCTTCCTGTGCCAGCACAGCAGCCTGTTCGTTAATCACGCCCAGTTGCATCCATAACGTTTTCGCCCCCACGGCTATCGCCTCTTGCGCGACGTCCCATGCGGCCTCGGAGTTGCGGAACACATCCACCATATCAATTTTCTCTGGCACTTCTGCCAGCGTCGCATACCCCTGCTGACCCAATAGCGTCGTTCCCGCCACTTTTGGTGAGACTGGGATCACATGATAGCCCTGATCTAACAGGTACTTCATGACGCGGTAGCTGGGACGATCGGGTTTGTCGCTTGCGCCAACCAGAGCGATGGTGTGCGTAGCGCGTAAAATCTCGGCAATATCGTTCTCTTTCATCATTTCCTCCGCTTGATTTCACAAAGTGTAAATCAATCGGGGTAACTCAACCATTTTCTGTTTTTTTTATGCGCTTCTCTTGCAGCATCAAGTGCTTCCAGTAATCTGTAGCAAACATCACTGACGGAAATAGATCATGGAATCAACCACTCGCACGCTACCCGTACGCAAGAATATCGCCCTTGTCGCGCACGATCACTGCAAGCAGTTGTTAATGAAATGGGTTGAGCGGCACCAGCCCGTGCTGGCAGCACATCAACTGTATGCAACCGGCACTACCGGTAATTTGATTCAACGCGCAACTGGGCTGGAAGTGAATGCTATGCTGAGCGGCCCGATGGGGGGCGATCAGCAGGTCGGCGCGCTCATCTCGGAAGGTAAAATCGACATACTCATTTTCTTCTGGGATCCGCTAAATGCCGTCCCTCACGATCCTGATGTAAAAGCCCTGCTTCGCCTGGCAACGGTATGGAATATTCCTGTGGCAACCAACCTTTCAACCGCCGATTTTATTATCGAATCCCCGCAATTTAATCACAGCGTTGATATTTTGATTCCAGATTATCAGCGCTATCTGGCTGAGCGGTTAAAGTAACTTCAGGCGGCACCGCCGCCTGAGTTCAGGGCTTTCTGGCAACGGGCACATCCAGCGATTTGAGTATTTCAACAAAGCGTGAAGGTTCATCCTTGTTGAACAGCAACCAAACGCGCTTACGTGCTCGCGTCAGTGCAACATAGAGCAGACGACGCTCCTCCGCGTCAGGAAACTCCTCCTCCTCAGGCAAAAGCGCCTGTTCCATAATCGATTCCCGCGCTGGCGCAGGAAACCCATCTTGCCCCTCTTTTAGGCCAACAATAATGACATAGTCGGCCTGCTGCCCTTTACTGGCATGAACCGTCATAAAATCCAGCTGCAGTTTCGGCCATCGCGTTGCCGCTTTGTCCAGGCTTTTTGGCCTGGCGTGATGATAACGGGCCAATACCAGGATGCGCTCCTCAGGCTTCGCGAAACCGCTTAGCTTATCAAGCAGCGCATCGAGTTGATCTTCTGCCAGCAGCGTTACGGATTTTTTATCACCTGCCAGCAAGCTGTTAAGCGGCTTGGCAAGCTGCGAGGGGTTTTGCTGAATAAAGCGGTTCGCCACTTCACCGATGCGTGAATTAAAGCGATAAGTTGTATCAAGGGCGCAGAGATCGCCTTCACCAAAATAGTGATGAAAAGCGGTGGTAAGCGAAAGTTGCGCGCCGCTGAAGCGGTATATGGCCTGCCAGTCATCACCGACCGCAAAAAGTGTTGTTTGCGTATTCTGTTTGCGTAACGCCGCCAGTAGCGCAGCGCGCTGGGGTGAAATGTCCTGGAACTCATCCACCAGAATATGCTTCCACGGGCTGATAAAGCGCCCTTTTTCCAGCACGTTGATGGCCTGATGAATAAGCCCCGAAAAGTCGACGGCGTTCTCTTCCTTAAGCGCGCTCTTCCATGCTTTCAGCAATGGCGCCATCAATTTGATGCGTTTGGCAAAGAGATCGCGTATCTCATCCGGTGCGCTGGCAATCATTTCTGCCTGAGCACCGCCATGCATGCGCATCAAACTTATCCAGCGATCCAAACGTGGTGCAACGCGCCGCTGCAACGCCTCGTCATCCCAATAATTCCCTTCAGGAAGGTGCCAACTCAGCTCCTCTTCCAGCCACTGACGCCACCCTTTTGCCTGCGCTTTTTTCTCGCTGCACTGCTGCACCCAGGTTTGGGTTAACAGCGTCAGACGTGCGGCAGTATTGTTTTCCAGCTCGCTTAATGCAGGCACTTTCTTGCTGCCTTGCTGAATGATGTACAGCGCCAGCGCATGAAAAGTCCGCGCAGTGATCTCATCGGTATGCAGCCGCTCGCGAATACGCTCATCCATCTCCTGCGCTGCTTTACGGCCAAAGGCGAGCAGAAGAATTTGATCGGCAGAGGCCTCACCGCGTGTCAGTAGCCAACCGGCACGCGCCACCAGCACGGAAGTTTTACCGCTGCCAGCGCCAGCCAATACCAGAAGAGAGTGCTCACCATTGACCACTGCCCTCGCTTGCGCCGGATTTAGAGGCGAGCTTTCAACTTGTTCAAAAAAGGTCGCATACTGCTTCAGCATCGATTCGGTAAAGGCTTGATTATGCTCTGCCCGACGCCCTTCAACATCCTGTAGCCATACATGGCACTGTTGCCAGAGCGTGCGACAATTATCAAACTCCGACAGGCGACTGGTGGGTATCGGAAGCGCAGCGAAAGCCTCCTGCAACTGACGCTGTACGCCGGTCAACTGGTTACGCGTCAACCATCTGGACGGCTCGATACGTTCAGAGATAAGCGCTAACTGACCCGACAGGAGTTCAGCTGCCACCTCGCTCATCTCCGCGCTCCAGCTGCGCCAGCGCTCATTCAAAAGGTGGTAAAAACGCTGCGTGTCACTCCACTCGGTGCCATGCAAGCGCACCACTTTGTTATCAGCCAGCTGAAACTCCATCTCTCCCCAAACCATGCCCCGCTTACACTCAATCGCCAACAATTGATTAAAGGGAATGAGGTATTCATGGCGGTCGCCCGCTACTTTTATACCTGCATGCAGGATGGTCGCGCGATCGTACGGGTGCTGTGCCAGGCGTTTTCCCAGGGAAGTCGCTTTCAGTTCCATCTCTTGGTGATCTCAGCTTGTGACAATTATTGCCAGTTTACCTGTCAGAGAATTGGTGCTCCAGTCCAAAAAATCGTTACAATTGCCGGAACGATCAATACCCGGAACTCAACTGAGGCTTTATGCGTACCATTTTGAATATCCTGAATTTTGTCCTCGGTGGTTTTGCCACAACACTGGGCTGGCTGGTGGCAACCATTGTTAGCGTGTTGTTAATCGTGACCCTTCCGCTCACGCGCTCATGCTGGGAGATCACTAAGCTATCCCTTATTCCGTGGGGAAATGAGGCGGTCCACGTCGATGAACTCTCTCCAGACGCCAGGAATGGTCTGCTGAACGCAGGGGGAACCTTACTGAATGTTGTCTGGTTTATCCTGTTCGGCTGGTGGCTTTGCGTGATGCATATTATTGCCGGCGTGGCTCAATGCCTGACAATTATTGGCATCCCGGTTGGCGTGGCGAATTTTAAAATCGCCGCTATCGCGTTGTGGCCGGTGGGCCGTCGTGTTGTTTCCGTTGAAACGGCACGCGCTGCACGTGAAGCCAACGCGCGTCGTCGTTTTCAGTAATCGGATCCCTGCCCTATGTTGAGCCCCTTGCTTCGTCGTTACACATGGAACAGCGCCTGGCTGTATAACGTCAGGATCTTTATCGCCCTTTGCGGCACCGCTGCGTTACCGTGGCACCTTGGCGAAGTTAAACTGACCATTCCATTAACCCTTGGCGTGGTTGCTGCTGCGCTGGCCGACCTCGATGACCGTCTTACCGGGCGGTTAAAAAACCTGGTCATTACGCTGGTCTCCTTTTTTATCGCCTCGGCATCGGTGGAGCTGCTATTCCCCTGGCCATGGCTGTTCGCACTTGGCCTGGTCAGCTCCACTATCGGCTTTATTTTACTGGGAGGGTTGGGTCAACGATATGCCACTATTGCCTTTGGTGCGCTGCTGATTGCCGTTTACACCATGCTGGGCGTGTCGCTTTTCGAGCACTGGTACCAGCAACCTTTGCTGTTGCTGGCTGGAGCCGTATGGTTCAACCTCCTGACGCTGGTCGGGCATCTTGTATTCCCCATTCGCGCGCTGCAGGACAACCTGGCTCGCTGCTATGAGCAGCTAGCGCACTATCTGGAGCTGAAATCACGCCTTTTCGATCCTGATATTGAGGAAGCCAGCCAGGCACCTTTATATGAACTCGCCTTATCTAATAGCCAACTGGTTACCACGCTTAATCAGACAAAGGGCACGATGCTCACCCGTTTACGGGGCGATCGTGGGCAGCGAAGCACGCGTCAGGCGCTGCATTACTACTTTGCCGCACAAGATATTCATGAACGCGCGAGCTCATCGCATATTCAGTATCAAACCCTGCGCGAGCATTTTCGCTATAGCGACGTGATGTTCCGCTTTCAACGTCTTCTTTCGATGCAGTCTCAAGCCTGCGCGCAGCTCTCCCGCGCGATTTTGCTGCGCGAGCCCTATCAGCATGACGGTCGATTTGAACGGGTATTCCTTCACCTTGACGCCGCGCTGGCGCGGATAAAAAACAGCGGGGAAACGACTCCCGAACATGTCAAAGCACTCGGTTTTTTACTCGACAATCTACGCGCGATCGACGCGCAACTGGCAGCGATTGAATCAGGACAGCCTCATCCTCAGGCTCATGGCGAGACAGAAAATCAGCTCGCCGACGACAGCCTGAACGGCTTACACGACGTCTGGTTACGCCTGCGCCAAAATGTGACACCCGAATCTGCCCTCTTTCGCCATGCAGTACGTATGTCGGTGGTGCTCTGTATCGGCTACGCCTTTATCCATCTCACCGGTTTACAACATGGCTACTGGATCCTGTTAACCAGCCTGTTCGTTTGCCAGCCGAACTATAATGCCACGCGCCATCGTCTGAGCTTGCGCGTCATCGGCACGCTGATAGGTGTGGCTATCGGTTTGCCGGTACTCTATTTTGTTCCTTCCCAAGAGGGACAGTTGCTGCTGATTGTTATTACTGGCGTGCTCTTTTTCTCATTCCGCACGGTGCAATATGCCCATGCCACAATGTTCATCACGCTGCTGGTTTTGCTCTGTTTCAACCTGCTCGGGGAAGGGTTCGAAGTCGCTATTCCACGCATTATCGATACGTTGATTGGCTGCGCTATCGCCTGGGCGGCAGTGAGCTTTATCTGGCCGGACTGGCGTTTCAGGAACCTGGCGAGCGTCACGGAGAAGGCATTTAACGCCAACTGCCGTTATCTTGACGCGATCCTCGAGCAGTATCATCAAGGACGTGATAATCGCCTTGCCTATCGCATCGCCAGGCGTAACGCTTACAACCGCGATGCCGAACTGGCTTCGGTAGTATCGAATATGTCTTCGGAACCAGGTACCTCACCTGAACTCCGTGAAGTGGCGTTCAGATTGCTGTGCCTTAATCAGACTTTTATAAGCTACATTTCTGCGCTGGGGGCCCATCGCGAGCAATTAACCCAACCTGAAGTGTTGCGTCTGCTGGATGACGCGGTGTGTTATGTGGATGATGCCCTCCACCATTCGCCTGCCGATCAGGGGCGGGTGCAGGATGCGCTTGCTGATTTATCGCAGCGCATCAAGCAACTGGATCCGCGCCCTGACAGCAAAGAGCCGCTTGTATTACAACAGGTTGGCCTGTTGATAGCGTTATTGCCGGAAGTTTCTCGTTTAAAAAGCCAAATAGTCTAGAGAGGGTTAGCTCCTTTATTGATCACATCATTAGACCACTCAAGCAGCGCCTGGCGACGACTTGCCGGAAGCGCTGCTTCATGAATGCCGACGATGGCCCCTTCCAGTGCAAATAACACTTTTACACTGAGTTGTTTATTCATTTTCCGAAGTCTGAGCCAGCAAACTTTCGCACCAAGTAGCCGCAGGATTTGCGCATCTTTGATGCCGGCCTGCTGCAATTGAAACTCGAGTTGACTGGAAAGATTGGGTAGATCGCGCAGGCGAAAAAGTTTTTCGCGCTGTGTTTTCTCCCGCCGTGCTGCATCAAGCGCAAGTGTAGAAAGCTTCAGCAGCAAGCCGCGGTCACCCCATACATTGTCGCTGACATAAAAATAATTTAACGATATCTGACGCCCCCGCTTGTTGAGACTTAAAAGCGGTGCACGCCGGACGACGTCATACTGCGCGCTTTCATCACAGGCGCGTAAGTAGAGTTTCCCCTCGGCTATCATCGCAAAAACGATGTTATCCACTGCAAGGCTATAACCACCAAAGTGGGCGCGATGGCTAATTTGTCCGAGTGAAGTGAGATATTCGCGCGATTGATATATCCGTTGATAAGATAGGTCTTCCATGATTTTTCCTTTATAAATCACCTGGTAATGCGTTTTTCCGTAAGCGGATCCAGTAATCAGGAACATAGGCAACTGCGCGCGCGACGGCAAGCAAATTTTGTATTGAGCCGCATCCACAAAACAAAAATGCGAGATGCTTTCAGAAATTGAGGTTGATCTTTAAACACTCAACGGGTACTGTATGTTTATACAGTAACTCAGAGGGCTGGATTGCTTATGCACACTTCAGGCTATGCAAATCGTTCTAAAACATCCGCTTCCGCGATTAACAAATTGAACCAGAGCGAATCGAATACTCTCGCTACCGGGCTAATTAGCGAAGTGGTTTACCATGAAGACCAGCCCATGATGACTCAGTTATTATTGCTGCCACTGCTACAGCAGCTTGGTCAACAGTCGCGCTGGCAGCTGTGGTTAACACCGCAACAGAAATTAAGCCGTGAGTGGGTTCAGTCTGCTGGCTTGCCGCTGACCAAAGTGATGCAGATTAATCAACTCTCTCCCGGGGTTACGCTGGACTCCATGATCCGGGCGTTACGGACCGGTAATTTCAGCGTTGTCATTGGCTGGCATACTGAGGAGTTGACGGAAGATGAACATCGCCGCCTGGCATCGGCAGCCGAAGAAGGTAATGCGATTGGCTTTGTTATGCGTCCAATTCGTCGCAATCCCCTCGCTGCGAGACAGCTTTCCGGGATAAAAATTCACTCAAATTTGTATCATTGAGTAAATTTAGGAGTTTTCCTGGGATTATTTTTCGCAGCTTCCAGTATCCCCTATTTATTAGCTAAATAGAGCCGCAAAGCTTGTGCGGCGTGGTTTGCCATACATCAATGATGAACGATATCTGAGCACAAATGTTAAATTTTGTGTACACAAAGCCTTTTTTTTCATATGCCTGACGGACTTCACACTTGTAAGTTTCCAACTACGTTGTAGACTTTACATCGCCAGGGGTGCTCGGCATAAGCCAAAGATATCGGTAAAGATATCTGCAGAGTTGTCAGTGAGCAATGCCCCCGGTGAAGGATTTAACCGTGACTTCTCGACGAGATTTCCATGGCGATTTTTGGATGATAACGAGGCGCAAAAAATGAAAAAGACAGCTATCGCGATTGCAGTGGCACTGGCTGGCTTCGCTACCGTAGCGCAGGCCGCTCCGAAAGATAACACCTGGTACACCGGTGCTAAACTGGGCTGGTCTCAGTTCCACGATGTTGGTAACAACCAGATCCCTAACAATGGCCCGACTCACGAGAGCCAGTTAGGCGCTGGTGCGTTCGGTGGTTATCAGGTTAACCCGTACGTTGGCTTTGAAATGGGCTATGACTGGCTGGGTCGCATGCCGTACAAAGGCAGCGATGTAAACGGCGCATTCAAAGCTCAGGGCGTTCAGCTGACCGCTAAACTGGGTTACCCGATTGCTGATGACGTTGACCTGTACACCCGTCTGGGTGGTATGGTTTGGCGTGCAGACGCTAAAAACAACCAGGGCTTCAAAGATCACGATACCGGCGTTTCTCCGGTCTTCGCTGGTGGTGTTGAGTGGGCAGTTACCCGTGATATCGCTACCCGTCTGGAATACCAGTGGACTAACAACATTGGTGACGCGAACACCGTTGGTGGTCGTCCGGACAACGGTCTGCTGAGCTTAGGTGTTTCTTACCGTTTCGGTCAGCAGGAAGATTCCGCACCGGTAGTTGCTCCGACTCCGGCTCCGGCTCCGGAAGTACAGACCAAGCACTTCACTCTGAAGTCTGACGTTCTGTTCACCTTCAACAAAGCTACCCTGAAACCGGAAGGTCAGCAGGCACTGGATCAGCTGTACAGCCAGCTGAGCAACCTGGATCCGAAAGACGGTTCCGTAGTGGTTCTGGGCTTCACCGACCGCATCGGTTCTGACTCTTACAACCAGGGTCTGTCTGAGAAACGTGCTCAGTCCGTTGTTGATTACCTGGTTTCTAAAGGTATCCCGGCTAACAAAATCTCCGCACGTGGCATGGGTGAATCTAACCCAGTTACCGGCAACACCTGTGACAACGTGAAAGCACGCGCTGCTCTGATCGATTGCCTGGGTCCGGATCGTCGCGTTGAGATCGAAGTTAAAGGTATCAAAGACGTTGTAACTCAGCCGCAGGCTTAAGTTCTCCGTCAGAAAAAACCCCGCCATTGCGCGGGGTTTTTTATTATGTAGCGTTTGAAAAGGGGAAGAATCAGGAAGGCGGTTGACTACTCTTTTCCAAGCAGCGCCTGCAAGTCGTGCTTTATTGTCGACATTTTCGACGCATACTTCTCTTTATGCTCAGCATCCTCAATCAATTGCACAATCGTTTCGGAAAGGGTCTTTCCGCGGCGTTGCGCCAGCCCCGCCAGTCGTTGCCAGACAACAAACTCCAGGTCGATTGATTTCTTGCGCGTATGCTGATGCTCGGCATTAAAGTGCCGCTTACGACGCGCACGAATAGTCTGCTTCATCCGATTGATCAACGCCGGATTAATATGCTGCTCAATCCAGGCGTTAACACGCACGGGCTCATTTTCGAGGGTCAATAAATTATCGACGGCCTCTTTCGCCGCGCTGGCTTCCACATAGCGGGTGATCAACTCCCCTTCACGGTGCTTTTTAACCAGATACTTCCATTTCCAGCCGCTTTCGAGATTTTCCAGTTGTTGATATTTCATTTCTCTCTCAACGTAACCGCGTAACTGAGTCCAGAATATCAGTTTTTTAAGACTCTGCTCAGAAGAAATCACCAGGAACAGTCGATCTGCCGGGTGAGGCTGGCTGAAAGTTGTAATCATTGTGTGATGCGCCAGCGTTTACGGTATAATCCCGCCTTTTACAGCTGACTAAAATAACGACTTTGACCACTACAAAACTTGAATGGAACGACCTGGTTCCTGACGCAGACAGCTATCAGGACGTGTTTGAATCGTCCGCATTAGCGAGCGAAACGGACTTCTCACTGGCTGATACTCAGCCCCGATTGCACTATGCACTTGAGCAGTTGCTCTACCCGCGCGCAATCTCGCGCTTTTTACTGACAAAAGCGCCAGAAGAAGCCGAATATCTGACGCTTATTGGTGAAACGCTCGCCTCGCTACTGCCTGCCCCTCTCACGCCTGCAGGCGGCCAGTACGATATTACCGGCTCAATCGTGCGTTTCGAACCCACCACCGATCCCGAGAGTAATTTCGTCGGTAAGCAGCCGGTTGTGATTGCCGACTGGGTTGAAGCCGAGCAGCTGTTCGGTTGTCTGCGTCAGTTTAATCAAGAGATCACCCTTCAGCCTGGCCTGGTTCATCAGGCAAACGGCGGCGTATTACTGATTTCGTTGCGTGCTCTTTTAGCTCAACCATTACTCTGGATGCGTCTGAAAACCATGGTGACGCAGCGCCGTTTCGACTGGGTGTCGTTTGACGAGTCACGCCCACTTCCAGTGTCGGTACCGTCTATGCCGCTGGATCTGAAAGTTGTGCTGGTCGGCGAGCGCGACTCGCTGGCAGAGTTCCAGGAGATGGAGCCGGAACTCGCTGCACAGGCGATTTATAGCGAATACGAAGAAACCCTGCAGGTTACAGATAGCGACACACTGCGCGTATGGCGTCAGTGGGTAGAACAAACGGCCAGCGCCACACAGTTACCGACGCCGGCGGCAGATGCCTGGGCCACGCTAATTCGTGAAGCCGTGCGTTATACCGGCGATCAAGAAACATTACCGCTCTGCCCTTTGTGGCTTTCACGCCAACTGCGCGAAGTTGCGGCATTAACGGCTGACGATACCTTTGATAACGATGCCCTGACCACCATGCTTGCTCAGCGTGAGTGGCGAGAAGGATTCCTTGCGGAGCGGATGCAGGATGAGATCCTGCTTGAGCAGATCCTTATCGAAACCGAAGGGGAACGCATCGGCCAGGTTAATGCCCTTTCCGTGATTGAATTCCCGGGCCACCCACGCGCCTTTGGCGAACCCTCGCGCATCAGCTGCGTTGTGCATATCGGTGACGGTGAATTCAATGACATTGAGCGCAAAGCGGAACTCGGTGGCAACATCCATGCGAAAGGGATGATGATCATGCAGGCGTTTCTGATGTCCGAGCTGGACCTTGAACAACAAATACCCTTCTCTGCCTCACTCACCTTTGAACAGTCTTACAGTGAAGTGGATGGCGACAGCGCTTCAATGGCTGAGCTTTGCGCGCTGATCAGTGCCCTGGCAGAGGTGCCGGTCAATCAACGCCTTGCTATCACCGGCTCAGTCGATCAGTTTGGTCGTTGCCAGCCGGTCGGTGGTTTAAACGAAAAAATTGAAGGCTTTTTCGCCATCTGCCAGCAACGTGAACTGACCGGCGAGCAAGGGGTCATCATTCCTTCGGCGAATGTTCGGCATTTGTGTTTACGCCAGGAGTTGCTGGATGCCATTGAGGCGAAGCAATTTTCCATCTGGGCAGTGGATGATGTGACAGATGCGCTACCCTTATTGATGGGTCTGGCATGGGACGCTGAAGGGCAAACTAACCTCAAGCAAATCATTCTCGAACGTATCGCGCAGGCAACCCAACAAGAGGCTCGCCATCGCTTTCCCTGGCCGTTACGCTGGCTAAACTAGTTCACTGTTAACTGATCGGACTTGTTCAGCGTACACGTGTTAGCTATCCTGCGTGCGAAATTACAAATAAGGCTTATTAAGAACATGGTAGATAAACGCGAATCCTATACAAAAGAAGATCTTCTTGCCTCTGGTCGCGGCGAACTGTTTGGCGAAAAAGGCCCGCAATTACCGGCTCCGAATATGCTGATGATGGACCGTGTGGTTAAAATGTCCGAGACCGGCGGTAACTTCGATAAAGGCTACGTTGAAGCTGAACTGGATATCAATCCGGACCTGTGGTTCTTCGGTTGCCACTTCATCGGCGATCCGGTTATGCCGGGCTGCCTCGGTCTTGATGCCATGTGGCAGCTGGTTGGTTTCTACCTCGGCTGGCTGGGCGGCGAAGGCAAAGGCCGTGCGCTTGGCGTAGGTGAAGTGAAATTTACCGGTCAGGTTCTGCCGACAGCGAAAAAAGTCACCTACCGCATTCATTTCAAACGCATCGTTAACCGTCGTTTGATCATGGGTCTGGCTGATGGTGAAGTGCTGGTTGACGATCGTCTTATCTACACAGCATCCGATCTGAAGGTCGGTCTGTTCCAGGATACCTCTGCTTTCTGATAGCAGCGTAACCCTGCCAAAACGCGAAACCTCCGCATTGCGGAGGTTTCTTTTTCTAAAGAGACAGAATCAGGCAGTCACTGCCCTGTCCTCCATGGCCTGTCGCCAGCCTCCAAGCCACTCGGACCTTTGATTCAGGGTTTGGTACGGACACATCTCTTTCGAGCGCCCCGTAATACCAGCCTGATAACCACGTTGATGTGCCCGTTCCAGGCGATCGCGTTTTTGTCTCTTCATGCCTCGTTTCCCTCATTCTTTTATCTGGTGGAAAAGAAAACAGTGGTCACTTAATGTGCAACCACAGGTCACAAATACCTTGAATGAACCGCGTCGTCAATGCGCAAAATTCACGCCAGTGTCATAAATGTGACCTGGACAAAACTTCGTTTGTACAACAAACACACAATCGCCTGACTAAGTTTATGAGCACAAAAACAAAAAAAGCCGCAGCAAGTAAAGGCCCGCTGCGGCTTCTTTGATCATTAAATCTACTTATGGCAGACGGTTCAGCTCCGCAGCGATACTGGCGGCTTCCTGCTGCCAGCCTTGCGCCAGCGTTTTCACCATCGCATCGTAACCATCTTCTTGCTGCTTCAGCTCGATATGGAAAGGCCGCTTAATTAAGCTGCCCTGATGCTTAAGCAGCCATTCGCCGCTGACAATAACGCGCCCGTCATAGCGGCCGTGAAAACCGGTTACCGTCACATTCAGCGTGTCCTGCTCGCTGCCCAGCGGCTGCGATGCCACAACCCAGCCGGGTAAGGCATTGCCCAGGTTCGCCACCAGCGTATTACGCAACTGTTGATCGAGCGGGCTGGCCCAGAGATTGTTATTGGCAATAACGTATTGCACATCGCTGGTTTGATACACCACGCCATTGCCGGCCAGATAGTCCGGCACAGAGACCTGCTCTACCCAGAGCTGGCGATTGCCCTGGGTTTGCCCGTTCATCGACTGCGTCGTGGTTACCGACGGCGACGGTAGCTGGTAGTAACTTTTGTTATCGCCGCCGCTGCTGCAGGCGGCTAATAACAGGACAAGCATCGCCAGTGCGCTCTTTCTCATTGTTTCGCCCTCTTCGGCTGCGGATCGTCTTTCCCTTTCGCTTCGAATACCAGCGCATTGCTCTTATCGTTCAGCGTCTTCAGCACCGGCTGCAGTTCCCGTAACACCTGATCCAGACGCTGCATATCCGCCACCATCTTGTTGTAGGCGGCCGACCCCGGCTGGAAGCCTTGCATACTGCGATTAAGCTCGCGCAGCGTAGACTGCATATCTGCCGGAAGCTGCTGCATTGACTGGCTGGCAGTCAATTTATTCAGATTATCCAGCGTCGTTTGCAGACGTTTAAGGGTTTGCTGGCTCTCCGACAGCGTATTTGTCGCCTGCTGAATCATTGGATTGAGCGGCAGGTTGTTAATCTTATCCAGCGTATCCATCAGTCGCTGCTGGATTTGCGCCAGGCCGCCGCTCATCGTCGGGATGATCGGGTAGCCCTCAAACTCAGTGAACTCTTTCATCGGCGGCGCATTACTGTAGAAGTCGAGATCGACATACAGCGCGCCGGTGACGATATTCCCGGTCTTCAGCGATGCGCGCAGGCCACGATTAAGCAGTTCTTTCATATGCGCGGTCATATCTGCATCCTGCCCCAGCTGATTCGCCAGCCGCTCAGGCTCAATGCGGATCAGAACCGGAATGCGGTAATCATCGTTCAGCGCCTGGCGCATGCCCGGGTTAAAAAATGGCACCTTGCTCACGGTTCCAAGGCGAATACCGCGGAACTCCACCGGCGCACCCGGCTGCAGGCCGCGAATCGAATCCTTAAAGAACATCAGGTAGTCGACATGATCGGTGTAGAGCGAGTCCTGGATACTGCGCTGATCGTCATACAGTTTAAAGGCGCTCTTCTCCGCCACCGGCTGCCCTAAGTCCAGCCCATCCGGGATATCAAAACTGACGCCGCCGCCAAACAGCGTCGCCAGCGATCCCATTTCGACACGCATCCCGGCAGAGGTGAGATCGACGGCAATACCGCTATCTTTCCAGAAGCGGACATTGCTGGTCACCAGCCGATCGTTCGGCGCATTGATGAAGAGCTGATAGGTCATGGTCCGTTTTTGCGTATCAAAGTTACTGGTTTCAACCGAGCCCACACGATAGCCACGGAACAGCACCGGATCGCCAGGTGAGAGTTGACCCGCCTTGCTGCTGTCGAGGATCACGCGGATACCTTTGGCATCCGGCGGTGCCAGCGGAGGGGCATCCAGCAGGGTATATTGATCGGGCACGCTGCCTTTAGCACCCGGCTGAAGTTCAATATAGGCACCCGAGAGCAGCGTTCCGAGGCCACTGACCCCTTCACGACCGACCTGCGGTTTTACCACCCAGAATACCGAATCGTTATGCAGCAGTTTTTCCATGCCGGAGTTGAGGCGCGCCTTGATCTCCACGTGGGTTAAATCATCGGTCAACGTGGTGCTCTCCACGACGCCGACATCCACGCTGCGGCTTTTAATTGGCGTTTTCCCGCCGACAATGCCCTCAGCATTGGTGGTGATCAACGTCACTTCCGGCCCCTGATGGCTGTAGTGATAAAAGAGGATCCAGGCGCCAATCAGCGCGGTAACGATCGGGAAAATCCAGACCGGTGACCAGTTCCTAACTTTTTGCACCTGGGCTTCGCCCTGTTTATTCTCCATGCTCTGACAACTCCTCATGGTGCGTTTGTGGCTCCCGATCCCAACTGAGACGCGGGTCGAAAGTCATCGCCGCAAACATCGTGATAATAACGACCAGCGCAAACATTAGCGCACCCATTGCAGGATAGATATTCATCAGCCCGCCAATGCGAACTAACGCAGATAGCACTGCAATAACAAAGACATCAATCATTGACCAGCGGCCAACAAACTCGACCACCTCATAAATAAAATGCATCCGTTCACTGTCACGTCTGCCGTAGCCTTTCGCATCAATGCAGAGCCAGGCAATACCGATCATTTTCAGCGTCGGCACCATAATGCTGGCAATAAAAATCACCAGCGCTACGGGATAGGAGCCCTCGCTCCATAACAGCACCACCCCCGCCAGTATGGTCGATGGCGTCGGATCGCCCAGCAGATCCGTTATCATGATCGGCAAAATATTGGCCGGCAGATAGAGCATGATCGCTGTGACGAGCAGTGCCAGCGTCCACTGAATGCTGTGGCGTCGCCGGACATAACCGCGCGTATGACATCGCGGACAAACCGGATTATCCATCGGGACTATTGCCGTGCAGCAGGGGCAAGAGCGCAGCCCCTGACGGATCCCGGTAATGCCCGCACGCAGAGGTTGCTCAAGTACAGGCGCAGGCGCGATATCATCCCATAGCCAGTGGCGATCGACGCACTGAAACGCGCGCAGCTGCAGCAGGCAAAAGAGGCACCACGGAATGAAACTGCTGCCGATGCCGATATCGCCATAGGCCATCAGTTTAACGAAGCTCACCAGCACGCCAGCAAGAAAAATCTCCGCCATGCCCCAGCTTTTCAGCTGAAACAGCACCCGCGCCAGCGCGATTTTAAGGCGAAAATCCATCCGCACCCGGTTAACCAGCAGCAGGATAGTGATAAGGCAGAAGGCAGGCACCAGCTGGACAAAAAGCAGGAAGAGCGTGCCAAGGCTGGCGTAGTCTTCAGAAAACATGACGCTTGGGATCTCAAGCAGCGTCACTTCGCTGCCGATGCCCGCCACCTGCATATTGACGAAGGGGAAGAGATTAGAGAGCAGCAGCATAAACAGGGCGACGAAGGCGTACGCCGTCGGACGCTGCCGCGGCTCCTGCCATTCGGTCGTCAGGGTTGTGCCGCAGCGCGGGCACGCCGCCCGGTGTCCATGTTGCAGCGACGGTAACGCCACCAGCATGTCACATTGCGAGCAGAGAATGTGGCGCGTGCCATGATGGTGGTGTTCACACATACCGCTTTCCTCTATGCGCCGTTTTTCAGCGCCTCCAGATACTCCCAGCGTTCAAACGCCGCTTCCAGTGCCTGCTCGGCTGACGCCATATCAGCGAGGACTTTTTGCGTATGATCGTGCGGCTGGCTGAAGAAACTTGCATCCGCTACCTGCGCCTGCAAGCTTTCCAGCTCTGCTTCCAGCTGTTCCAGCTTTTGCGGCAGCTGTTCCAGCTCACGCTGCAGGTTATAGCTTAGTTTGTTGGCGCTGCGTTTAACAGTTTCTGCTTTGGCGGCAGGCGCCTCGGCACTTTTCTGCACCGCAGCGTGTTTAAACGCCTGCGAAGCCGCCTGCTGACCGCGCGCATCGTGATAACCACCAACATACTGCCCGATGCGCCCTTCGCCTTCGAAGATCCAGCATTCGGTCACGGTGTTATCAACAAACTGACGGTCGTGGCTCACCAGCAGAACCGTACCCTGGTAGCTATCAATCAGCTCTTCCAGCAGTTCGAGGGTTTCCACATCCAAATCGTTGGTCGGTTCATCGAGAATCAGCAAGTTGCTGGGTTTAAGGAACAACCGCGCCAGCAACAGGCGGTTACGCTCCCCGCCTGACAGCGCGCGTACCGGCGTCATTGCCCGCTTCGGATGGAACAGGAAGTCCTGCAGGTAGCCGAGAATATGGCGCGGCTTGCCGTTGACCATCACTTCTTGCTTACCTTCCGCCAGGTTATCCATCACGGTTCTGTCGGGATCCAGCTCAGCACGATGCTGGTCGAAGTAGGCCACTTCAAGCTTGGTACCAATGTGAACGCGGCCGCTATCGGCTTTCAACTGTTCAAGCATCAGCTTCAGCAGGGTCGTTTTACCGCAGCCGTTCGGGCCAATCAGCGCAATTTTATCGCCGCGCTGCACCTGGGTGGAGAAGTCGCGCACCAGCGCTTTACCGTCGACGCCGTAATCAACATGCTCCAGCTCGAAGACGATTTTGCCAGAGCGGGATGCCTCTTCGACCTGCATTTTTGCGCTGCCCATCACCTCACGGCGTTCGCTGCGCTCGCGGCGCATCGCTTTCAGTGCGCGCACGCGCCCTTCGTTACGGGTACGACGTGCCTTAATGCCCTGGCGGATCCACACCTCTTCCTGCGCCAGCTTGCGATCGAACTCGGCGTTTTGCAGATCCTCTACGCGCAGCGCTTCCTCTTTCTCCAGCAGATACTGGTCGTAATTGCCCGGATAGGAGACCAGCTTGCCGCGATCGAGATCGACAATACGCGTCGCCATATTGCGGATAAACGAACGGTCGTGCGAAATAAAGATAATGGTGCCGCCGAACGATTTCAGGAACCCTTCCAGCCAGTCGATGGTTTCAATATCGAGGTGGTTGGTTGGCTCATCAAGCAGCAGCACGCGCGGCCCGCTGACCAGCGCACGCCCCAGCGCCGCCTTACGCAGCCAGCCGCCGGAGAGTGCTGAGAGCGACATATCAGCCGTCAGGCCAAGCTGCGCCAGCACTTCATTGATGCGGTTCTCCAGCTGCCACAGGCCGTGGTGATCCAGCATCTCCTGTACGCGCGCCAGCTCGGCAAGGTTTCTGTCGCTCGGATCGGTCATCACCAGGTGGGAAACCTCGTGATAACGCTTGAGATACTCTGCCTGCTCTTCGATACCTTCGGCAACGAAATCGTAGACGCTGCCGCTGACATTGCGCGGCGGATCCTGCTGCAGACGCGCAACAACTAAATCCTGTTCATAAACAATGCGACCATCATCGAGATTCACTTCCCGGTTGAGGATCTTCATCAGCGTCGATTTGCCTGCGCCGTTACGGCCAACCAGACAGACGCGCTCATTCTCTTCGATATGCAGTTCCGCATTATCAAGAAGCGGTGCGTCGCTGAATGAGAGCCACGCGCCGTGCATACTAATTAATGACATCTATTTATCCTTTCAGGCTGCGGTAATCAGCCAGCAGTTGTGGATTTGACGGTTGCGGGCAAAATCCTGCGACTGCGTTTTTTGGGTAATTTCTTGTGCTTTAAGCCCCAGCTTCGCCAGCCCGTCGAGATCCATACGGAAACCGCGTTTGTTATTGGAGAACATAATGGTGCCCCCTTTGCGCATCAGACGCTTCAGGTCTTCCATCAGGCGCATATGATCGCGCTGCACATCAAAAGACTCTTCCATGCGCTTGGAGTTGGAGAAGGTGGGCGGATCGATAAAGATGAGATCGAACTGCTCATCGGTCTCCTGCAGCCAGCCGAGGCAATCCGCCTGGATCAGGCGATGTGCGCGGCCGCTTAAGCCATTAAGGCGCAGGTTACGCTCTGCCCACTCCAGATAGGTGCGGGACATATCCACGGTGGTGGTTGAGCGTGCGCCGCCGAGGCCCGCATGGACGCTGGCGCTGCCGGTGTAGGCGAAAAGGTTAAGGAAATCTTTGCCTTTGCTCATCTGGCCCAGCATGCGGCGGGCAATACGGTGATCGAGGAACAGGCCGGTATCCAGATAATCGGTCAGGTTGACCCACAGGCGCGCGTTATATTCGCTCACCTCGATAAAGTCGCCCTTCTCGTTCATCTTCTGGTATTGATTATTGCCCTTCTGGCGCTCACGGGTTTTCAGCACCAGCTTGTTAGGCGCAATACCGAGCACGTGAATGGTGGCGGCAATAATATCGAACAGGCGTTGACGCGCTTTTTGTGCATCGATGGTTTTCGGCGCGGCGTACTCCTGCACCACCACCCAGTCGGCATAGCGATCGACGGCAACGTTGTAGTCCGGCAGATCGGCATCATACAGGCGATAACACTCAATCCCCTCCTGACGTGCCCACTTCTCCAGCTTCTTAACGTTTTTACGCAGGCGGTTAGCGAAATCTTCCGCCATCGCTGGCGCTTTCGCTTCGCCGGTGTTTTCCGCCAGATGGTAGTTTTTCTGCACACAGTCGAGCGGGCCGTTTTTGGCTTTGAACTGACGGTCGGCGCGCAGTTGCAGGCAGTTGAGCAGATCGACCGAGGCGCTAAACAGCGACAGGTTCCAGCCGCCAAACTGCGCTTTCAACAGACGACCCAGCAGGCTGTGCAGGGCGATCAGCGCCGGTTCACTCTCAAGACGCTCGCCGTAAGGCGGGTTACTGATAACCGTGCCGTACGGGCCTTGCGGCAATGGGTTGCTGAGCTGCGCGACATCTTTGGCTTCAAAGGTAATCAGCTCGCCAATTCCGGCGCGACGGGCGTTTTTACGGGCATTCTCAATGACGCGGGCATCGCTATCAGAGCCATAAAAACGGGATTCATACGCCGCCAGCCCCTGGCGCGCGCGGTTTTGCGCATCGGCTTTCACTTCACCCCAGATGGCATCATCATGCTGCGCCCAGCCGCTAAAACCCCAGTGGCCACGGTGCAGGCCAGGCGCGCGATCGGTTGCCGCCATGGCAGCTTCAATCAGCAGCGTGCCGGAGCCGCACATCGGATCGAGCAGCGGCGTGCCCGGCTGCCAGCCGGAGCGCATCACAATTGCTGCGGCCAGGTTCTCTTTGATCGGCGCGATGCCGGTACGATCGCGGTAGCCGCGCAGGTGCAGACCTTCGCCGCTCAGATCGAGCGAGATTTGCGCCGTTTCATGGTTGAGCCAAACGTTAATGCGCAGATCCGGCATTTCACGTTCGACGTTCGGGCGCGGCAGGTTTTTACGCGTAAAGCTGTCGACAATCGCATCTTTCACTTTCAGCGCGCCGTACTGGCTGTTGCGGATCTCATCGTTCAGCCCGCTGAAGTGCACGGCAAAGGTTGCGCCCGGGTTGAAAATCTCTGTCCAGTTGATCGCCTGCACGCCGAGATAGAGATCAAGGTCGCTGTAAACCTTGCACTCTCCCAGCGGCATCATAATGCGCGAGGCCAGGCGGCTCCACATCAGGCTTTGGTACAGGAGCCGCGTGTCGCCTTCAAAATGGACACCACCCTGAACGACGCGGCACTCCACGGCGCCGAGTTTTTCAAGTTCAGTTTTTAACAGCTCTTCCAGCCCACGGGCCGTACTGGCAAACAGAGAAATCATAATGTCACTTACACTCTACGAAAATTGTTGCGCATTATAGCTAATCTCGCCCTCATGTCATAAAGTTGAGGGCTTATTTTCGTCTAACAGGGAGGAAGACGTGCCTACCCTTTCACGTCTTTATATCCATCCGGTGAAATCCATGCGCGGTATTGGCCTGACGCATGCCCTCGCCGATGCCAGCGGCCTCGCGTTTGACCGGGTTTTTATGGTCACGCAGCCTGATGGCACCTTTATTACCGCGCGTCAGTTTCCGCAGATGGTGCGTTTTCTGCCCTCGCCTTTAACGGATGGCCTGCATCTGACCGCGCCCGACGGTAGTAGTGCGGTGATCCGCTTTGCCGATTTTTCCCCCGACGCCGCACCTACCGAGGTGTGGGGCAACCACTTTACGGCGCTGATTGCCCCTGCGGCCATCAACCAGTGGCTGAGCGGCTTTTTCGACCGCGAGGTGCAGCTGCGCTGGGTGGGCACAAATCCGACCCGCCGCGTTAAGCGCCACGAAGAGGTTCCCCTCTCCTTTGCCGATGGCTTTCCCTATCTGTTAACCAATGAAGCCTCGTTGCGCGATCTGCAACAACGTTGCCCTGCCAGCGTACAGATGGAGCAGTTTCGCCCCAATCTGGTGGTGACCGGGGCGCAGGCGTGGGAGGAGGATAGCTGGAAAGTGGTGCGCATTGGCGACGTGGTGTTTGACGTGGTTAAACCGTGCAGCCGCTGCATCTTTACCACCGTCAGCCCCGAGCGCGGTCAGAAACACCCTACCGGTGAGCCGCTCGCCACACTGCAAAAGTTCCGCACGGCGCAGGATAATGGCGACGTCGACTTCGGTCAGAATTTAATTGCCCGCAACAGCGGCGTAATTCGCACCGGCGATGAGGTTGCGGTACTGGCCACCGGCCCGGCGAAAGTGTATGGCGCGGGTGCGGTCGTTGAATCACTTGAACCGCAGGCGCAACCCGCAGGCACGGTGGATATTGAGTGGCAGGGTCAGACCTTTCGCGGTAATAACCAGCAGGTGCTGCTGGAGCAGCTGGAAAACCAGGGGATCCGCGTGCCCTACTCATGTCGCGCAGGCATCTGCGGCTGTTGCCGGATACGTTTAGTCGAAGGGGAAGTGAGTGCGCTGAAACAGTCAGCGCTGGGTGAGGATGACACTATCCTCAGTTGCAGCTGTGTACCGAAAACGTCGCTGCGGCTGGAACCTTAAACCGCCTGCTCGAAAGCGAGGCTCGCGGCATTAAGCTGCGGCTTCAGGCGATCGTTCATGATCTTTATCGCATCGCCCAGTTGCATCGTGCGCCCGGCAACCACCACGCCGGGCTGCGCCAGCAGGCAGAGCGTCGCGTTCTCTCCAGGCTCGACCACCAGCAAATTCACGCACTCTTGCGTATCGCTTAACCAGACGCAGGCACCATCGCCAGTGGCGGGCGTCCACGGGGAGTTGTGGCTCAAAAAGTGCCAGCTTTTCGGCATTTGCGGTTTAAGAAAGCGGATTGCCACCAGCGCATTGAGCACCAGCTCGGCGCGTTGCTCATTAGATAATTCTAAATCGCGGCATTTTTCATCGAAGGAGAAATAAAGCGCAGCGTCATCAACACAAAAACCAGACGGGGAAAAGGCATCAGGCGTCAGCATTTTACGGGCGAATCGGGAGCGAAATAACATACCATTGGCTAAATCGAGCATCATACGATCGTGCTCTTCATCAAAATACCAGCGCCAATTATCGTCAGGTTTAATTCGCATTGTTTCCCCCTTTCCCCCTAAACATCCTGTTGTTTTTTCATCCGTTGTGCCGCCTCGCTTATTAACTTAATAATTGAAGACTGAAATGTTTAAATTAGCAACAGTGACGGAATATAAAACAACCAGGGCCGGAAATAAAGCCCTGGTTACGCAGGAGGGGAAAAAGATCAGAGGTAGGTGACGATCTCTTTTACCAGCGGTGGGCCTTTAAAAATAAAACCAGAATAAATTTGCACCAGCGAAGCGCCCGCTTCCATCTTCTCGCGTGCGGCAATCACCGAGTCGATTCCGCCGACGCCAATAATCGGTAAACGCCCAGATAATTCTTGTGACAGACGTCGGATAATTTGCGTACTTTTTAATTGCAGGGGACGTCCACTTAAACCACCGGTTTCATCACAGTGCTTCATTCCCTGAACCAATGCCCGGTCGAGGGTGGTATTGGTGGCAATAACGCCATCAATATTGTGGCGAACTAAACTATCAGCGACCTGGATTAGCTCTTCTTCAGAAAGATCGGGCGCAATTTTCACCGCCACCGGAACATATTTATGGTGGCGAGCTTGCAGATCATTCTGCTTAATTTTAATGGCGCTGAGTAAATCATCCAGCGCTTCGCCATATTGCAAGGTGCGCAAACCTGGGGTGTTTGGCGAAGAGATATTGATGGCGATATAACCGGCATAGGGGTAAATTTTCTCCATGCAGATCAAGTAGTCATCTTTTCCCTGTTCAACCGGCGTATCTTTATTTTTGCCAATATTAATACCGAGTACGCCGTCAAAATGCGCCTTTTTGACATTCTCGACCAGATTGTCGACGCCAAGATTGTTAAAGCCCATGCGGTTAATCAGCCCTTCAGCTTCCACCAGGCGGAAGATCCTAGGCTTATCATTTCCCGGCTGCGGGCGCGGCGTCACGGTGCCAATCTCGATTGAGCCAAACCCCATCGCGCCCAGCGCATCAATGCACTCACCGTTTTTATCCAGACCTGCGGCCAGACCGAGCGGATTTTTAAAGGTCAGTCCCATGCACTGCACCGGTTTTGCCGGTACACGCTGGCGGACAAGCGCTTCGAGCGGCGTGCCGGTAACGCGGCGCAGCTGCTGGAACGTTAATTCATGAGCGCGTTCTGGATCGAACTGGAAAAGGGCTTTACGAACGAAGGGGTAGTACATGAACTCTCCTGGATTCCCGGTGTGCAAACCGGGGGCGTATTATCAGTGAAAGCGCAGCGAAAGGGAATTGACCTGTGGCAAAAAAAGCCTATTCCGCGCAATCGTTTTCCTCTCAGGCCCTCTCTTTATGCAAATTTCAGCAACTTTTCCCCGAATAAATCATTTAGGGGAATAAACCGCCTCTGTCACACTGCCTGAAATTGTTATCAATGTTATCTATAAGCAAACATTTGGTTATAAGGAGTAAGCATGCGCGTTGTCACCCTGGCCGGCAGTCCCCGCTTTCCCTCGCGCTCCAGCGCGCTTCTGGAGTATGCCCGCGATAGGCTTTCTGCGCAGGGCGTTGAGGTTAACCACTGGCATCTGCACAATTTTGATCCTGAAGACCTGCTCTATGCCCGCTTCGACAGCCCGGCGCTGCAAACCTTTATCGAGCAACTCAGCATGGCTGAGGGGCTGATTGTCGCCACCCCGGTCTATAAAGCAGCCTATTCCGGCGCCCTAAAAACCCTGCTCGACCTGCTTCCCGAACGCGCGCTGGCAGACAAAGTGGTATTGCCGCTGGCAACGGGCGGCACGGTAGCGCATCTGCTGGCGGTTGATTACGCCCTGAAACCGGTGCTGAGTGCCCTCAAAGCACAGGAGATCCTCCACGGTGTCTTCGCCGACGACAGTCAGGTGCTCGATTATCAACATAAACCGAGCCTGACGCCCAATCTGCAAGGCCGACTGGATAGCGCGCTGGAGACCTTCTGGCAGGCGCTCCATCGCCGCGATATTAAAGCCCCGGATTTCCACGCCCCGCAAGGAGTTGCTCATGTTTAACTGCCTCTCATTTTCCGCCACCGGGCTGCTGCTTGGCGGGCTGCTCACCCTCTCCGCCTGGGCGCAGGCCGCCGAGCCGGCACCGGAGGCTTTGCGCATTGGCTATCAAAAAGGAAGCGTCAGCATGGTGCTGGCGAAAAGCCACGGCCTGCTGGAGAAACGCTATCCGCATACCAAAATTTCCTGGATTGAGTTCCCGGCCGGGCCGCAAATGCTTGAAGCGCTGAATGTCGGCAGTATCGATCTTGGCAGCACCGGCGATATCCCGCCGATTTTCGCCCAAGCTGCGGGCGCAGATCTGGTCTATGTCGGCGTCGAGCCGCCAAAACCGAAAGCGGAAGTGATCCTCGTGGCTGAAGATAGCCCAATCAAAAGCGTAGCGGATTTGAAGGGCCATAAAGTCGCGTTCCAGAAGGGCTCCAGCTCCCATAACTTGCTGTTGCGGGCGCTGCAACAGGCCGGACTTAAATTCAGCGATATTCAGCCGGTGTTCCTCAGCCCGGCAGACGCGCGTGCCGCATTCCAGCAACACAATGTCGACGCCTGGGCTATCTGGGATCCCTACTACTCTGCCGCCCTGTTACAAGGCGGCGTGCGGGTACTGAAGGATGGCACCACCCTCAAGCAGACCGGTTCATTTTACTTAGCCGCGCGCCCCTATGCCGAGAAGAATGGCGCCTTTATTCAGGGCGTACTGGATACCTTCAGCGCAGCGGATGCTTTAACGATTAGTCAGCGCGACGAAAGTATCGCTCTGTTTGCCAAAAGCATGGGGCTGCCGCAACCGGTGATCGCCACCTATTTCGATCACCGTCCGCCAACCAAAATCACCCCGGTAAATGAGGCAACGGCTGCACTACAGCAGCAGACCGCCGACCTTTTCTATGAAAACCATCTGGTACCGAAAAAAGTCGATATCCGTAGCCGCATCTGGCAGCCGACCCAAGAAGGAGCGAAATCATGAGTCTGAATCTGTTCTGGTTTTTACCGACCCACGGTGATGGTCACTATCTTGGCACCGACCACGGCGCGCGACCGGTTGATTATGGCTATTTGCAGCATATCGCCCAGGCAGCCGACAGGCTCGGCTTTAGCGGCGTGCTGATCCCGACCGGGCGATCCTGTGAAGATGCGTGGCTGGTGGCTGCCTCGTTGATTCCGGTCACCCAGCGCCTGAAGTTTCTGGTTGCCCTGCGCCCGAGCGTGATCTCGCCGACGGTTGCCGCGCGCCAGGCGGCAACGCTCGACAGGCTCTCCAATGGCCGGGCGCTGTTTAACCTGGTGACCGGCAGCGATCCGCAGGAGCTGGCAGCCGACGGTGTGTTCCTCGATCACAGCGAACGCTATGAGGTATCGTCGGAATTTACCCATATCTGGCGTCGTTTGCTGGAGGGCGACACCGTCGATTTCACCGGCAAGCATTTACAGGTACGCGGCGCGAAGCTGCTCTTCCCTCCGGTACAACAGCCGCGACCGCCGCTCTACTTCGGCGGATCCTCCGATGTAGCCCAGGATCTGGCGGCAGAGCAGGTCGATCTCTATCTCACCTGGGGCGAGCCGCCAGAGCAAGTAAAAGAGAAGATTGAGCAGGTGCGCACGAAGGCCGCTGCCCACGGGCGAAAAGTGCGCTTCGGTATTCGCCTGCATGTGATTGTGCGCGAAACCAATGCCGAGGCGTGGCAGGCAGCGGATCGCCTTATCTCACACCTTGATGATGCAACAATTGAAAAAGCGCAGGCAGCCTTTGCCCGTCAGGACTCGATTGGTCAGCAGCGTATGGCCGCCTTACACAACGGCCGGCGCGATAAGCTCGAAATCAGCCCTAACTTGTGGGCCGGAGTCGGTCTGGTGCGTGGCGGCGCGGGCACGGCGTTAGTGGGCGATGGCCCGACGGTTGCAGCGCGCATCAACGAATATGCCGCTCTCGGTATCGACAGTTTTATCCTCTCCGGCTATCCGCATCTGGAAGAGGCGTATCGCGTCGGCGAACTGCTCTTCCCGCATCTGGATGTCGCTATCCCCGAGATCCCGCAGCCGCAGCCGTTACAGCCGCAGGGTGAAACGGTGGCGAACGAGTTTATTCCGCGTAGCGTGGCGCAAAGCTGAGGTTGTGATGGCGAAAGAGAATAAGTGGTTGTTGCGCCTGGCTCCCTGGCTGCTGCCGGCGCTGATAGTCGCGGTCTGGCAACTCGCCTCGACCTTCGGCTGGCTCTCAAGCCGTATCTTTCCGTCGCCGGAAGGGGTGGTGGAAGCGTTCTGGACGCTCAGCGCCAGCGGTGAGCTGTGGCAGCATCTGGCGATCAGCGCCTGGCGCGCGGCGATTGGTTTCTCCATCGGTGGCAGCATTGGCCTGACGCTTGGGCTGATTAGCGGCCTCTCGCGCTGGGGAGAACGTCTGCTGGATACCTCGATTCAGATGCTGCGTAACGTGCCGCATCTGGCGCTGATCCCGCTGGTGATCTTGTGGTTTGGTATTGATGAGACGGCGAAGATCTTTCTCGTCGCGCTCGGGACGCTCTTTCCGATCTATATCAACACCTGGCACGGGATCCGCAATATCGACCGCGGACTGGTGGAGATGGCGCGCAGCTATGGCCTCTCCGGCTTTGCGCTCTTCGCCCATGTGATCCTGCCCGGTGCCCTGCCGTCGATTATGGTTGGCGTGCGCTTTGCGCTCGGCCTGATGTGGCTAACGCTGATTGTCGCCGAAACCATCTCAGCGAATGCCGGTATCGGTTATCTGGCGATGAACGCGCGCGAGTTTCTGCAAACCGATGTGGTGGTGGTGGCCATCATTCTCTACGCCCTGCTCGGCAAATTGGCCGATATCAGCGCACTGGCGCTGGAGCGTCTGTGGCTGCGCTGGCACCCCGCATACCATACGAAGGAGGTAACAGCATGAATACTGCCCGACTGAACCAAGGCATCCCGCTGCTGTTAAATGGCGTCACCAAACGGTATGGCGCCAACACAGTGTTAAATGGGCTCGATCTGCATATTGCCGCCGGGCAGTTTATCGCGGTGGTGGGCCGCAGCGGCGGCGGGAAAAGCACGCTGCTGCGTCTGTTAGCCGGGCTGGAGACACCAAACAACGGTGAGCTGCTGGCAGGCACGACGCCCCTTGCCAGCATTCAACATGATACGCGCATGATGTTTCAGGACTCACGTCTGCTGCCGTGGAAATCGGTGATTGATAATGTTGGTCTCGGGCTGAAAGGCCGCTGGCGTGAGTCAGCAGAAAGCGCGTTACGCTCGGTGGGGCTGGAGCAGCGTGCGGCAGAGTGGCCAGCGGCGCTCTCCGGCGGCCAAAAACAGCGTGTTGCGCTGGCGCGTGCGCTGGTACATAAACCGGGTTTGCTGCTGCTTGATGAACCGTTAGGCGCGCTGGATGCCCTCACCCGGCTGGAGATGCAGGCGCTGATCACGCAGTTGTGGCAGGAGCAGGGATTTACGGTGGTGTTGGTGACGCACGATGTCAGTGAAGCGGTAGCGATGGCAGACCGCGTATTGCTGATTGAGGAAGGGAAAATTGGCCTCGATGTGAGTGTCGATTTGCCGCGCCCGCGCCGCCTCGGATCGGTCAGGCTGGCCGAGCTCGAAGAGCAGGTATTGAACCGCGTGATGCAGCGCGGCGAGTCCGAAAACAGCGTTGTGCCCCGAACCCGCCACGCATGATGTTATTAACGAACAGTAACAGCCCATCTGCCCGATAAGCGTAGCGCCATCGGGCATTACTGCCGGATGGCGGCTGACGCCTTATCCGGCCTACAACGCGCGCAGGTCGGATAAGGTGCTACACGGTTATGCCAGCGCTTTGCTGACTTTCTCGTAGAGATCGCCAGAGAGATTCGGCAACGCTTTCAGCTGTTCCAGCGCTTTACGCATCAACGCCTGACGACCTTCATCGTAACGTTTGAAGCGGATCAGCGGCTCAATCAGACGCGACGCAACCTGCGGGTTACGGCTGTTAAGCTCCGTCAGCATTTCGGCCAGGAAGCGGTACCCGCTGCCATCTTCAGCATGGAACGCCGCCGGGTTGCTGCTGGCAAACGCGCCAATCAACGAGCGGATACGGTTCGGGTTGCTGAGGGTGAAAGAGCGGTGTTGCAGCAAGCCGCGCACCGTTTCCAGCGCATTCGCCGCCGGGCTGGTGGCCTGCAGAATAAACCACTTATCCATCACCAGACCGTCCTGATGCCACTTGTCATCATACTCCTGCATCAGCAGATCGCGGCCAGGCAACTGGGCGGCAACCGCCGCCGCGAGCGCGGCCAGCGCATCAGTCATATTATCCGCCTCGTGATACTGCTGGCTGACCAGTTTATCTGCCAGCTGCGCATCGCCAAAGGCGAGATAACGCAGGCAGGTATTGCGCAGGGAGCGCTTGCCAATATCCTCATGCTCCACACGATAGCTGTCGAGTTTATGGGCGTTGTAGACCGCGAGGAATTCGTCTGCCAGTTCGGTGGCCAGCGTGCGGGTCAGCGCTTCACGAACGGCAGCGATAGCCACCGGATCGATGATGTCGAACAACTCGGCAATCTCATTGACCGACGGCAGGGTCAGGATCTCGGCGGCGAGTGCCGGATCGATCTGATCATCGAGCAGGATCGCGCGGAACGCATCGGCAACATGCAGCGGCAGCGAGAGCGCCAGCCCCTGCTGATGACGCGCAACGTTCAGCTTGATATGTGTCGCCAGCAGGCTCTGCGCCGCATCCCAGCGCGCGAAGTCGTTCTTCGCATGGCGCATCAGGAACGTCAGCTGCTGATCGCTCCACTTATACTCCAGCTTCACCGGTGCGGAGAAATCACGCAGCAGAGACGGGACAGGCTGGAAGTAGACGTTATCAAACACAAAGGTCTGCTCCGTCTGCGTCACATTTAGCACGTTGTGTACCGGGTGGCCCTCTTTCTGCAGCGGGATCACTTTCCCTTCGTTATCGTAAAGTTCGATATCAAACGGAATATGCAGCGGCAGCTTCTCCTGCTGCTCCGCCGTTGGCGGGGTGCGCTGGCTGATGGTCAGCGTGTACTGCTCGGTGTTCGGGTTGTAATCATCCTGCACCGAAACAATCGGCGTGCCGGCCTGGCTATACCAGCGGCGGAAATGGGAGAGGTCGATATTGGACGCATCTTCCATCGCCTGAACAAAATCATCGCAGGTCGCCGCGCTGCCGTCATGGCGCTCAAAATAGAGCTGCATCCCTTTCTGGAAGTTCTCTTCCCCCAGCAGGGTGTGCAGCATGCGGATCACCTCCGCCCCTTTTTCGTACACCGTCAGGGTGTAGAAGTTATTCATCTCAATAACTTTTTCAGGACGAATCGGGTGCGCCATCGGGCTGGCATCTTCGGCGAACTGCATGCCGCGCATGGTGCGTACATTATTAATGCGGTTAACGGCGCGGGAGCCGAGATCGGAGCTGAACTCCTGATCGCGGAACACTGTCAGCCCCTCTTTCAGGCTCAGCTGGAACCAGTCGCGGCAGGTGACGCGGTTACCGGTCCAGTTATGGAAATATTCATGTCCAATCACGCGCTCGATATCGAGATAATCTTTATCGGTGGCGGTATCGGTGCGGGCGAGAACATATTTGGAGTTGAAGATATTCAGCCCTTTGTTCTCCATCGCGCCCATATTGAAGAAGTCGACGGCCACGATCATATAGATGTCGAGATCGTACTCCAGACCGAAACGCTGCTCGTCCCACTTCATTGAATTTTTCAGCGAGGTCATCGCCCACGGCGCGCGGTCAAGATTCCCGCGATCAACATAGAGCTCCAGTGCCACTTCACGACCGGAACGGGTAGTAAAGGTATCGCGCAGCACATCAAAATCACCGGCCACCAGCGCAAAGAGGTAGCAGGGTTTTGGGAACGGATCCTGCCACTGCACCCAGTGACGACCATTGTCCAGCTCGCCCTGATCGATACGGTTGCCGTTAGAGAGTAGGAACGGGTAACGGGCTTTATCGGCAATCAGTTTGGTAGTAAAGCGCGCCAGCACGTCCGGGCGATCGAGATACCAGGTGATATGACGGAACCCTTCCGCTTCACACTGGGTACAGAGTGCTTCACCGGATTGATAGAGTCCTTCGAGCGCGGTATTCGCCGCCGGGCTGATCTCATTAACGATGCGTAAGGTAAAACGGTCCGGCAGACCGTCGAGCACCAGCTGACCGCCCTCTTCTTTATAGTTCGTCCAGGGTTGGTCATTAATATGCAGGGAGATAAGGGTCAGATCGCCGCCATCCAGGCGCAGCGGCGCAGCAGAGGCGCTTTGGCGTGACACGTTGCTCAGCGCAGTGACGACGGTTTTCGCGGCGTCAAGGTCGAAGGTCAAGTCAATATCACTAATCAGGTAGTCCGGCGCACGGTAATCGTGGCGGTATTTGGCTTGTGGCTGTTGTGTCATAAAAAACCTTTAGCATCTTCTGTTGGTTACGGTTCCAGTCTATTCCGGTTGCTACAAACGCGCCACGCAGAATGTTTATCTTTTCAGAGGGAAAAGCTCTGTCTGCTACATTTTTATAACAGTGGGCACGAAAAGCCATCGACCCTTTTTCGACGATATGGTGTGATGGGGTTCACTAAATGAGTAAACAAGGTATACTCCAGCGACTTACTTGCTTTGTTTAATCTACTAAACGCTCCTGTAAGAGGATGCTACTGCGCGCCATGACTCAACTCGCTTTTTCTGGTCTGCAAACGCTGCTGGATACCGATGCCTACAAACTGCACATGCAGCAAGCGGTGTTCCATCACTACTATGATGTGCATGTCTCGGCGGAATTTCGCTGTCGCGGCGACGATCTGCTGGGCATTTATGCCGACGCGATCCGCGAGCAGGTTGATGCGATGCGCCATCTGCGCTTGCAGGATGACGAATTCCTCTGGCTCTCCGGCCTGCCCTTCTTCAAACCCGACTACCTCGCCTGGCTGCGTAACTTCCGTTACGATCCGCAGCAGGTCACCATCAGCAACGATAATGGCAAGCTCTCAATTCGCCTCTCCGGCCCGTGGCGCGAGGTGATTATGTGGGAAGTCCCGCTGCTGGCGCTGATTAGCGAAGTGGTGCACCGCTGTCGCTCGCCTGAAGCGGGCGTCCAGCAGGCCCTGCTGCATCTGGAGAGTAAACTGGCAGATTTCGCTGCGCGCACCGCCTCGATGGATATGTCCGGTTTCCGGCTGATGGATTTCGGTACCCGCCGTCGCTTCTCTGCCGACGTCCAGCAAGCAATTGTTGAGCGGCTTAAACAGGAGCCGTGGTTCGTTGGCACCAGCAATTACGATCTCGCTCGTCGCCTGTCGCTGACGCCGATGGGTACGCAGGCCCATGAGTGGTTCCAGGCACATCAGCAGATTAGCCCCGATCTGGCGACCAGCCAGCGTGCCGCGCTGGCTGCCTGGCTTGCTGAGTACCCGGATAAACTCGGTATCGCCCTGACGGACTGCATCACCATGGATGCCTTCCTGCGCGATTTCGGCCCGGAGTTCGCTACCCGCTATCAGGGGCTGCGCCATGATTCTGGCGATCCCGCAGAGTGGGGCGAGAAAGCGATTGCCCATTATGAAAAGCTTGGTATCGATCCGTTGTCGAAAACGCTGGTCTTCTCCGATAACCTCGATCTCAATAAAGCGCTGGATCTCTACCGCCATTTCGCCTCGCGTATCCAGCTTGGCTTCGGCATCGGTACGCGACTCACCTGCGATATTCCGGGCGTTAAGCCGCTCAATATCGTGATTAAGCTGGTGGAGTGTAACGGTAAACCGGTGGCGAAATTATCCGATAGCCCTGGCAAAACGATTTGCCATGACAAAGCGTTCGTCCGCGCGCTGCGCGAGGCCTTCGACCTGCCGCAGGTGCGAAAGGCGAGTTAATCATCAGGGAGCCAGTCGGCTCCCTTTTTTCATGACAAATTATTAATGCTGCCTGCGAATTCTGCTTGTCTGATGGCGCTCGCCAGGTAACATAGGTGATCCCGCCCATTTCGGGTGGACAAGTGTTTATTTTTTCCGACTATTAATAGAGAGAATATTATGAGCGTTGTGCCTGTAGCCGACGTATTCCATGGTCGCGTTGCCGTTGACAGTGAAGTGACGGTTCGCGGATGGGTGCGCACCCGCCGAGATTCTAAAGCTGGTATCTCCTTCCTCGCCGTTTATGACGGCTCCTGCTTTAATCCTGTACAGGCCGTTATTAATAATTCTCTGCCCAATTACAATGATGACGTTTTGCATCTGACCACCGGTTGCTCGGTTGTGGTTACCGGCAAAGTTGTGGCCTCGCCGGGCGAAGGTCAGAGCCTGGAGATCCAGGCAACATCCGTAGAAGTGACCGGCTGGGTTGAAGATCCGGACACCTACCCGATGGCGGCAAAACGTCACAGCATCGAATATCTGCGTGAAGTCGCACACCTGCGCCCGCGCACCAACCTGATCGGCGCCGTCGCGCGCGTTCGTCATACGCTGGCGCAGGCGCTGCACCGCTTCTTTGACGAGCAGGGCTTCTTCTGGGTCTCTTCTCCGCTGATCACCGCCTCAGATACCGAAGGCGCTGGCGAAATGTTCCGCGTCTCGACGCTGGATATGGAAAACCTGCCGCGTAACGCTGAAGGCAAAGTTGATTACGATAAAGACTTCTTTGGCAAAGAGGCGTTCCTGACGGTTTCCGGTCAGTTGAACGCAGAGACCTATGCCTGCGCGCTCTCAAAGGTTTATACCTTTGGCCCGACTTTCCGCGCGGAAAACTCCAACACCAGCCGCCACCTGGCGGAGTTCTGGATGCTGGAGCCGGAGATCGCCTTTGCTAACCTCGACGATAACGCCCGTCTGGCTGAAGCGATGCTGAAGTATGCCTTTAAAGCAGTGCTGGAAGAGCGTCTGGACGATCTGCAATTCTTCGCTGAACGCGTTGATAAAGATGCAATCGGTCGTCTTGAGCGCTTTATCGCGGCTGACTTCGCGCAGGTCGATTACACCGATGCGGTGGCGATCCTTGAGAAGTGCGGTGAGAAGTTCGAAAACCCGGTTTACTGGGGTGTCGATCTCGCGTCCGAACACGAACGCTATCTGGCTGAGAAGCACTTCAAAGCGCCGGTTGTCGTTAAAAACTACCCGAAAGAGATTAAAGCGTTCTATATGCGCCTTAATGATGACGGTAAAACCGTGGCGGCGATGGACGTGCTGGCACCGGGCATCGGCGAAATCATCGGCGGCTCGCAGCGTGAAGAGCGTCTCGACGTGCTGGACGCGCGTATGGCTGAAATGGGGCTCAACAAAGAGGACTACTGGTGGTATCGCGATCTGCGCCGCTACGGCACCGTACCGCATGCCGGTTTTGGTCTCGGCTTTGAGCGTTTGATCGCCTATGTTACTGGCGTGCAGAACGTTCGCGATGTGATCCCGTTCCCGCGTACGCCGCGCAACGCAACCTTCTGATTGCGTCAATGTCAAACAAGGCCAGCATAATTGCTGGCCTTTTTATTATCTGCTGTCAACTTTTGTTAACGCGGTCACACTTTACCCCACCTGATAAATCGCCCTTTATACGTTTCTTTGCGTTTTTTTACGCCTGAATTGCTTCGCAACAAAAATCACGGACGTGAATATTTCAAAGTGTTTCATTCGAATGATTAGCACATTTGGTTAAAATTAGCACAGCTATCTGGACGTCTAAATACAAATATAAGAAAAAGCCTTATCTGCCGCTTTTGTGCATAAGGTATGCCTTTATCTCAATTAAATATAAGTAATTCATATAAATAGGAAAGGTAGCGCTGATTTTTTAAGCGGCAACTGCGGAATTTAGAGATGGTTCACAAAGTTCCGTCAAATTCACAAATTATTACACAATATTTCTTCTTGTTACTTATTTAAGACATTTGTAGCACTTTCAGGCTAGCGAAACGTTTACTTGTTTGGAAAGATGCCTCTCAGACACAGAAAGACACCAAACTCTCATCTGTAGTTCCGTAAATTTTTTTTGACGGATTTACACGGCGGCAGTGGCAGGTGTCCAAAAAAAACCAATGAGGGTAATAAATAATGATGAAGCGCAATATCCTGGCAGTGGTTATCCCTGCCCTGCTCGTAGCGGGCGCAGCTAACGCTGCTGAGATCTATAACAAAGATGGCAACAAAGTTGATATCTACGGTAAAGCAGTTGGTTTGCACTACTTCACCAAAGATAATGGCGCTAACGGTTATGCTGGCAACGGCGACAAAACATACGCTCGTCTGGGCTTCAAAGGCGAAACTAAAATCAATGACCAGGTGACCGGTTACGGCCAGTGGGAATATAACTTCCAGGGTAACAACTCTGAAGGCGGCACCGATGCTCAGAAGGGCAACAAAACTCGTCTGGCCTTCGCTGGTCTGAAATTCGGCGACGCGGGCTCTTTCGACTACGGTCGTAACTACGGCCTGGTATACGATGCAATCGGCGTAACCGATATGCTGCCAGAGTTCGGTGGCGACACCAGCAACAGCGATAACTTCTTCTCCGGTCGTAACGGTGGTCTGGCGACTTACCGTAACAGCAACTTCTTCGGCCTGGTTGATGGCCTGAACTTCGGCGTACAGTACCTGGGCAAAAACGAGCGTGCGAATGCCCAAGGTTCTGCAGATGATATCACTCGTTCCAACGGCGACGGCTGGGCGACCTCTCTGAGCTATGACTTCGACGGCTTCGGCGTTGTTGGTGCTTACGGCGCAGCGGATCGTACCAATGCACAGGAAACCCACGACGCATCTGCGACTGGTTATGGCGCAGCTGGTAAAAAAGCTGAGCAGTGGGCAACGGGTCTGAAATATGATGCGAACAATATCTACCTGGCAGCTCTGTACGGTGAAACCCGCAACGCAACCCGCCTGAATACTACCCCTGCGGGCAGCACCGTTGAGCGCAACGGTTACCTGAATAAAACTCAGGACTTCTCCGTTGTTGCACAGTACCAATTTGACTTCGGTCTACGTCCGTCCATCGCTTACTACAAATCTAAAGCGAAAGACGTTGCAGGCGTAGGCAGCGCAGATTACATCAACTACATCGAAGTGGGCGCAACCTACTACTTCAACAAAAATATGTCCACCTATGTTGACTACATCATCAACCAGATTGATAAAGACAACAAACTGGGCGTAGGTTCTGACGACACCGTAGCAGTGGGTCTCGTTTACCAGTTCTAATCAGTCACCCTCGACTGTTATAGGCATTTAAAACAGGGCTTCGGCCCTGTTTTTTTATGCCTGCGGCAAAAAGCGCGACGACTTTTGAAAAGCGTCGCGCTTTTTATTGCAAACGGTTGGCAATTCCCCTGCCAGCCGTTAACCTGATAACGGAATTCCCTTCTGTCATCAAAATGGAACCTCGTCATGTTTGAGAATATTACCGCTGCCCCTGCCGACCCTATTCTGGGCCTGGCCGATCTGTTTCGCGCCGATGAACGCCCGCACAAAATTAACTTAGGCATCGGTGTCTATAAAGATGAAACCGGTAAGACGCCGGTGCTGACCAGCGTGAAGAAAGCAGAGCTCTATCTGCTGGAAAACGAAGCCACCAAAAACTACCTCGGCATCGACGGCATTCCAGAATTTGGCCGCTGCACCCAGGAGTTACTCTTCGGCAAAGGCAGCGCCATTATCAATGACAAACGCGCACGGACGGCACAAACCCCAGGCGGCACCGGCGGTCTGCGCGTTGCCGCAGATTTCCTCGCCAAAAACACCAGCGTAAAACGCGTCTGGGTCAGCAACCCGAGCTGGCCGAACCATAAAGGCGTATTTAACTCCGCTGGCCTGGAAGTGTGCGAATACGCTTACTACGATGCACAGAACCATACCCTCGATTTTGAAGGCCTGCTGGCCAGCCTTGAGCAGGCGCAGGCTGGCGACGTAGTACTGTTCCACGGCTGCTGCCACAACCCGACCGGTATCGATCCGACGCTGGAGCAGTGGGAGACGCTGGCGAAGCGCTCTGTAGAGAAAGGATGGCTGCCGCTGTTCGATTTCGCCTATCAGGGTTTCGCTCGCGGTCTGGAAGAGGATGCTGAGGGGCTGCGTGCCTTCGCTGCGCTGCATAAAGAGCTGCTGGTCGCCAGTTCCTACTCGAAAAACTTCGGCCTCTACAACGAGCGTGTAGGTGCCTGTACGCTGGTCTGCGCCGATGCAGATACTGCCGATCGCGCATTCAGCCAGATGAAATCGGTGATCCGCGCGAACTACTCCAACCCGCCAGCCCACGGCGCGTCAGTGGTTGCAACCATCCTCAGCAACACTGCCCTGCGTGCGATCTGGGAGCAGGAGCTGACCGACATGCGCCAGCGCATCCAGCGTATGCGTCTGCTGTTTGTGAATACGCTGCAGGAGAAAGGCGCGAACCGCGACTTTAGCTTTATCACCCGCCAGAATGGCATGTTCTCATTCAGCGGCCTGACCAAAGAGCAGGTGCTGCGCCTGCGTGAAGAGTTCGGCATCTATGCCGTGGCTTCCGGGCGTATCAACGTCGCCGGCATGACGCCAGATAATATGGCACCGCTGTGCGAGGCGATTGTCGCCGTCCTGTAAGCAAGACGCAGGAAGTAAAAAGGGTCGCTTACGCGACCCTTTTTTGTTTACCACACCGGTTGTTCATCTTGCAGGAACGGGTTGTGCAACCGCTCATTCCCCAATGTCGAGAGTGGCCCGTGACCCGGAATAAAGGTCACGTCATCACCAAGCGGCAACAGCTTATGCTTGATGGAGTGAATCAGTTGCGCGTGATCCCCTTTCGGGAAATCGCTGCGTCCTACGCCGCCTTTAAAGACCACGTCGCCAGAGATCAGCAAACGTGACTGCGCGTCAAAAAAGACGATATGCCCCGGTGTATGTCCCGGACAGTGCAGCACCTGCAGGCTGATATTGCCTACGGCTACGCTGTCGCCTTCATTTAACCAACGATCGGGCGTCAGCGGCTGGCAATCTTCGAGGCCAAACATGCGGCTCTGCGCCGGTAATCCCTGTAGCCAGAACTCATCTTCTTTTTCCGGGCCGATAATCGGCACACCATAATGCTGCGCCAGTTCCGCCGCCGCACCAACATGATCGAGATGACCATGCGTCAGCAGGATTTGCGTCACCGTCACACCACACGCATCCACTTCCTGAATAATGCGCTCTGCATCGCCACCGGGATCAACCACGGCAGCAACTTGCGTCTGTTCACACCAGATTAGCGAACAATTCTGGGAGAACGCGGTAACCGGAATAATACGATAGTTCATACTGCTCCTGTAGCTCAGACTGAGTTTTACCAGTGCCTTACCGGCCCGGTGTCAATATGCACAAAATTGCTTTTGGGGTAGTATCCTACACCACCCGCGCGCAGAGATAACGCAGCTTTGCGAATATTACTCAGGGAAATCCCTTCAATATGGAAATCCATCGCCTGGCCTTTGGTGTGATAGCTTTTTTTCGCCACACCGCGGCTATGAGCACGCAGCTCATTATTGGTATCAACAGAGCGATAACCGGAGATGAGTTGGACAGGTTTATTCGTGCCTAACAGGCCTTGCAGGCGGAACAGGTGATCAAATAGCTGAGGATCCATGTGCGTAATTTTATTTGCGCGGTAATCACGGAAGAAATGGTTGAGTTTTGCTAATTCATCCTGAATATAGCCTCTACCATCAAAGAACTCAGCTTTAATAGACTCCCCGGTATTAAGATTATTAAGTCTTAAAATACGCGGGCGCGGCGTGGAGAGCGTTGCAAAAGCGGGAGTGGGCAGCAGAGCAACACCGAGTGTGGCTCCACCCAACGCCAGCAATTTGCGGCGATTAGCGTCAAATTTATCCATGATAATCAGATCTACAGAAAAAGTGCATTGAACGATTTTTATGCACTGCTTTAGCGCACGAGAGGCACCTTACCGGGCATCAAACGCCGCGTCAAGGCGGCCTCTCCCCAGCAATCCCGGGCTCTGTAGCCTGAACTACCCGGGAATTGCCTGTCACTATGACAACGGAAAATCGCAAACTGCTTCATTTACCTGATTAATTTTTCAGCTTTCGCCAGAACAAGCGCACCGGTGCGCGCCGTCAGATCATAATTGTAAATATCTGTGCGGTATTGCGTGCGTCCATCCGCGCCAACGAACGCGGTCAAATAGTAAAGATTGACCGGAATATCGTGGCGAATATTGACGTAGCGCGTATCGCCCTGCTTTAACGCATCCGAAATACGCGTATCGCTCCAGCCCGCATCCTGCAACAGCATATTGGCAAGCTCAGAGGATTTATTCACCCTCACGCAGCCGGAGCTAAGCGCACGGGCCTGTTTCTGGAACAGAGCGTGGTTCGGCGTGTCATGCAGGTAAATCGCGTCAGAACTCGGCATATTGAACTTATAACGCCCAAGCGAGTTGGTCACGCCAGGTGCCTGCTGAAAACGGAAAGGCAAGTTAGATGGCGTAATCGTCGCCCAGTCAACCATTGTGGGATCGATCGGCTCTTTGCTGTTCCAGCCGCGCAGCACGGTGTAACCATGGCGCTCAAGGTAGGTGGGATCGTTCCACAACTTCGGCAGGATATCTTTGCGCGCCAGCGTCGGCGGCACGTTCCACGGCGGGTTAACCACAACATTATTAAGCGCGCTGCTCATCATCGGCGTTTTGCGATCCGGGCGACCGACAATCACTCTCGACGACAGCACTTCATTGCCGTTGAGGTAGTAGACCAGCGAATACTCCGGAATATTAACCATAATGCCGGTCGAAAGCGTCGAGGGCAGCAGGCGCAGACGCTGAATATTGAGCGCCAGCAGACCGGCGCGCTGCGCAGGCGTGACGTTCAGCCAGTCGCGCGTGCTTTTACCGATCACGCCATCAGCGTGTAAACCCTGCCAGGCCTGAAAACGTTTTACCGCCTCAACCAGCGTGCGGTCATAGGCCTCACGCGCGGCGGGCTTTTTCTTAGGTGCCGGCTCTGCCGAGGTGCTGACCGTGGCATTGCCATCCGGCAGCGCTATCTCTGCGCCGCTCTCCAGCATGCCGTTGCGCTGCAGGATCTCACGCAGCGCCGGAACGTCATTGCTCCACTGTCCCGGGCGCAGTGACGCTGTACCGGTCATCTCCGGCCACGGGCGTGAATCTGCCACCAGCGTCAACAAGGATTGGTGCATCGCCGTATATTGCGGGTGATGCGGTGCCAGCGTGGCAATAAAAGCAGGCAGGGAGCCGTTATCCAGCGCAGATTGCCACTGGTTGATCACCGAAATAGCGGGTGTCGCGAGCGTATAAGGTTTATCGCTATAGAGCCAGCGCTGACCCTTCGCCTGGATACCGGCCACAAATTGCAGGTAACCCATCATCGCGTCGGAGAGTACAACATCCCGCGCCATGCCGGTCACATCCGGGTTGGTCAGCAGTTCGACCCAGGTGGTAAATTGCGGCTGAAAGCCGCCAATCGCCACTTCCGCCAGCTGCTGCTGGAAAGCTTGAACTGCTTCGCGGTTATCCCACATCGGCTTCTGGCCGCGTGCAGCATAGAGCGCCGCGAGCTGATCCATATAGACAGGCGCCCAGTTTGCTGGCAGCTGAGATTGCAGCTGTGCCCGTACTTCGGCAACCGAGACACCGTTCGGATAGGGTTTCACACCGATCATCATCGCCGTCGCCGGAGATTGCTCCAGCGGCTGCGGTAATAGGGTGGGTTGATCGCCCGGCGTCGCCGAGGTATCAACCGGTACAACTTCAGGCTCATCGGCCTGCGCATTAAACAGCGGAGCGAATGCGAATGCCAGGCACAAACTCAACGCCGACATTCGACGACCATACGACTTCAAAAGCAACATCCCTGCCCCCTGTTCTCACCTTACATGTGACTAAATGTCACCTTTTTCTCAGTATATAAAGACAAAAAAACATTTGTCTGACCTACTGTAAAGAAGTTTAAAGATTAAACGCCGACTGGCAATCTTTTTCAGAAAACAAAAAGAGCGGCACTGAGGCCGCTCTTTATATATTGTGCTGCGATTAGGAAACGTCCGCCGTCCCGGGGAGCGTTTCCGGCAGCTGCGGAGCAAAGCCACGCAGGCCGACAACATGCACATGTTCCTGATTCTGCACCACTTTACGCACCAGCTTGTAGGTAGTGCCTTTCTCCGGGCTGATGTTCTCCGGCGCGGCGATAATCAGCTGCATCTCCAGACGCTCACACAGCTCGAACAGTGTGGCGATAGAGCGGGCATCAAGACGCGCCGCTTCATCAAGGAACAGCAGGCGACACGGCGAGATATCCTTGCCGCGCAGGCGGCGGGCTTCATCTTCCCAGCTCTGCACCACCATCACCAGAATGGACATCCCGGTACCGATCGCTTCCCCGGTCGACAATGCCCCCGACTCGGCGCGCAGCCAGCCGTCGGAGCCACGGTTGACTTCCACTTCCATCTCCAGATAGTTGCGGTAGTCGAGCAGCTCTTCGCCAATGGTCTGCGGCGTGCGCTGCCCCATATCGATTTGCGGGTTCAGGCGCTGATAGAGCTTCGCCAGCGCTTCCGAGAAGGTCAGGCGGCTGCTGTTAAACAGATCCTGATGCTGCTCGTGCTGCTCTGAAAGCACATTGAGCAGCGTGGCGTGGGTCTCCCGCACGTTCACGTTTAAGCGCACGCTGTTGACCTGGCCGAACGAGACGCTCTGCAAACCCTGGTTGAGCATACGGATACGGTTCTGCTCGCGCTGAATGGTTTTGCGAATAATATTCGCCACGCTGCGGGAGCTGATCGCCAGCTTCTGCTCGCGCGAGGTGAGCTCTTCCGTCAGGCGGCTTAGCTCAATCTCCATCTGCTCAATCGCCTCTACCGGATCGTCGGTGCGAATAATATCCTGACGGATACGTTCGCGCAGATGCTGGTAGACCGCGACAAAGAACTGGATTTTACGCTCCGGGCGTTTCGGATCTTCCGACATGCGCAGCACATCGCGCAGGTGTTCATTATCCGACACCGCCAGGCGCAGGGCACCAAGGGCCTTATCCGACATGGAGCGCAGCTCGTCCGCAGAAAGGTAAGCCAGTTCGCGACGGTGGAGACGACGCTCAACGCCGTTATCTTTCACCATGCGCATCACCGCGCACCAGCCCGCTTTCGCGCTCACCACCTGCTCACGCATTTCGTGATAATCGCGCTCCAGACGGCGTAACTTGCGCGTCAGGTTATCCATCTCGGCCTCACAGAAGGTGAGCGCTTTTTCCAGCTGATTGCGGCGCGAGCGGTTGCCGGAGAGCTGGGCATGCAGTTCGTCACGACGCTGACGCGCCCGCTCCTCTGCCCCGCTGTCGGCGCGCACGCCGATATCCTGTAACTCTTTTTGCAGGTCGTTAAGCAGCTCTTTTTTGGTATCAAACGAACTCTTCAGCGAGGCCAGCACCTGGTTGTACTGACCGTACTGCGCGGCATGGCTGCGCATCGCTTCGCGCGCACGGGTACGCTCCGCTTCAGCCTGCTCCAGACGCTGGCGCAGCTTCTCATTAAGATCGTTATTGCCGTTAAACATCTCGGCGGAGTCGGAGTAGCTGAAGTGCGCCCGGCGTTGAACCACTTCCGCCAGCGCGAAAGCCTGCTGGCGCGCATCACGCTGCACCTGCTGCGACGCGGCGTAGTCGGCTTTGAGCTGTTCAAACTGCTCCGGATCGCTCTGCAATACGGAAACCATCGGTTCAAGCTTCGCCAGCTGATTGCCGAACTGCTGAATAAAGCGCGCGGCTTCCTGCGCTTCATCCAGCCGCTCCTGGATCTCATCGACGCGATCGGCGAGGGTCTCATCCGCCAGCAGGCTCAGGCGCGGCAGCAGGCGGTTAAGCTGGGCCACGCCCTCTTTCGCCTGCTCGAACTGAACGCGATTCTGCTGGTTATCATTTTCATGATTGCTGATAGCCCGCTCAAGCTCGCCGCGGCGGCTGTTGAGGGTGCGGATCTCCGCTTCCGGATCGTCGTCAAACGCCACGCCAATATGGCTGCCGATAAAGCGGCTGAAGGCCTGATGCAGACGCTGGGTTTTCTGCACATCAAACGACAGGGTGGCGAAACGTTCCGCCAGCGTTTCCCGCTCGGCGTGCAGGCTTTCAATCCGGCTTTCACGCGCGGCACGGCCAAAGATCGGCAGCGTCGGGAAGCGGGAGTAGCGCCACTGGCGGTCGGCGATTTTCACCACTACCGCTTTTTCCAGCTCATCCACGCTGAAGACGCTGTCATCGAAGGATTGCGGATCCCCTTCGATCAGATAGAGATCTTCCGGGCAATCCTCCAGCCCTTCGAGCATCCCGGCGACTAGCGAGAGATCCGGCACCACGATAGCGTGGCGTGACGGGCCATACAGCGCCGAGTAGTAAGGGGCATCTTCGAGGCTAACGTCATCATAAATTTCCGAAAGCAGGACGCCGCCAAAGCGTTCGGCCAGCGCATTGAGGCGCTGATCTTCCGCACCGCCCGGCTGGCTTAAACGCTCGATCTCATCATCGACCGCGCGCTTACGTGCACCGATCTCATCGCGCTCAACGATAGCTTCGCGCTCGCGCTCCAGCAGCTGTTGCAGATACTCGGTAACATCCTGGCCCGACTCAAACTGCTCGCCGCTCTGTTCACACAGCTGCGACAGGCTGTTCTGCGCCGCCAGCCAGATCGGCGCGCGTTTGGTAAGGGTCTGAATGCGCGACTGTAACTGCTCCAGCTCCTGGCGCAGCGCCATACGCTGCTCACCGGCAGCAGAAACGTTGTCTGAGAGCGCGGCAATCTGCGCTTCCAGCTGCTGATGCAGCGCTTCCAGCTCCTCGGCATCAATCTGTTTACCCTGTCGTTTGCAGAACTCCGCCAGCAGGCGCTCGGCGTCTTGCTGCTCGCGCAGGCGCTGCTCCAGCTCCGTCAGACGCATGCGCAGCGGCTGAACCTGCTCCGCCAGATGGCGCTGGTTAACCGCATCGCGCAGTAATTCACGCGCCACGCTCCAGGCTTCATTACGCGCCAGCGGGCCATTAATGGCGGCCACCAGCTGATAGGCCTGCTCAAACTGGCTGTGCGCCGTTTGCGCGACGCTGATTTTTTGATCCAGCGACAGCAGTTTCTCGGTTGCTTCCTGCTCTTTGGCCTGGAAGGTCTCCAGCCACTCATCGGCGCTTTCAATGGTCAGATCCGGCAGGTGGCAAAGCGTTTTCGCCCGCTCCAGCGCCTGCAGAGCCTGGTTGTACTGGATCGCGCGGGTTTGCTGAACGTCCAGCGCCTGCTGGTAGTCCGCAAGCTGATTTTTCAGTTCATCCACTTCCAGCTCGGCCGCTTCGGCACGGGCTTCGTTATCTTCCTGGCGCTCGGCGGCTTCGGCCACCACTTCCTGCTGCTCTTCGAGGCGGATCTGCAACTCTTCCAGATCGGCTTCGTAGCGCTCAATCTTCTCCTGCTGACGCAGCGCGGTCTGCACGAGGTTTAAGTGATCGCTGGCGGCCTGGTAATCGGCCTCCAGATCCCCTTCCGCACCGCTATGTTCCGCCAGCTCGCGCGCCATATCGACATGCTTATACTGCTCGGCGGCAAGCTGCTTGCGTGAGGTAAAGAGATCGCGGCGATACTCCAGCGCTTTATCCAGATGCACCCGACGCTCATTGGCGTGGCGCATATAGTCTGCCGCCACGTAATCGGTGGCTTCGCTGATCAGATGTTTAAAGAGATCGCGGTCGGACTGGGTAACGCGGATCGCCTCCAGCGTCATGCGGTTTTCGCGCAGCGCCGCTTCCATATCCTGAAACGCTTTACGCACCCCGCTGTTTTCTGGCAGCAAGTAGTCGCGCAGGGAGCGCGTAATGGCGCTGGAGATCCCGCCATAGAGCGAGGCTTCAATCAGGCGGTAGAACTTGCTGCGATCGGAGGCGGAGCGCAGACGACGCGCTACGATCCCCAGATCGAACATCAGCGAGTGGTAATCGGTGATGGAGTTGAACTGCTTAAACTGCACCCCTTCCATCGCGTCGAGCTTATCTTTCACTTCCTGCAGCGTCAGGACACGCGCCTGGCGCTCATTGAGGGTTTCCGTCAGCAGCTGCGTTGGCAGCACCGAAGTTGGCAAGCCCTGAATGGCAAAAGGTTTAATGTCCACTTTGCGATCGCGACCGGCGACCTGCTGCAAACGCACGCCAACCAGCACGCGCTGGTTGCGGGAGTTGATCACATCCAGCACCGAATAACAGACCCCGGCTTTCAGTTTGCCGTGCAGACCCTTATCGCGTGAGCCTGAAGTTGCGCCCGCTTCGGTGGTGTTACGGAAGTGCAGCAGCGTCAGATCCGGGATCAGCGCCGTGACAAACGCCGCCATGGTGGTCGATTTCCCGGCCCCGTTACCGCCTGAAAGGGTGGTGACCAGCTCGTCGAGATCAAAGGTGCGGGCAAAAAAGCCGTTCCAGTTAATCAGCGTAAGCGAACGAAATTTACCGCGATCAATCATTACTCATCCTCCGAGCTGTCCGGCTGGTTCTCTTCAGGCTCATCATTGAGCTGCAGGTGATTTTCCACAGGCATCGCTTCACCGTCGCGGATCATGCGCAGCTGCGCTTCACGCGCATCGTCACCCGAACGCACATCGGCCCCGAAGCGGAACACCGATTCGGTGATGCGGAACTTGCTGCTGTCATTGCCCATAAACCAGATCATGCCGAGACGGCGCAGACGGTTGAGGGAGGAACGCACCTTTTCCTGCAGCTTCTGACGGTCGAGATCGGAGCCGGTTGAGCGGTTGTTCACCAGCTTCAACAGCTTGTTTTCATCCGCCAGCGACAGCAGCTCGTCATAGAGCTCCTGCTGGGTAAAAATCCCCTCGTTAGCCAGACGCTCCGGGCTGAGATAGAGGTAGCACAGAATTTTGCCGACCATCATATCCAGCTCAGAGAGCACCGAGCGCGGGATGAGGGTGGTGGAGCGCGGGCGCAGATAGAAGAAACCTTCCGGCGCGCGAATCAGCTCCACGTTATAACGGGCGTAGAACTCCTCGAGATACTCCTGGAAATCCATCAAAAAGGCGTGATTATCCAGCTCGTCGAGGCCAATATGCCGCCCTGAGCGCAGTGCGCTATCCAGCGCCGGAAACAGCGGGTTTGCCAACGCTTGTGCCAGTTTAACCGGCATCACTTGTTCAATATTTGTCGATGACATGCGCCTGTACCTTGGCTCCGTAATCATTAATCGGCTGCCATTTCGGCGGCAGGCCGGTGAAATCTGCTTGCGCTACGCCGAGGCGTACCGCCTGATCAACTACGATGCGCGCGATGTCAAAATGACGCGCGCGCGGGTATTGCGCCAGATACTCGCGGGCCACAAGGCCGAGATCGAGCGGCACACCTTTGGTTTTATAGATAGCCAGCTGCCGTTCGATCAGCGCCGCGAGCTGTTCGCGAATCTCGTTAAACTCCTCGAACTCCATCTCCGTTGGCAGCTCACCGGTCACCTCTTCGTCGCGCAGCGCCATCTCTTCATCGCGCATATCCAGCAAGCGGTCGGCGCTGGCGTGGGTCAACGTCCACGGTGCGTCGAAATAGCTCTGCACCGACTGGCGCAAACGCTGGGCGAAGACGCGGTTTTTATCCATATCAATCGCGGTACGGATAAATTTATGCACGTGGCGGTCGTAACCGATCCACAGGTCGATGGACTGCTGCCCCCAGCTGACAATACGGTCGAGCTTGCTTTGCAGGTTAAAGACCAGTTGATCGAGGAACTCGAGATCGTCGCGTCCCATGGTCGCTTCCTGGATGCTCAGCAAGTTGGTTTGCAACTTATCGCCTGCCGCTTCGAGCGTATCCTGCAGTTCGCGCAGCGTACCGGAGGTTTCAGAGAGCAGTAGCTCACAGCTGGAGATGGCAGCGCGCCAGTCCTTATTTAGCAACTGGGCAATATCATCTTTCACCTGTTGCTGCTGCTCATCCATGATGCGCTGCGTAAGATCGATGCTGTCGAAAATCTCTGCAACAGAGTATTTCAGCGGCGCAAAGACGTTCCGGTGCCAGTGGAATTCATCCCCGCCCTCTTCTGCCGCATCGGCAGCGCGCTTCAACTCAGCCGCCACAATAGAGAGCTGCATCGAGAGGCGCAGCGTGGAGAACTCGCGCTGGCGAATATAGTAATCGGTAATACCGATGCCCAGCGGCGTGAGGCGGTAGATGGCGTTGCCCTCTGCCTGCTCGCTGGTAAAGCGGTTCAACAAACGCTGACGCACCATATCGTTAATCGCGTTGTTTGCACGCTGGTTAACGGTTTCGCTGGTTTGCTCAAACGCTTCACTCACATGACGAAAGGCGTCAACCAGCTCGCCTTCACTCATTTCGCCATCAAGACGCTCGCCGTTAAGGGTGGCGACAGCCAGCAAAAAGGAGAGCCTGTCGACCGGCAGCGAGATGGAGAAATCATTTTTCCTGGCCCAGGCAACCAGTTCGGGGACTGTCTGGGAAAATTCACTCATCGTTTGTCCTTCCATCGATTTGCGGCTTACGGGCTGTCACGTGGATATAACGGCCGAGGCTAATATAGGGTTCCTGCCGGCAGTAGCGGGTCTCCAGCTCCAGCAGCATCTCGAAACTGCGCTGCTGCTGAGTTTTGTCGCGCAGATAGTCATGGAAAACACGCACGCCGGTTTTGCCGGTGATATGCCAGCCAATCTGCTCAAGCCAGCGATAAACCTCGGCGGGCGCACGCGGGTAATCCGGGGAGAGCGTACGCTTCTTCCGCTTCGGCATCCCCACCTGCACATAGTCAAAGTTCCCTGCCACCATGTTATGCATCAGCAGGCCGTCAGCATTGTAAAACATCAGCGACAGCGCACCGCCCGACCTTAATACCGTCCACAATTTTTGCAGCACGGCGACGGGATCGGCGACCCATTCAAGAACTGCATGGAACAATATCAGATCAACCGGCGATGCCAAATGCTGAGCAATATCCTGAACCGGGCAGTGTACAAAATGCATGTTACCGCTGATGCCTTTCTCTTCCGCCGCGGCCTGCGCGCGTTTAAGCATCTCCTGCGACACATCGCAGAGGGTCACATGATGGCCAAGCTGCGCCATGCGGATCGCCGTTTGCCCCTCGCCGCCGCCCGCGTCAAGCACGCGCAGCGGGCCGTCATTCATTTCTGCCAGTAATATATCAAGATCCTGCCACAGGATCGCCTGACGCAGCAGACCTTTTGTCGTGCCGTAAATGTTGCGCGAGAATTTCTCGGCGATATCGTCGAAATTGCGATCCTGCATAGCCGCCCTACGCTCCTGGCAAAAGCGCTATTTTGTCACAGCCGTGCCGATAATGAACCTATCTGGTGTAAGATCCGCGGAAATCGCCTGCTGTATGCTCAAAAAGGAGACGGATACAGTGCTTTTCACACTGAAAAAAATCGTTGGTGGCCTGATGCTGCCGTTACCCCTTTTACTTTTGGTTATCGGGGCCGGAATTGCGCTGGTCTGGTTTAGCCGCTGGCAGAAAACCGGCAAGGTGTTTATCAGCGTCGGCTGGCTTTTACTGCTGCTTTTAAGCATCCAGCCGGTGGCGGATCGCCTGCTGAAACCGATAGAAGAGAGCTACCCGACCTGGCACGGTAGCGAGCGGGTGCAGTATATCGTTGTGCTGGGCGGTGGTTATACGTGGAATGACGCCTGGGCGCCAAGTTCGAACCTGATTAGTAACAGCTTGCCGCGGCTTAATGAAGGTATCCGCTTATGGCGGGCTAATCCCGGTGCAAAAATGATCTTTACCGGCGCGGCGGCCAAAACCAACCCGGTAAGCACCGCAGAAGCGGGCGCCAGGGTTGCCGAGAGCCTCGGCGTGCCGCGCAGCGATATCATCACCCTTGATCAGCCTAAGGATACCGAAGAGGAAGCGTCTGCGGTGAAACAGGCTATCGGCGATGCACCTTTCCTGCTGGTGACCTCCGCGTCGCATCTGCCGAGAGCAATGATCTTCTTCCAGCACGTTGGGTTAAAACCGCTGCCTGCGCCGGCAAACCAGCTGGCCATCGACTCACCGCTTAACCCGTGGGAGCGTGTGATCCCTTCCCCGGTCTGGCTGATGCACAGTGACCGGGTGGGTTATGAGACGCTGGGACGCATCTGGCAGTGGCTAAAAGGGAGTTCAGGCCAGCCAGGGGAGCAGTGATTTCGAGGCCAGATCGACATTGGCACGGTTGAAGCGACCGGTATTCACCAGCTGCGCCACTTCGTCCCACAGCAGATAGAGCCAGCGCCGCCAGATAAACGACTCGGCAACCGGCGCGCGCTGTAAATAGTGCCACAGCAACCCTTCCGCCTGCGGGCCATCCACCAGGCGGAAGAGTTCATACTCTCGCGGTGCCCACAGCATAATGCCGGGGCCAACCATCGCCAGCAGCTGATCGCTGCGGGCATCTTTCAGCATGCTGCGCAGGTTAAAACTGCCGTGCACCAACACGCAGTTGTCGTTGAATCCTTCAAACAGAGCGGGCAAGCATTCGCGGGTGCGAAACAGCAGGCGCTTATCCTGCATCGTCAGGCCGGTATTTTGATATTGATTGAGGGTAGTCCAGAGCACTTCGACGCGCTGACGATACCAGGAGGGCCAGATATTCTCCTGGGTGCTGTCGACGGTGCCCACGCAGCCGTGGCTATCCTGACGATGCCAGGAGAGCAGCCCCTCAACAATTTGATCTTTGAGCTGCTCCCAGCGCTCCGGCGTGCGCGCAGGTGCTTCAACCGGCACGCCGCGCAGACGTTCAATCAGCAACACGTCAGGACCGGGGTGCTCTTCGTGAGTCATTACGCCATAAACCACCGGCATGCGCACCGTGCCGCTGCGGGCGAGCATTGAGATTTTCCACGCCAGCTGTTGTGCCAGCCCCGGGGTGGTAAAGCTTCTAGCCATCAGTGGCATCGGGTTTCCCCGGCTGTCATACAGCGTCCAGAGCGCCGAATCAGGTTTTTCACTGACGCACTCCATGCGGCTTAATTTCTCTCCCAGCAGATGGCTGAGTTCGGCGCGAAGTTGTTCCATAGCAATGCCCCTACAAAAACGACTGCTTTTATAATGAGCGCCATACCGGGAGATGTCACCCCAATGAGATCAAAACAGGGTGATTATTTGACGAGCCAGAGCAAATCCCCTCCGGGCGGAGGGGATGAGTAGGTTAACGCATCGCCTGGCGGACGCGTTCAAGATCCTCTGGCGTATCAACGCCGGTGCCGGGGACCACGCTTGCTACATCGACGTGGATTCTTTCGCCGTACCACAACACGCGCAACTGCTCGAGCATCTCGATCTGCTCCAGCGGGCTGGTTTGCCAGCTGACATAGCGGCGAATAAAACCAGCACGATAGCCATAGATGCCGATATGACGCAGGAAGCTGTCGCCGATGGTCTCACGCGAGGCGGCAAAACGGTCGCGATCCCACGGAATGGTGGCACGCGAGAAGTAGAGCGCGTAGCCCTGCGCATCCATTACCACTTTCACCGCATTGGGGTTGAAGGCCTCTTCTGCACTCTCAATCGGCACAGCCAGCGTTGCCATACCGACATCGCGGCGCGCGGCCAGATTGTCGGCGACCTGGCGAATGATCGCCGGCGGGATCATCGGCTCATCACCCTGTACGTTAACGATCACTGTCTCATCACTGAAACCACATTTTTCAACGACTTCAGCAAGACGCTCGGTGCCGGACTGATGATCCGCGCGGGTCATGCACACTTCGCCGCCCACCGCCTGCACCGCCTCCCTCACCTCTTCGTTATCGGTAGCAACGATAATACGCTCAGCGCCAGATTCGCGAGCGCGCTCCAGCACATGCACCACCATCGGTTTACCGTTGATGTCGACCAGCGGCTTACCCGGGAGGCGCGTCGAGGCGTAGCGCGCGGGAATAATTACCACAAAGCTCATGGACGGCTCTCTTCTGGGGTTAACGCGCGGGCTTCGGTTTCCAGCAGCACAGGAATGCCTTCGCGTACCGGGAAAGCCAGGCTGTCGACTTTGCAGATCAGCTCCTGCTTATCCTGGGTGTAGTTGAGTTTGCCGTTGCAGACCGGGCAGGCAATTATTTCGAGTAAACGGTGATCCATCTTTCCTCCTGAGAAACCGATGATGAGCGGATTGAACTTATCATAGGCAATTATGACGCCGCGTCTATCTCCAGACCGGCACGCGATGATGAAAACAGGCCATTGGGCAGGCGTGAAAAGGTAATGCGCTGCGCACCTTGCCAGCGCGCGAAGTCGGTAATCGCACGCTGTAGCCCCTTCTCCAGCTGAAGCGACGGGGAAATGCCCTCTTCCAGAAACAGCGCAATCACTTCAAGCACGCCGGTTTTGCGGTGCATTTTTGCATCCATCCGCCCGACCAGCCGCCCCCGGTGCAGCAAAGGCAGGACAAAATAGCCATATTGCCGCTTCGGTGCCGGGGTATAACACTCCAGCCGGTAGCTGAAGCCAAATAGTTGTTCCGCTCGCTTGCGATCCCAGACCACCGGATCGAACGGCGAGAGCACCGCGCTGTGGGTGGCGGTGAGTTTGTCCGCCTGCGCCTGTTCCAGCAGCGGCAGCAAAGAGGCGTGTAACCACGCAGGTCCTAGCCCCTCGACATTAACCGGTAATATGGTTTGCGCCTCTTGCATCTGCGCCAATGCCTGAGCAAGCGCCGGGCGACGCAGGCGATAGTAATCCGCCAGCCACTGCGCACGGAACAGGCCAAGGCTGCGGGCGCTCTTTTCCAGCATGATGGCTTCGGCCTGCTCCTGCGAGAGCAGATCGCGCACATCGTCCCACTGCGGCATCACGCGCTGCGTCAGATCGTAGACGCGCTGGAAATTACGCCGCTCAATGACCATTACTTTTCCGGCGGTGAACAGCCCCTCCAGATAACGCTTATGGGGTTTCCACTCCCACCAGCCGCTGGTGCCTTTGCGCGGATGTTCAAAATCAGCGGATCGCACCGGACCATGCTCCTCAATGTGTGCAATAAGCTGCTCAATCTCAGCCGCATGCTCCTGCATCCACGCCTGGCGATACTTCCACCCCATTTTGTCGGGTGCCAGCATGCGGTGACGGACGAGGGCAAAATCCTCGCGCGGCAGAAAGCAGGCTTCATGCGCCCAGTACTCCATCAACTCGCCGTTGCGCAGGGCATCATCCAGCCAGCGCGGCTCAAAGGCGCCGAGACGGCTGAACAACACCAGATAAGGGCTGCGGGCGACGATATTAATGGTATCGATCTGCAACAGTGACATACGCCGGATAGTCGAGAGGATATCCTCCGGTTTTGCACGTCGGGAAGGTTTTTGCAGCAGACCCTGCGCGGCGAGATGGAGATGGCGAGCGGCGGTAATCGAAAGTTGCGGCACAGACATAGGCGTTCCTGTTGATGAAACAGGGCGCAGCCGAGGCGGCTATCCTCAGCGCACCAGTGTGAGCAGATCCAGCAATAATTTTTCGGCCGCATCGCCCGCAAGCTCGGCATCAACCGGCAGATACCACCAGTTAGCCTGCGCAAATGGACGACATTTAACGGCATCTTTTTCCGTCATCACCAGCGTTTCACCGGGCTGAAGCAGCGCGTCAACATCCTTCTGTGCCAGCGCCTGGTGATCCGCCAGCGCCACGCTGCGCTTAAGCGTTGCGCCACACTCAGCAAGGGTGGCGAAAAAGCGCGGAGGGTGGCCAATTCCCGCCATCGCGACAATCTGGCCAAGCTCGTTTACCGTACGGCGCTCGCCCGTCAGCAGATTGACCGCCAGACCTGGACGCAAACGCATGGCGATTTCACCCGTCTGCGGCGTACCGCCGTTGGCGATCACGGCATCGACGCTTTTCAGGCGCGACGCGCGTTCACGCATCGGCCCCGCCGGCAGCCACCAGCCATTGCCGAAGCGCCGCACGCCGTCTACCACCACAATCTCTTTATCACGCGCCAGCCGATAGTGTTGTAAACCATCGTCGGTAACGATCAGCTGCAGCGGATGCTGCGACAATAAAGCGTTGACCGCTTCACATCTGTCAGGCGAAACCGCCACCGGCGCGCCGGTACGCTGATAAATCAGCACCGGCTCATCCCCCGCCTGCGCTGTTGACGTTTCAGGCGTCAACAGCAGCGGATAGCGATCGGCCTTACCCCCGTAGCCGCGCGAGACCACTCCCACGCGGATACCGAGCTGCTGTAGCTGCTCGACCAGCCAGATAACCACTGGCGTTTTACCATTGCCGCCCGCCGTCAGGTTACCGACAACGACCACTGGCACCGGGGCGCGCCAGGCTTTTTTTAATCCGATACGATAAGCAAACCGGATTGCGCCACTCACCAGGCCATAGAGCCAGGAGAGCGGCAGCAGCAACAGCCACAGCGGGGATTCACCGGACCAGATGCGCGCGATCATTCGCCAAACTGCATCTTATGAAGCTGCGCATACGCCCCACGCTGCGCCAGCAGCTCGGTGTGGCTACCGCGCTCGACAATGCGGCCATCTTCCACCACCACAATTTCGTCGGCCTGTTCAATGGTCGACAAACGGTGCGCGATGACCATCGAGGTGCGGTTTTTCTGCAGCTCATTCAGCGCTGCCTGAATGGCGCGCTCGGACTCGGTATCGAGTGCAGAGGTCGCCTCATCAAGGATCAGGATCGGGCTGTCGCGCAGCAGCGCGCGCGCGATGGCGATGCGCTGACGCTGACCACCAGAGAGCAGAACGCCATTTTCACCAATGATGGTATCGAGACCGTTATCCATCTTATTGATAAAGTCGAGGGCATAGGCCATCTCAGCGGCACGCTCAATCTCTTCGCGGCTGTACTCTTCCGTACGCGCATAGGCAATGTTGTTCGCCACGGTATCGTTGAAGAGGTGGACGTTTTGAGAAACCAGTGCGACCTGGTTGCGCAGTGAAGAGAGCGTGTACTCGCGCAGGTCGTGACCATCCAGCAGGATTTCACCCTCATCGATATCGTAGAAGCGCGTGATCAGGCTGGCAATGGTGGTTTTACCTGAGCCAGAGCGCCCTACCAGCGCGACGGTTTTACCGGCCGGAATGGTGAGATTGATATTACGCAGCGCTGGGGTTTCACGCCCGGGATAGGTAAAGGTCACATTGCGGAACTCAAGATCGCCACGCGCACGTTCAATATTGCGGCTGCCTTCATCTTTCTCTTGCTCGCTATCGAGGATGGCAAACAGCGTCTGGCAGGCCGCCATTCCGCGCTGGAACTGCGCGTTGACGTTGGTCAGCGATTTTAGCGGACGCATCAGTGCAATCATCGACGAGAAGACCACGGTGATAGTACCGGCCGTCAGCGTCGCCATGACGCTCGGGAAGCTCGCGGCATAGAGCACAAAGGCCAGCGCCAGAGAAGCGATAAGCTGAATAATCGGGTCGGAGATGGAGGAGGCCGAAACCATTTTCATTCCCTGCAGGCGCATTTTGTTGCTGACTTTGTCAAAGCGGCTTGTTTCCACTTCCTGCCCGCCAAACATCAGCACCTCTTTGTGCCCTTTTAGCATCTGCTCTGCGCTGGTTGTCACCTGCCCCATGGTGTTTTGCATATTCTTACTGATGCTGCGAAAACGTTTGGAGACAACGCGAATGGCGATCGACACAATCGGTGCCAGCACGATCAGAATCAGCGACAGCTGCCAGCTGTACCAGAACATCATGATAAACAGCCCGATGATTGAGGCACCTTCGCGCACAACGGTGATCAACGCGCCGGACGACGATGACGCCACCTGCTCTGAGTCATAAGTAATGCGTGACAGCAAGGTGCCGGTGGACTGTTTGTCGAAGAAGGAGACCGGCATGCCCATCATATGGCTGAACAGGCGACGGCGGATGGTCATCACCACTTTGCCGGAAACCCAGGAGATGCAGTAACTCGAAATGTAGCTGGTGATGCCGCGCAGGATCATCAGGCCAATTACCACCAGCGGCATCCATAGCAGCACTGAGCGATCCGTTTTACCAAAACCATCGTCCAGTAACGGTTTGAGGAGCGATAACATGAAGGTATCGCTGGCTGCGTTGAGGATTAACGCGATCGCCGACACGATCAGCCCCGCTTTAAAAGGCGCAATAGTCGGCCATAGACGGCGGAATGTCTGCCATGTAGAGAGATCTTTGTCGTTATGCATTCAAAAAACCAGCACTTGTTGAAATAGCCGCATATTCTACCCGTTATCTTGGGGGACGCCAAACCACTGATGATACCAACGTGGTAAAAGTTGATCGCGTAAGCTGTGGATTTCCCAGCCCTGAGGCGAAAATGAAACGGTGATCTGCCCCTGATGAGGCGTGTCGTACCACTGATAGCCTTGCTGCTGGTAACGTTTTTTAACCTTCGCCGAGGGCAAACGCCAGGCGTTATAACGCGAAGCTGACGCCAGTGCCGCCGCGCCGCCGACACGCTGTATAAAGGGCAAGGTCGAAGAGCTCTGGCTTCCGTGGTGAGGCACCTGCATCAGTGTAGCCTGCAAATGCGCCCAGTAATGGCTGAGCATCGCCATCTCCCCCTGCCCTTCAATATCACCGGTGAGCAGCACGCTGTAGCGTCCATCCTCTACCTTCACCACGCAGGAGCGGTTATTGCCCTGCGAGCGTGTCTCTTTTAGCGGCCAATGCGCGGTAAAGGTTAATCCCTGCCATTGCCAACGCTCGCCGCGAAAACAGGGCGCATGCCCTGCCCAACCAATGGGACTTCTGATCCACAACTGCGGCCAGACCTTCAGCAACGAATCCAGGCCGCCGCGATGATCGAGGTGATCGTGACTGAGAATTATCCCTTCCGGCCGCAGCCCGCGCCAGCGCAGCCAGGGCGCAATCAACTGCGCGCCACTGTCTCCGCCGGGCCACGCGGTACCGGTATCATACAGCAGCGCTCTTCCCCGACGCTCTATCACCATCGCCAGGCCCTGCCCGACATCCAGCATATGCACTGACCAGTTATCAGGCCGCGCGCTGCGCCAGACGGGATAAGCGAGCAGTGTCAGGCAACCCAGACAGATGGCAGGGATCGTGCGCCACAGGCGAAAGCGTAGCGCAATCAGTAGCAGCCAGGGCGCAAAGGAGAGCCATTGCCAACGCGTGTCTATATTGACCCAGCCGGGCGGTAACCCGCGCAAAAACGTAAACAGCGCCTCCAGGCTCATATCCGCCAGCGCCCAGCAGAGCGACTGCAAAACCATGGAGTCGGACAGATGCAGCAGCATCCCGGCCAGAATAAGCGGCACTGTCACAAACGTCACCAGCGGGACGGCAATCAGATTCGCCACCAGCGCGCTCAGGCTCAGACCATGAAAGATAGCGAGCTGCATTGGCAGTAAAAGCAACAGCATCCCGACCTGCAAATGCAGCAGGTTCAGCGCGCCTCGCCCGAGCCGCGTGCGCACCTTCAGCGGCGCAGGAAACCACTGAAACCAGAACAGCAAAGCTGCAACGGCAAAAGCGGAGAGCCAGAGACTATCAGAGAGCACCGCCAGCGGATCGATAAACAGAATCGCGGCCACGCAACATATCCACACCTGCCAGGGCGACCACTGCCTGCCGGAAAGACGCAGCAGCGCCCAGACGCAAAGCGATATTGCCGTGCGCAGCGCTGGCGGTTGTAACCCCGTAAGCCAGGCGTAGCAGACCGCGCAAACTAGTCCGGTTAAGAGTGGAAAACGCCAGTTAATGCAATGTGCAGGTAAGAGAAGCTGTGCGGCTCGGGCAAACAGCCAGCCAAGCATCGCGGCCAGCGCGATATGTAAGCCAGAAATCGCCATCAAATGCGCGGTTCCCGTCTGACGGAAGGCCTCCTTTATCTCCGGGCTAAGTGCTGCACGCTCACCCATACCGAGCGCAAGAATAACGGCTTTCCACTGCCGTTCAGCCAGTACTTCGCTCAGCGAGTGAAGATAGTCTGCATGCCAGCTGCAGCGCGATTGCAGTAAGCTGGCATCGATAAAGCGACCGGTGAGCGGTTGATGCGAGGCCAGCGCGTAGCGCTGCGCATCAAAGCCACCTTCGTTCAGTTGCCCATGAACGGCCCGCGCGCGAATGGTCATCGCCCAGCGCTGCCCGGCGCAGGCCGGGGCGGGCAGATATTGCCCGTAGAGCGTAATGCCCGGAGCGGCAAGAAGCCACTTACCATCAAGACGCAGGATTTTCCCCTGGTGACGAGTCGCGTTATCAGTTTGGGTAATTTCAAACTCGATCTGGCGATGCGCTGCTGGCAGGTGCTGGGCCGGCCAAACAGCCTGCATTGCGGCAAGGATCCCCCATGCAAAAAAAAGCAGCGTCATGCCAACGTAGCGCAATACTAGGTAGCGTTGGCAACCCAGCAGAGTTCCGGCAATGATGACGCACCAGAGTGTGCTGATGCCCGGCAGTGCCGGCAGCCATGCAAGCGGCATAATCCCGAGCGTAATACAGGCAGCCAGCGCGGTCAGTCTCATCCTTACCTCCGTGTTATGAGGCGCAGTATGAGATGCAGAGATAGCGATGTCAGGAGCGTTTTCCGCGGCTTGCGGCGCGTGTCGGGGGGTGTTTACAGGGTTACACTACAGCGACATATTTTTGCGAGGTAGGCCGAAAAAATTAGCGATGCTAAAAACGAAAAAAGCACCCCAATGGGTGCTCTTTCGACGAGTAAACGTTAGCGTTGGCTAAGGCTTATTCATAAATATTGGCGCGGTCACGTAATTCTTTACCCGGCTTAAAGTGCGGAACGTATTTACCTTCCAGATCCACTTTATCGCCTGTTTTTGGGTTACGCCCGGTGCGTGGTGCACGATAGTGCAGGGAGAAACTGCCGAAACCGCGGATCTCAATGCGCTCGCCCTGGGCAAGAGTAGAGGCCATATGCTCCAGCATCTCTTTCACTGCATCTTCAACAGCTTTAGCCGGAATATGCGATTGCTGGCTTGCAAGTCTTTCGATCAATTCTGACTTGGTCATGATTGCTCCGGTCTCCTTCAACGCAAGGTTAGCTTAGTAGCTTGAACAAGGGCGGCCGTAGCCGCCCTTTGTCATTGATTACAGGACGAATCTTGTAATCTGTCAAGTTGCTCATCATCAATTGCGCTATAACGGTCGACTTACGTCGCGCTACAGCGCAAATGAGACAGCGTGCTTGATTACTCGCCTTTAGCTGCTTTGAAAGCTTCAGCCATAGCGTTAGAGAAGTTGCCTTCTTCCTGTTTGTTGTTAACAGAAGCAATTGCATCTTTCTCGTCAGCTTCGTCTTTCGCACGAACAGACAGGCTAACTACGCGGTTTTTACGGTCAACGCCGGTGAATTTAGCTTCAACATCGTCGCCAACATTCAGAACCAGAGTTGCGTCTTCAACGCGGTCACGGGAAGCTTCAGAAGCGCGCAGGTAACCTTCAACGCCGTCAGCCAGTTCTACGGTTGCGCCTTTAGCGTCAACTGCAGTGACTTTACCGTTTACGATTGCGCCTTTCTTGTTCAGTGCAACGTAGTTGTTGAACGGATCTTCTGCGAGCTGTTTAACGCCCAAGGAGATACGCTCACGCTCTGCGTCAACCTGCAGAACAACGGCTGCGATTTCGTCGCCTTTTTTGTATTCACGAACTGCTTCTTCGCCTGCAACGTTCCAGGAGATGTCAGACAGGTGAACCAGGCCGTCGATACCGCCGTCCAGGCCGATGAAGATACCAAAGTCAGTGATAGACTTGATTTTACCTTCAACGCGGTCGCCCTTGTTGTGGGTTTCAGCGAACTGCTGCCACGGGTTGGATTTGCACTGCTTCAGGCCCAGGGAGATACGACGACGTTCTTCGTCGATATCCAGAACCATAACTTCCACTACGTCGCCAACGTTAACAACTTTGGACGGGTGGATGTTTTTGTTGGTCCAATCCATTTCGGAAACGTGAACCAGGCCTTCAACGCCTTCTTCGATTTCAACGAAGCAGCCGTAGTCGGTCAGGTTGGTCACGCGGCCAGTCAGCTTGGTGCCTTCCGGGTAGCGTTTAGCGATAGCAACCCACGGATCTTCGCCCAGCTGTTTCAGGCCCAGAGATACACGGGTACGCTCGCGATCGAACTTCAGCACTTTAACAGTGATTTCGTCGCCAACGTTTACGATTTCGCTCGGATGCTTAACGCGTTTCCATGCCATATCAGTGATATGCAGCAGGCCGTCAACGCCGCCCAGATCAACGAATGCACCGTAGTCAGTGAGGTTCTTAACGATACCTTTAACTTCCATGCCTTCCTGCAGGTTTTCCAGCAGCTGATCGCGCTCTGCGCTGTTTTCGGATTCGATAACCGCACGACGGGAAACAACAACGTTGTTACGCTTCTGGTCAAGCTTGATTACTTTGAATTCAAGCTCTTTGCCTTCCAGGTGCAGAGTGTCACGGACCGGACGAACGTCTACCAGGGAACCCGGCAGGAACGCGCGAATACCGTTGAGCTCAACAGTGAAGCCGCCCTTGACTTTGCCGTTGATAACACCGGTAACAGTTTCAGCGTCTTCGTAAGCTTTTTCCAGCGTGATCCAAGCTTCGTGACGTTTCGCTTTCTCACGGGACAGCAGGGTTTCACCGAAGCCGTCTTCTACTGCATCCAGAGCAACGTCAACTTCGTCACCAACCTGGATTTCCAGCTCGCCCTGGGCGTTTTTGAACTGCTCAGCCGGAATGGCGGACTCAGATTTCAGACCGGCGTCAACCAGTACGATATCTTTGTCGATAGCAACAACAACACCGCGGACAATGGAACCCGGGCGGGTTTCGATTTCTTTCAGGGACTCTTCAAAGAGTTGAGCAAAAGATTCAGTCATATTGATAATCTTCAGGATTCTTCAATTTAACGTCCACCTGGCTTCATGCCGGATGGGGTTGTTTCACATGCCTGCTCACAATCCATTGCAGCAGGGGGTACTACGAATTCGGTCGCATATGTTATGCGAGAGCCAACTTTTGGCGGGCGTATTGTAGCGCTTTTTCAATCACTTGCTCAATGCTTAAGCGGGTAGAATCCAGCACTAAAGCATCGGCAGCGGGAACCAGCGGTGCAACAGGACGATTACGATCGCGGTCGTCTCGTTCCTTTATCTCAGCCAAAAGGCGTTCAAAGTTAACACTAAAGCCCTTCTCCTGCAACTGTAGCATGCGGCGATGCGCACGCTCGTCCGCCGAGGCGTCGAGGAAAATTTTTACCGGCGCATCGGGGAAAACCACCGTGCCCATATCGCGGCCATCGGCAATAAGACCGGGCGCTTCACGGAAGGCGCGCTGGCGACGCAACAGCGCCTCACGCACGCGCGGGAACGCAGCAATCTGCGACGCGGCATTGGCCACTTCCTGGGTACGAATTTCGCCGCTGACATCTTCGCCTTCGAGGATCACTTCCAGATGACCGTCGGTTGAGACAAAACGCACATCAAGGTGCACGGCGAGCGGCACCAGTACATCTTCCGAAGAGACATCAACGTGATGATGCAGTGCGGCCAGCGCCAGCACACGATAAATTGCGCCTGAATCTAACAGATGCCATTGCAACGCTTCCGCCATTGCCTTGCAAAGCGTGCCTTTTCCCGCACCGCTTGGCCCATCAATGGTGATTACCGGGGCAATTGCCGTCATCTTTTTCTCCTTAATCAAGGCATATCGTTATATAACGCCGCGCATTATACGCGCCAACGCGCACGAAAGTTACTGCTGCGTGCGAATAACGAAAGAGTATGAGGCTGAGTGTAGATTAATTGCGCGGGAGTACGGGCTGATTTGCACCAGCCCGGAATAAAACTTACTTCTTGCTATCTGCGGCGATACGGTCGCGGATATGCTTCGCACGCTCAGCTGACGGCGGGTGAGAATCAAACATCGATTTCTCAGAACCGGCATCCAGCTTCGCCAGCTTGTCAAAGCTGGTAACCAGACCCTGACGGCTGATGTTACGTTTTTTCAGCAGATCGTAGGAGAAATCATCCGCTGCGGACTCCTGGCTACGGGAGAAGGCAGAGTTGATCAGGTTCTCACCCAGATCGCCCAGCTGAGACTGGGAGAGCTGTGCACCTGCCGCGCTGCTGGCGGAGATCGCATCACGCGCGGCCAGTGTGGCATACGCGGTTTGCATCGCTTTACGGCTATGACCCAGCGCAACGTGGCCCATTTCATGGCCCAGAACCGCTTCAACTTCGTTGTTGGTCATCATGTCCATCAGACCGCTATAGACACGAATACAGCCGTTCGCCATCGCCCACGCGTTCACTTCTTTGGTCATATAGACTTTGTAAGTGACTGGCGTGCCATCGATGTTGTTGCCCAGCGCTTTAGCAATCTTGTTCAGACGCTTCGCGTAGGTGCTCGATGCAGGCGCGATGGTGTTTTGCTTGTCCATCTCAGCACATGACTGCTCAGAAAGCGTTTTCACATCCGCGTCGCTCAGCGTCGCCGCTTTATAAGCAGACATACCGGATTTGGTCAGCGCATCCGTATCAATACCACCCATGTTCTTACAACCAGAGACAAGCGTTGCTGCTACGAGGCAGCTAAAAATCATTGTTTTTTTCATTGACAGTCCATGTATTAACTAACTGAATTGAGGGAAAGAGTCCCGCGCAAATGGTAGCACAGCGCAACGGCTTTTCACCCTCTTAACAATGGCAGGTAATTGCGCCCCGCAGAGGATGCGGGGCGGTAAGAACATCAGGCAAGCGTACTGATACGCGCTAACTGCTCGAAGTAATCAGGGAAAGTTTTCGCCGTGCATTTCGGATCGAGAATGGTGACCGCCGTATCCGACAGCGCCACCAGCGAGAAACACATCGCCATGCGGTGATCGTTATAGGTGCCAATCTCTGCAACCTGCAGCGCAGCTGGCGGCGTCACGCGAATAAAGTCTTCCCCCTCCTCCACCGTTGCGCCCACTTTGCGCAGCTCCGTCGCCATGGCGAAGAGGCGATCGGTCTCCTTCACGCGCCAGTTGTAGATATTACGCAGCGTAGTAGTACCCTTCGCGAAGAGTGCCGTAGTGGCGATGGTCATCGCCGCATCGGGAATATGGTTCATGTCCATATCGATGGCGTTCAGCTCGCCGCGCGAACAGGCAATATAATCTTCGCCCCAGACCACGGTCGCGCCCATTTTTTCCAGCACATCGGCAAAACGAATATCGCCCTGCACGCTATTACGACCAATACCGGTCACCTTGACTGTACCGCCTTTAATGGCCGCAGCCGCAAGGAAGTAGGAGGCAGACGAGGCATCGCCTTCAACCAGGTAGTGTCCCGGCGACTGATAGTGCTGCCCGCCACGCACGACAAAACGCTGGTACTGCTGGTTATCAACGTCAACGCCAAAAGTTTTCATCAGATGCAGAGTAATGTCGATATAGGGTTTCGACACCAGATCGCCTTTGATGGTGATCACCGTATCCTGCGGCGCCAGTGGCGCGGTCATCAGCAGCGCGGTTAAGAACTGGCTGGAGACGCTGCCATCAACGCTCACTTCGCCGCCGTTGAACCCGCCGCGCAGGCGCAGAGGCGGATAGTGCTCCTGCTCAAGGTAGTCGATCTTCGCCCCGCCCTGACGCAGCGCGTCAACGAGATGACCAATCGGGCGCTCTTTCATGCGCGGCTCGCCGGTCAATACCACGTCGCCGTCGCCCAGGCAGAGCGCGGCTGCCAGCGGACGCATCGCCGTACCAGCATTACCGAGGAATAACTCAACTTTTTCTGCCGCGTTCAGCGGGCCGCCCACGCCGGTCACTTCACAGCGGGTGCGATCGGCTGACAGCGTATAGTGAACCCCCAGCGTAGTCAGGGCATTAAGCATATGGCGAACATCGTCGCTGTCCAGCAGGTTGGTCAGCACGGTGGTGCCACGGGCAAATGCGGCAAGCAGCAAGGCGCGGTTTGAAACACTCTTTGAACCAGGCAGATTGATGGTGCCATCCACACGCGCGATGGGTTGTAACGTCAGGGATTCCATGAAACTTCACTCTCTACGGACAAAATAAAACCCCGCAGCCCGGCTGCGGGGATGGTCATTACTGCATTAACCGTGACGGCGTTCGAACTCAACCATAAAGTCCGTCAGCGCCTGCACGCCCGCCAGCGGCATGGCGTTATAGATGGAAGCACGCATGCCGCCCACCACACGGTGGCCTTTCAGCGCGTGCAGGCCAGCGGCAAACGACTCTTCGAGGAAGAGTTTATCGAGCGCGCTGTCAGCCAGCTGGAAAGGGACGTTCATACGTGAGCGGTTCGCCTTCGCCACATCGTTACGGTAGAAATCACTACCGTCGATCACGCCATACAGCAGATCGGCTTTTTGCTGGTTGATGCGGTCCATCGCTGCCACGCCACCCTGCTGCTTCAGCCATTTGAATACCAGGCCGGAGAGGTACCAGGCAAAGGTCGGCGGGGTGTTGAACATCGAATCGTTATCGTTAAGCACGCTGTAATCAAGAATCGACGGGCAGGACTGGTGCGCTTTACCGAGCAAATCTTCACGCACAATAACCAGCGTTAATCCCGCCGGGCCAATGTTTTTCTGCGCACCGGCGTAAATCACGCCAAAGCGGCTGACATCAAGGGGGGCAGAAAGAATGGTAGAGGAGAAATCCGCTGCCACCACCACATCGCCAAAGTCCGGCGTTTCGTCAATGGCAATGCCGTCGATCGTTTCGTTCGGGCAGTAGTGCAGATAGGCTGCGTTGTCGCTCAGCTGCCAGTCGCGCATCGGTTTAACCGCGCGCAGGCCGTCGAGGGTGGTTTTGGCATCGATAACGTTCGGCGTGCAGTACTTCTTCGCCTCTTTGACGGCGCTTGCCGCCCAGTAACCGGCATCGACATAATCCGCGGTGGTTTTATCGCCCAGCAGATTGAGCGGAACGCCAGCGAACTGGCCGCGGCCACCGCCGTGACAAAACAGCACTTTGTAGTTGGAGGGGATATTGAGCAGATCGCGAAAATCCTTTTCTGCCTCTTCCGCCACCTGGATAAACTCTTTGCCACGGTGGCTGATTTCCATCACCGACGTGCCGAGACCTTGCCAGTCGCACAACTCCTGCTGAGCCTGCTTAAGCACATCCGCCGGTAATACGGCCGGGCCAGAACTAAAATTGAAAACCTGCGTCATTTCCCCTTACCACCCTATAAAGCAAAACGTTTTTCCTGTGACATCGGTTTTATCATTCACCGCCACAGGCCGCAACGAGTAATCAGAGGCAGGGGAAAGTTGTGCGCCCCATCACATAGCAGAATGTTTTGTCAGTCGAAAGCAGATCCGATAAAAACCCTGTTATGTGACGCGAATCGCCCTGCTGGCCTTCGACCATTCCGGATTTGCGCAGCGCGGGCAGGCTTTTTTTTCACCCGCCTGCAGCGCAGAAATTTTACTGCAGCGGACGCAAACATAATCGCCCGCTTCCGGCACGGTGATAAAACGCTCGCTGCACCCCTCTGGCAGAATGCAGAGCCCGGGTTTGACCTCTTCATCAATATAGTAATAGACGCTGAGTTGGCCGTTGGTCTCCATAATCGCCAGCCGCACCTGCCCGAGCTGCTCGACGCCGTTGTTGCGCAGCTCCATAAAGAACTCGAACTCTGTCATGTTCTCTTTATGCAGCCTCTCCCACTCCAGCTCGCCCTCTTTAATAATGACGATCGGCTTGCCCTCGAGCAGATCTTCCAGCTTTTCGCTATGCGACATCAGCCACATCACCAGACGGTAGAGCAGCGCGAGGGTAATAAAGACCACCAGCACCGGCAGCATGGGGACATCATCATAGAAAGCGACGTCACCCGCCGCCGAGCCAAGGGTCAAAATAATCAACACTTCAAACAGCGACATCTGCCGTACGCCGCGTCGACCAGTGATTTTGAGGAACAGAAAAACCAGTACAAAGGTGTAGAGACTGCGCAGGGCCACTTCGCCCAGAAATTCGAGGGGAACCTTGTCGAGCGCCATGCGATGCAGGTCAAACGCTTTCATTTTTAATGCCTTAACAGTGAGTTACTCCTGATAAGCATAGCCAGAACTTTTATTTTCGCCGCACCACTAAGGACGATAGCGCCTGCCACGTAAAACCCGTATCATTGCGCGCTTTACGTACGAAAAAAGTGACCGCCATGACTCAAACATTTATCCCCGGTAAAGACGCCGCGCTGGAAGACTCCATCGCCCGCTTTCAGCAGAAACTGACCGATCTCGGTTTCAATATTGAAGAGGCCTCCTGGCTAAACCCTGTGCCAAACGTCTGGTCGGTGCATATCCGCGATAAAGAGTGCGCGCTCTGCTTTACCAATGGTAAAGGTGCCACGAAGAAAGCGGCGCTGGCCTCCGCGCTCGGCGAATATTTCGAACGTCTCTCCACCAACTACTTCTTTGCTGACTTCTGGCTTGGCGACGCCATTGCCCAGGGGCCGTTTGTCCACTATCCGAATGAGAAGTGGTTCCCGCTGCCGGAAGATGACTCGCTGCCGGAAGGCATTCTCGATGCACGTCTGCGTGCCTACTACGATCCGGAAAATGAGCTGGCCGCTGGTATGTTGATCGATCTGCAATCCGGTAATGAAGAGCGCGGGATCTGCGCCCTGCCCTTTACCCGCCAGTCGGATGAGCAGACGGTCTATATCCCGATGAATATCGTCGGCAACCTCTATGTCTCCAACGGCATGTCGGCGGGCAATACCCGTAACGAAGCGCGCGTGCAGGGGCTGTCTGAAGTTTTCGAACGTCATATTAAAAACCGCATTATCGCCGAGAGTATTAGCCTGCCGGAGATCCCGCAGGAGGTGCTGGCGCGCTATCCGGGCGTGGTCGAAGCGATTGCCAAACTGGAAGCGGAAGGTTTCCCAATCTTTGCCTATGACGGCTCGCTGGGCGGTAACTACCCGGTGATCTGCGTGGTGCTGTTCAACCCGGCGAATGGCACTTGCTTCGCCTCGTTTGGCGCGCACCCGGACTTCGGCGTGGCGCTGGAGCGTACGGTGACGGAACTGTTGCAGGGCCGCGGTCTGAAGGATCTGGATGTCTTCACTCCGCCGACCTTTGATGATGAAGAAGTGGCGGAACACGCTAACCTCGAAACGCACTTTATTGACTCCAGCGGTCTTATCTCCTGGGATCTGTTCAAACAGGATGCCGATTATCCGTTTGTCGACTGGAGCTTTGCCGGCACTACGGAAGAGGAGTTCGCGACGCTGATGAGTATCTTCCAGAAGGAAGATAAAGAGGTTTATATCGCGGATTATGAGCACCTGGGCGTCTATGCCTGCCGTATTCTGGTGCCGGGCATGTCTGATATCTATCCGGCGGAAGATCTGTGGCTGGCGAATAACACCATGGGTACCCACCTGCGTGAAACGATCCTCTCCCTGCCTGGCAGCGAGTGGGATAAAGAGGCCTATCTCGATCTTATCGCCCAGCTGGATGATGAAGGTCACGATGACTTTACACGCGTGCGCGAGCTGCTGGGTCTGGCGACGGGCAAAGATAACGGCTGGTACACCCTGCGCATCGGCGAGCTGAAAGCGATGCTGGCGCTGGCGGGCGGCGATCTCGATCAGGCGCTGGCCTGGACCGAGTGGACGATTGAGTTTAATGCCTCGATCTTCAGCCCAGAGCGTGCCAACTACTACCGCTGCCTGCAGACCCTGCTTCTGCTGGCGCAGGAAGAGGAGCGCCAACCGCTGCAATACCTGAACGCTTTTGTGCGCATGTATGGCGCGCAGGCCGTTGAAGCCGCCAGCGCCGCCCTCAGCGGTGAAGCGCCGTTTTACGATCTGCAGCCTGCCGACGGCACGCTGCAGGCGTTCCCGGCTCATCAGGCACTGTTAGCCGCTTACGAAAAATTACAACGTGCCAAAGTCGCTTACTGGTCTAAGTAACGATAAATAACACTACAACAGGTAGGCTTATTCGCAAGTCTACGCTATATTACGGGGCAATTTTATTGCCCCTTTTTTATTATATTTTGGTGATGAATCTTAAATGTAATATTTACGTTAATCGTGGGTGAATATAATTATATTCGCAGCGCGAATATTGTTACGTCGAATGGCAATTACTCCATATTAATTAACCGTTAACGGAGGATCGCACAAAAAAATTCAACGCTTCTTATAAATTTTAAAATTTATTTTTATTTTGATAATCAACACGTTACTCCGCTTTAGCAGAAAAACCATACGCTTTGCGGGCCTATAAGCCAGGCGAGATATGATCCATATCAAATTGTCTTCTATAATGCTTTGTTAGTATCTCGTCGCCGACTTAATAAAGAGAGAGTTAGTGTGAAAGCTGACAACCCTTTTGATCTTATACTTCCAGCAGAGATGGCCAAAGTGGCCGAAGAAGCTGGTGTCTATAAAGCGACTAAACATCCGCTTAAGACCTTCTACCTGGCGATTACCGCCGGTGTGTTTATCTCCATTGCATTCGTTTTCTATATAACGGCTACCACCGGTACAGCAACCATGCCGTATGGCATTGCGAAACTTATCGGCGGCATCTGTTTCTCACTTGGGTTGATTCTCTGCATTATCTGCGGCGCCGACCTCTTTACCTCCACGGTGCTGATTGTTGTGGCGAAAGCCAGCGGACGCATCACATGGGGGCAACTGGCTCGAAACTGGATCAACGTTTACGTTGGTAACCTGGTGGGTGCGCTGCTCTTCGTCTTATTAATGTGGCTGTCCGGCGAATATATGGTCGCCAACGGCGGCTGGGGCTTAAACGTATTGCAGACCGCCGATCACAAGGTGCACCACACCTTCGTTGAAGCGGTGGCGTTGGGTATCCTCGCCAACCTGATGGTCTGCATGGCGGTATGGATGAGTTACTCCGGCCGCAGCCTGATGGATAAAGCAATGATTATGGTGCTGCCGGTAGCGATGTTTGTCGCCAGCGGTTTTGAGCACAGTATTGCGAACATGTTTATGATCCCGATGGGCATCGTGATTCGCAACTTTGCAAGCCCGGAGTTCTGGACCGCCGTTGGTTCCAGCCCGGAAAGTTTTTCTCACCTGACCGTAATGCACTTTATTACCGACAACCTGATCCCGGTAACCATCGGGAACATCATCGGTGGAGGCTTACTGGTCGGGTTGACATACTGGGTCATTTACCTGCGTGGCAACGATCGTCACTAAAGATCGTTTCAGGCAGTAAATAAAAAATCCACTTAAGAAGGTAGGTGTTACATGTCCGAACTTAACGAAAAATTAGCCGCAGCCTGGGAAGGTTTTACTCAAGGTGAATGGCAAAACGCTGTAAACGTACGTGATTTTATCCAGAAAAACTACACTCCGTACGAAGGTGACGAGTCCTTCCTGGCGGGCGCCACTGACGCGACCACCAAGCTGTGGGACAAAGTCATGGAAGGCGTGAAACTGGAAAACCGCACGCATGCGCCAGTTGATTTCGACACCTCCGTTGCTTCCACTATCACCTCTCACGATGCGGGCTACATCAACAAGCAGCTTGAGAAGATCGTTGGTCTGCAGACCGAAGCTCCGCTGAAACGCGCCATCATCCCGTTTGGCGGGATCAAAATGGTTGAAGGTTCCTGCAAAGCGTACAACCGCGAACTGGATCCGCAGCTGAAAAAAATCTTCACCGAATACCGTAAAACCCATAACCAGGGCGTATTCGATGTTTACACCAAAGATATCCTGAACTGCCGTAAATCTGGCGTGCTGACCGGTCTGCCGGACGCCTACGGCCGTGGTCGTATCATCGGTGACTACCGTCGCGTTGCGCTGTACGGTATCGACTTCCTGATGAAAGACAAATATGCCCAGTTCCAGTCTCTGCAGTCTGACCTGGAAAACGGCGTAAACCTGGAAGCGACTATCCGTCTGCGTGAAGAGATTGCTGAACAGCACCGCGCGCTGGGTCAGATCAAAGAGATGGCAGCAAAATATGGCTGTGATATCTCCGGTCCGGCAACTACTGCTCAGGAAGCAATCCAGTGGACCTACTTCGGCTACCTGGCCGCGGTTAAGTCTCAGAACGGCGCTGCAATGTCCTTCGGTCGTGTTTCTACCTTCCTGGACGTCTACATTGAACGTGACCTGAAAGCGGGCAAAATCACCGAGCAGGATGCACAGGAAATGATTGACCACCTGGTCATGAAACTGCGTATGGTCCGCTTCCTGCGTACTCCTGAGTATGATGAGCTCTTCTCTGGCGACCCGATTTGGGCAACTGAATCTATCGGTGGTATGGGCGTTGACGGCCGTACGCTGGTTTCCAAAAACAGCTTCCGCTTCCTGAACACCCTTTACACCATGGGGCCGTCTCCGGAGCCGAACATCACCGTTCTGTGGTCTGAAAAACTGCCGCTGAACTTCAAAAATTCGCTGCCAAAGTCTCCATCGACACCTCTTCTCTGCAGTATGAGAACGATGACCTGATGCGCCCGGACTTCAACAACGATGACTACGCGATTGCCTGCTGCGTAAGCCCGATGGTTGTCGGCAAACAGATGCAGTTCTTCGGTGCCCGTGCAAACCTGGCGAAAACCATGCTGTACGCTATCAACGGCGGCGTGGATGAAAAACTGAAAATGCAGGTAGGTCCGAAATCTGAACCTATCAAAGGCGACCTGCTGAAGTTCGACGAAGTGATGGAACGTATGGATCACTTTATGGACTGGCTGGCTAAACAGTATGTCACCGCACTGAACGTTATCCACTACATGCACGACAAGTACAGCTACGAAGCCTCACTGATGGCGCTGCACGATCGTGACGTAGTTCGCACCATGGCTTGCGGTATCGCTGGCCTGTCGGTTGCCGCTGACTCCCTGTCTGCTATCAAATATGCGAAAGTTAAACCGATTCGTGACGAAGACGGTCTGGCTATCGACTTCGAAATCGAAGGCGAATACCCGCAGTTTGGTAACAACGACGCCCGTGTCGATGACATGGCGGTTGACCTGGTAGAACGTTTCATGAAGAAAATTCAGAAACTGACTACCTACCGCAACGCGATCCCGACTCAGTCGGTTCTGACCATCACCTCTAACGTTGTGTATGGTAAGAAAACCGGTAACACCCCGGATGGTCGCCGCGCTGGTGCACCGTTTGGGCCGGGTGCTAACCCGATGCACGGCCGTGACCAGAAAGGTGCTGTTGCCTCTCTGACCTCCGTTGCAAAACTGCCGTTTGCCTACGCGAAAGATGGTATCTCTTACACCTTCTCTATCGTGCCGAACGCGCTGGGTAAAGATGATGAAGTGCGTAAAACTAACCTCGCAGGCCTGATGGATGGTTACTTCCACCATGAAGCCTCAATCGAAGGTGGTCAGCACCTCAACGTCAACGTTATGAACCGCGAAATGCTGCTCGACGCGATGGAAAACCCGGAGAAATATCCGCAGCTGACCATCCGCGTTTCCGGTTACGCTGTGCGCTTTAACTCTCTGACTAAAGAGCAGCAGCAGGACGTGATTACCCGTACTTTCACCCAGACCATGTAATGGTATTGGCTGAAAGAAGCTTGTAAAAAGCGTACAATAAAGGCTCCACGTCTGTGGGGCCTTTTTCACAACCAGAGCCTGCTTCGTCAGCCATCTATTGAGTGGATGCCTGCCAAAACAGACTTAGTGCAGAAGGAATGAAACTGCACAGACACAGGCCCCGGATGGGCCACATCTGGAGAAAACACCGCAATGTCAGTTATTGGTCGCATACACTCCTTCGAATCCTGCGGCACGGTCGACGGCCCGGGCATCCGCTTTATCACCTTTTTTCAGGGCTGCCTGATGCGCTGCCTCTACTGCCATAACCGTGATACCTGGGATACCCATGGCGGTAAAGAGATCACCGTTGAAGAGCTGATGAAAGACGTGGTGGCCTATCGCCACTTTATGAATGCTTCCGGCGGCGGTGTAACTGCCTCGGGCGGCGAAGCGATTTTGCAGGCGGAGTTCGTCCGTGACTGGTTCCGCGCCTGTAAAAAAGAGGGTATCCATACCTGCCTTGATACCAACGGCTTTGTTCGCCGCTACGATCCGGTGATCGATGAGCTGCTGGAGGTCACCGATCTGGTGATGCTCGATCTGAAACAGATGAATGATGAGATCCACCAGAATCTGGTTGGCGTCTCCAACCATCGCACGCTGGAGTTCGCCCAGTATCTGGCGAAGAAAGGGATTAAGGTCTGGATCCGCTACGTTGTCGTGCCGGGCTGGTCAGATGATGACGACTCTGCGCACCGCCTCGGCGAGTTTACCCGCGACATGGGCAACGTCGAGAAAATCGAACTGCTGCCCTACCATGAGCTCGGCAAACATAAATGGGTGGCGATGGGCGAAGAGTACAAGCTCGATGGCATTCACCCGCCGAAAAAAGAGACCATGGAACGGGTAAAAGGGATCCTCGAGCAGTACGGCCATAAAGTGATGTACTGAGCCGCGAAACGAATAAAAAAGCCACAACATAGCGTTGTGGCTTTTTTTGTCTGGCCGAATGAGCCGGAGAAACGTCAGGCGTGTGCCACCGGCGTCGGATGATGGCCCGCTTTGCGCATCAGCATCACCAGGTAGACCAGCGATACGCCAGCAATCATCACAAACAGCAGGCTGTCGGAGTAGCTCTGCATCAGCATGGAGGTGAGCGTTGGTCCGAGCAGGCTGCCGATGGTATAGCTCAGCAGCAGCGCCTGGTTCATCGCCACCAGTTGATGATGCTCCACTTTTTCACAGGCCCAGGCCATCGCCACCGGGTAGAGCGTAAAGCCTGCCGTGCCCAGTACAAACAGCGCCGGTGCCATCGCCGCGTTGCTCAGCATGCCGAAGCAACCGATAATCACCACAAAAACCTGCACGCGCAGCACCAGTAAACGACCAAAGCGGTCAGCGATGCGGCCAATCGGCCACTGACCAATAATCCCGGCACTGACCATCAGCGCCATCCAGAAACCAATGCCGGAGTCGCTGACGCCCTGATGCGACAGGTAGAGCGGCATCAGGCCATAGAGCGAACCAAGAATAATCCCGGAGATAATGCAGCCGTTAACGCCAAGACGGGCCTGACGCAGGCGCAGCATTGGCCAGATCGAAGAAGCCACCTGCTCTTCGCTGTGCTGATTAACGATACGCGTAAAGAGCAGCGGCAGCATCGCAGCCAGCACCATACCGGTAACCCACGGCAGTACGCTCATCAATTCGGTTGGCAGTTTGCTGACCATCAATTGGCCAAGCACGGTGCCGATATAGTAAACCATCATATAGGCCGCCAGCAGGCGACCGCGGTTGTGAGCAGTGCCGCTGGACATCAGCGCGCTCTCTACCACCACCCAAATCATGGCGCAGCCGACGCCGGCGATAAAACGCCAAATCATCCAGCTCCAGAAACCCACCATCAGCCCTAAGCCGACGCAGCCTGCGGCAAAAATCAGCGAGGCGATGTAGTAGCTGCGGTTAAAACCCATCTGGCGGATCAGTCGACCGGTCAGTAATGTTCCCAGCAGGTTGCCAGTGAAATAGGATGAGCCAACCATGCCGACTTGCCAGGTGGGCAGATTTTCATGGGCGAGCCAAAGGGGCACGAGCGTGTTCAGCGTCGCGATAGCCAGGGTCAACAGCATCAGGCCACAGAGCAATAAAAGCACTGGGCGGGTATAGGTGGTCATGGGTTAAAACCGTGAGGAAGTTCAGTTTGCGTGCGCATCATGCCACCGGCAAAAACATTGTCAATCCACTGTTTTTCGTCAGAGTGAGCTTTTTATCGACGACGATTTGTAAAACTTATCCTCTTTGTCACTTAGCGCGCACCGTCACGTTATATCTCTTTGAAAAGAAGCCAGTAATCTATAAACCACGACAATTTTTCAGTTGAAAAAATTCATGAAGATTAATGGTTGAGACGCACGAAAAAGGCAATAAAAAAGCGCCCGCAGGCGCTTTTAAAAACATACTGTATCGGCAAGATTAACCGATGTACTCCAGCCCATTCATATAAGGGCGCAGTACTTCCGGTACCTCAATGCGGCCATCGGCCTGCTGGTAGTTTTCCAGCACCGCAACCAGCGTACGCCCCACTGCCAGACCAGAGCCGTTCAGGGTATGCACCAGACGGGTTTTCTTGTCGGACTTGCTGCGGCAGCGTGCCTGCATGCGGCGCGCCTGGAAATCCCAGACGTTGGAGCAGGAGGAAATTTCGCGGTAGGTGCCCTGCGCCGGAACCCACACTTCGAGATCGTAGGTTTTGCAGGCGCCAAAGCCCATATCGCCGGTGCAGAGCAGCACTTTGCGGTAAGGCAGACCGAGCAGTTGCAGCACTTTCTCTGCATGCCCGGTAATCTCTTCCAGCGCCGCCATGGAATCTTCCGGGCGAACCACCTGAACCAGTTCGACTTTATCAAACTGGTGCATACGGATCAGACCGCGCGTGTCACGACCATAAGACCCCGCTTCAGAACGGAAGCACGGCGTATGCGCGGTCATTTTGATCGGCAGACTCTCTTCATCGATAATTTCATCGCGTACGAGGTTGGTCAGCGGCACTTCCGCGGTCGGGATCAGCGCGTAGTTGCTGCTGTCGGACTCCTCTTCCAGCGGACGGGTATGGAACAGGTCGCCGGCGAACTTCGGCAACTGGCCAGTACCGTACAGGGTGTCATGGTTGACCAGGTACGGCACATAGTTTTCCGCGTAGCCATGCTGCTCAGTGTGCAGATCCAGCATGAACTGCGCCAGCGCGCGGTGCATACGGGCGATCTGCCCTTTCATCACCACGAAACGGGAGCCGGTCAGCTTCACCGCAGCGGCAAAATCCAGGCCGCTGTGCATCTCACCGAGGGTAACGTGATCGCGGATCTCGAAATCAAACTGACGCGGCGTGCCCCAGCGGCTGACTTCAACGTTATCGTTCTCGTCACGGCCAACCGGTACGCTGTCATCAGGCAGGTTCGGAATGGTCAGCGCGATATCGCGGATCTCAGCCAGCAGCGTTTCCAGCTCGGCTTTCGCCGCGTCCAGCTCTTCACCCAGCTTGTTCACTTCCAGGCGTAATGGCTCGATATCTTCCCCGCGTGCTTTCGCCTGGCCGATGGATTTCGATCGTGAGTTACGCTCTGCCTGCAGATTTTCAGTGTTGACCTGCAGGACTTTACGACGCTCTTCGAGCGCGCGTAATTTCTCTACGTCCAGCTTAAAGCCCCGGCGTGCCAGTTTTTCAGCGACTGCGTCTGGCTCGGTACGCAGCAGATTGGGATCGAGCATGCTTTTCCTGTGCTTATCGAATTGAAATAAAAGGAACCCGACCGCAGAGTACGATCGAGGGTATGAGCCGTAACCTTACCGCAACGCCCGCACTAGCGGTAGCGTTTTATAGGGCTTTTATGATCCTGTTCAGCGAGCCAGGCGAGCTTTTCGCCAATCTTGCCTTCAAGACCTCTGTTCGTTGGCTGATAGTAGCGCGTTTCTGCCATTTCCTGCGGGAAATACTCCTCCCCGGCGGCAAAGGCGTTGGGCTCATCGTGGGCATAGCGATACTCCTGCCCATAACCCATCTCCTTCATCAGCTTGGTCGGCGCGTTGCGCAGATGCGGCGGCACATCATAATCGGGGCGCTGTCGCGCATCGGCCATCGCAGCTTTAAAAGCTTTATAAACGGCATTACTTTTCGGCGCGCAGGCCAGGTAGACAATCGCCTGCGCAATGGCGCGTTCGCCTTCGGCCGGGCCAACGCGGGTAAAGCAATCCCACGCGGAGATAGCGACCTGCATGGCGCGCGGATCGGCATTGCCGACATCTTCTGAAGCAATCGCCAGGCAGCGGCGCGCAACATAGAGCGGGTCGCCACCCGCTGAGATAATGCGCGCATACCAGTAGAGCGCGGCATCCGGCGCACTTCCGCGCACCGATTTGTGCAGCGCGGAGATCAGGTCGTAAAAACGGTCGCCTTTATTATCAAAGCGCGCGCTGCGCTCACCGGCAATCTCCGTAAGCAGCTCAGGGTTGAGTACGCGCTTGCCGCTCTTATCGAGCTCCGCCATATCCGCCATCATCTCAAGCGTGTTGAGCGCCCGGCGCGCATCGCCGCCCACCAGTTCGGCAATCGCCAGCCGGGTTTCGTCCGGCAGCACGATATCCTGGCCGCCGTAGCCGCGGGCTTTATCTTCCATCGCCTGCGTCAATACCAGTTCAATATCCTCTGTGGTGAGGGATTTGAGCAGGTAAACGCGCGCGCGGGAGAGCAGTGCGGAGTTGAGTTCAAATGAAGGGTTTTCGGTGGTGGCGCCGATAAAGGTGATGGTGCCATCTTCGATATGCGGCAGAAAGGCATCCTGCTGGCTTTTGTTAAAACGGTGGACTTCATCGACAAACAGAATGGTGCGGCGTCCGGCATTGCGGTTCTGGCGGGCGCGCTCTATGGCTTCACGGATCTCCTTCACGCCGGAGGTGACCGCTGAGATGCGCTCGACATCAGCATCGGCATAGCGCGCAATGACCTCTGCCAGCGTGGTTTTGCCGGTGCCCGGCGGTCCCCACAGGATCATCGAGTGCAGATGACCAGCTTCGATGGCGCGCGGCAGGGGTTTGCCCGGTGCCAGCAGATGCTGCTGACCAATGTACTGCGCTAAATTTTCTGGCCGCATACGCGCGGCCAGAGGTTGAAACGTGTTCTCGGAAAAATCGAGCGACATGTTACTCATGCACGCCTCTTACTTGCGTTGATCGTCAACCGTTACGCCCTGCGGCGGGGTAAAGGTGAATTTCGATGCATCGACAGCGCCGTTCTGCTGCGCTTTCAGCTGATAGCTGCTGCGCTGGTCATCCTGTTCGATGGCGCTGAACTGATGGATGGTGCCGTCGCGGCCGACATTGATGGTGAACTGTTTCAGGTTACCGTTGCTGCTTTTTGGCGTCAGTTCAAAATCATCGCCCTTCTGCGCAATGTTGTACTGCTGCCAGTCGCTGCTCTGGTTACGGGCAATCAGCATAAACGGCGTGTTGCTGGTAGCATCTTTCAGCCAGGTTGCCGTCGCCTGTTCAACAAACGGGTTGTAGAACCACAGCGTTTTGCCGTCGGAAACCAGTACGCTCTCGTCCGGCTGGGTCATATGCCAGTTAAACAGGTTCGGGCGTTTAACCCACAAATCACCCTGGCCTTCCTGTACCGCAGCGCCGCTGCCGTCGGTCACTTTCTGGGTAAAGCTGGCGTGGAAGCTGCTGACTTTATCGAGGCGGCTTTTCAGATCGCTTGCCGCGTCTGCCCAGACATTGCTGACCACTAAGGAGCCCATCAGTGCACAAACCATGGCGATTTTTTTCATTGTCATTCCTCTGATACGTCACTCCCGACGTGGGAGAATCCTTCTGTCACTCTAGAAAGCGAAACGCCAGAGTGACAGAAGAAAAAACTGAATTTGTACTATTTACCTAACTTTGCATCACTCGAACGGCGGCGGAGCCAGCACTTCACGGTTACCGTTGTGCCCCTGCTCGCTGACAATCCCCTGCGCTTCCATCTGTTCGATAATGCGCGCCGCACGGTTGTAGCCGATACGGAACTGGCGCTGCACGCCGGAAATCGAAGCTTTGCGTTTTTCGGTGACAAAGTTAACGGCCTGGTCGAACAGCGGATCCAGCTCTTCACCGCCGTCAAAACCACCGCCGCCGCCTTCGCTTTCGCTGTCGGAGGTGATGCCGTCAACGTATTGCGGACGCCCGCGCGCTTTCCAGTCCTGCACCACGGCGTGGACTTCCTGATCGCGAACAAACGCGCCGTGGACACGCACCGGGGCAGAGGTTGAGTTCGGGCCGGAGTAAAGCATATCCCCCATGCCGAGCAGCGATTCCGCACCGCCCTGATCGAGGATGGTACGGGAGTCGATCTTGCTCGATACGGTAAAGGCGATACGCGTCGGAATGTTAGCTTTAATCAGGCCAGTGATCACATCCACAGAGGGGCGCTGGGTGGCCAGCACCAGGTGAATACCGGCGGCGCGCGCTTTCTGCGCCAGGCGGGCAATCAGCTCTTCCACCTTTTTACCGACCGTCATCATCAGATCGGCAAACTCATCAACCATCACCACAATGTACGGCAGTTTTTCCAGCACCGGATGTTCGGTTGCCATGCTGTCGCCCGGCTTCCAGTACGGATCCGGGATAGGACGACCCATCCGCGCGGCTTCGGCGATCTTCTCGTTGTAGCCTGCAAGGTTACGCACGCCCAGCGCCGACATCAGCTTGTAGCGGCGCTCCATCTCATTGACACTCCAGCGCAGCGCATTGGCGGCGTCTTTCATGTCGGTAACCACTTCGGTCAACAGATGCGGAATGCCTTCATAGACCGACAGCTCGAGCATTTTCGGGTCGATCATGATGAAACGCACATCTTCCGGCGTTGCTTTATAGAGCATGCTGAGGATCATGGCGTTGACGCCGACCGACTTACCGGAACCGGTGGTACCGGCGACCAGCAGGTGTGGCATCTTCGCCAGGTCAGCAATCACCGGATCCCCGGCGATATCTTTACCCAGCACCACGGTGAGCGGCGACGGACTTTCGCGGAATTTCACGCAGTCCAGCACCTCTCGCAGATAGACGGTCTGGCGCTTCTTATTCGGCAACTCAAGGCCAACGTAAGGTTTACCCGGGATCACTTCCACCACGCGCACAGCAACGGTAGAGAGCGAACGCGCCAGGTCACGTGACAGGTTAGAGATTCGCGCCGCTTTCACGCCAGGCGCGAGGTTCAGCTCAAAGCGGGTGATCACCGGACCCGGCGAGTAGTTCACCACGTCCGCTTTAATACGGAAATCGGCCAGGCGAGCTTCAACCAGACGAGCCATCTGCTCAAGCGCAAAGGTGTCCACCGGCTCCACTTCCACCGGCGGCTGCGTTAACAGATCGAGCGACGGCAGCGGCGTAGTCGGCTTCTGCACCGGGCGGCTATCACCATTACGCATCAGCAATGGATGGATCAGGCTCTCCTGCTGCTGCGGAGCAGATTGCTGTTGCGACTGCTGAACAGGTTGACCATAAGCAGGCGGCTGAACCGGCTGCGCGGCTGGCTGCTGATAGTGCTGTTGCGGCTGCTGGGCAGGCTGACCATAGGCAGGCGGCTGAACCGGCTGCGCGGCTGGCTGCTGATAGTGCTGTTGCGGCTGCTGGGCAGGTTGACCATAGGCAGGCGACTGAACCGGTTGCGCGGCTGGCTGCTGATAGTGCTGCTGCGGTTGCTGGGCAGGCTGACCATAAGCAGGCGGCTGCACCGGCTGCGCGGCTGGCTGCTGATAGTGCGGCTGCGGCTGCTGGGCAGGTTGACCATAAGCAGACGGCTGCGCCGGCTGCGCGGCAGGTGGCTGCTGCGGCTGCTGATAATGAGGCTGTGCAGAAGCTTGTGGCTGCGGCGTAAAGAGCGGTGCGTTCGCTCGCTCAACCGGTGCTGTGTTCATCGGCGAGACGTCGGCATCTTCCGGCGTAAAGGCCTGCGGCTCAGCGCCGTAGCGCTGCTGCTGAGATGCGGCGAACTGACGAGCCAGCTCCGCCTCTTCCGCTTCGGCTTCATTCAACTCAGCTTCAGAGGCAGCAAACTGCGGCGTTTCATGCTGATACTCTTCACCGTAGCGATCGTGTTGCGTCGCGGCGAACTGACGTGCCAGCTCGTTTTGCTGGAACATAGCGGCATCATCATCGGAGAGATGTTGATCTGGCTCACGCACCTCATCTTCACGCGCACGCTCTTCAGCCATGCGCTGTGAAGGCAGTTTAATGCCATAGGAAGCAAGCTCGCGACGCGTCGGCACGCGCACACGGTTAGGTCGCGGAAGCTGCGGGCCAATCCCCTCTTTTACCTGCGGACGTGGCGCGCCGCCGGCAAGACCAAACACCGGCGCGCTGGCTGCTGCCGCGGCGGCGGCAGTGCCAGCCGTTGAAGCGGCCTGAGCGGCAACGGGCAGAACGCTCTCTGCCACAACCGTTGGATCCACAGCAGGTGGAACAGGCATCGACGGCGCGGCTGGTCGGGCTACCGGTTCTGGCTCAGCGGGCTCCGGAATCGGCTGATACCAGGCGGCCAGCTGCTCACGCTCGCGCGCTCGCTTCTCTTCCACTTCTTCAAAGTAGTAGAGCGGCGGACGGGTATGTTTCGCCTCTTCCACCACGGGTTCAGGTTCGATGACCGGCTCCGGCGCAGGGGCGATTTGCGGTTCAGGCTGCCACTGCTGGGCTGCAGGCTGCGGCTGCCAGTAGACCTCTTCTTGCTGCGGCTGCGGCGTTACCGGCGCATCTGGCGTCCACGGATCTTCCGTGATCGGCTGCTGCCACTCTGGCACGGACTGCGCGGCAGGGTGCTGATAAGCAGCCGTTTCGTCATAGTGCGTTGGCTGCTGATAAGCGGCCTGGGGATCGCCATGCATTGGCGCCTGATAAGCGGCCTGTGGATCGCTATGCATCGGCGGCTGATAAGCAGGCTGTTGATTAGGATAGCCAGGCGCCTGCTGCGCATGCTGCCATTCAGCGGGCTGCGGCGTTTGCATAACCGGCTCCGTCGGCGCAGCGAAGCTTTGCGCGGCAACGGTTGTTGCGACGGCAGCCGCCGCAACGGGTTCCGTTACGCTGCGACCATTGAGCAGCGGATCATACTCCTGCTCCACTTCCGTCGCGCGATGTCCCGAGAAGAGCACGTCGTCTGGCTGCGCTGGCACACCGCGCGCGCTGTAGGCGATCTCCTCTTCATCATCCATCCGCTTGCCGGAGAAGAGCGCTTCGTCTGTTTTGCGCCCCATCGGGTTGGCAAACTTCTCCGCAATACGTTTACGGCGCGCCAGAGCACCGCGCAGAATGCGGGCGCGACGAGATTCGCGAGGCGCGTCGCTTGCCTCGTCCTCATCATACTCATCCTCTTCTTCATACTCTTCATCATCAACCCATGTGTCATCGCGACGGGTGCGGTTGGTGGCGAAGGTGAGAATATTGAGAATAACGCTGCCGATTTTTTCAGCGATGGTGACCCATGACCAGCCGGTAAAGAGCGTCAGCCCGGCGGCCCAGATGCAGAGCAGTGCGAGCGTTCCGCCGCTGCTGCGCAGCAGCGGCTGCAGCGTGGTGCTGAGCAGGCTACCAATCACGCCGCCCGAGGCGAAATACCAGATATCATCCGCGTTGATCGCCGCCAGACCGCAGGAGGTCAGGATCAGCGCCAGCGCGCCAATCAGGCGTAGCGAGACGGCGAAATAGTCGATGTAATCTTCAGTGGCGCGATGGCGCCAGGCAAACCAACAGCCGCCGATAATAATGACCGGAATGGTGTAGGCCATAATGCCGAAGATGAAAAACAGGGTATCCGCCAGCCATGCGCCGGGCACGCCGCCAAGGTTATGGATCGGCTCATGCCATGCGGTCTGCGACCAGCTTGGATCGGATGGGTTAAAGCTGAGAAGCGCCGCCATCAGCCAGATGGCAGAAAGGGAAACGAGGATCAGCAACGCTTCGAGGAGTCGGCGTCCGCTGCTTAGCTTGTTAAAAGTGACTTCTTTGTCTTCGGTGTATTCCTGGCTCAAGACAGGCTCTCCAGGTCCTTGATGCTAAAACGGACAACAGCGCCGGGTCTCCCCGGCACTGTTGCTGTATGGATTAACAGGAGTGTAATCAAAAAACAGCGATTGTGCACCTGTTCCGTATTAGCGCGTCTTAATAACCAGACGATTACTCTGTTTGACCTCTTCCATCACCACATAGGTGCGGGTGTCGTTTACGCCTGGCAGGCGTAACAGCGTTTCGCCCAGCAGTTTGCGGTAGGCCGACATATCCGGTACGCGCGTTTTCAACAGGTAGTCAAAATCACCAGAAACCAGATGACACTCCTGAATTTCTTCAAGTTTTTGCACTGCAGCGTTGAATTGTTCAAACACATCCGGCGCGCCACGATTCAGAGTAATCTCAACGAAGACCAGCAGTGATGCATCCAGATAATGCGGGTTAAGCAGTGCCGTATAGCCCTGAATAAACCCCTGCCTTTCCAGCCTGCGCACGCGCTCAAGGCACGGCGTTGGCGAAAGCCCTACTCGTTTAGAAAGCTCGACGTTGGAAATACGCCCATCTTTTTGCAGTTCATTTAAAATATTGCGGTCAATGCGGTCGAGATCTTTGCCAGGGCGCTTCTTGCTATCTACCATTATTATTGTCTCTCTGTATTCCTTCCCTACTCCTGTCTTGACCCTGTGCACTTCACTGTTCAGGATCTTTGCCCGTCGTATTGTGCCGCGCGCCAGCAAGCTGACCGTTGCATAATCCCAGGGGCTGTGTTGAGAAGACCGGTGCCTGCGGCAGCTATCGATATCACGGATGGCGTCTGTCCACGCCATGCGTAGATTTCGCTAGCCCGGTAAAATGGCATTTACATGCGTAAACGTGCGTTACGCGCGAAATACTGCTTTTTTTCTTCCTTTGATGTTTTCGCAAAAGCGCAGGGGATTGTCAAAGCAAAACATCTTTTTTTAGTACAACATGCCAGATATTCATCAAGGTCGATTCCTTATCCTCATTTATTCATCTTATAACTGCCTTTTTCTCAGTAGAAGTTGTTATGTTTTTGGCCTAAATCATTGCCCCGCCATCGGTCTTTTCTATCACACACATCGTTAACAAAATCGCTACGCCCTTTTTTTACGCCCGCAAATTCCCTACAATCCAGCCCAATGTCTGCCAAACAATAATGAGGATCTCATGGGGACGGCCAAACACAGTAAGCTGCTTATCCTTGGTTCAGGCCCTGCCGGTTATACCGCAGCGGTCTATGCTGCGCGTGCAAACCTGCAGCCGGTGCTAATCACCGGTATGGAAAAAGGCGGTCAGCTCACCACCACCACCGAAGTGGAAAACTGGCCGGGCGACCCGCACGATCTGACCGGCCCGGGTCTGATGGAGCGCATGCATGAACATGCGACCAAATTTGATACTGAAATCATTTTTGACCATATCAACAGCGTCGATTTACAGAACCGCCCGTTCCGCCTGATTGGCGATAGCGCTGAGTACACCTGCGACGCGCTGATTATCGCCACCGGTGCCTCCGCGCGCTATTTAGGCCTAGCCTCTGAAGAAGCCTATAAAGGCCGCGGCGTTTCTGCCTGCGCCACCTGTGACGGTTTCTTCTACCGCAACCAGAAAGTCGCGGTCATCGGCGGCGGCAACACCGCAGTTGAAGAAGCGCTCTACCTGGCGAATATCGCCTCAGAGGTGCATCTGATCCACCGCCGCGATACCTTCCGCGCGGAGAAGATCCTGATCAAGCGTCTGATGGATAAAGTTGAGAGCGGCAATATCGTGCTGCATACGCACCGTACGCTGGAAGAGGTGACGGGCGATCAGATGGGCGTTAGCGGCCTGCGCCTGCGCGATACGCAAAACCCGGATAATATCGAGTCGCTGGACGTTGCCGGTCTGTTTGTCGCTATCGGCCACAGCCCGAACACCGCGATCTTTGACGGTCAGCTTGAGCTGGAAAACGGCTACATCAAGGTGCAGTCCGGTATTCATGGTAATGCGACACAAACTAGCATTCCCGGCGTGTTTGCCGCAGGTGACGTGATGGATCACATCTATCGTCAGGCGATCACCTCCGCTGGCACTGGCTGTATGGCAGCGCTGGATGCTGAACGCTACCTCGATGGGCTGGCAGTTCAGAAATAATCTTTACAAGTCAGTAACAAAGGTAAATAAGGCGACATTAAGTCGCCTTTATTTTTGCACCGTTGTAACATTGCGCAGGCTAAAAATCCGATAACTTCACCTGCAAAGCGCGCAATGAATAAAACCCGTCAGCAAGAACTCACTCGCTGGTTAAAACAGCAAAGCATTATTTCTCGTCGTTGGTTGACGCTCTCCCGCCTGCTTGGCGTGGTCAGCGGCGTCCTGATCGTCGCGCAAGCGTGGCTGCTCGCCAGCATTCTCAACCATATGATTATCGAGCACATTCCGCGCGAGGCACTGCTGCTGCCCTTTGCGCTGCTGGTGCTGGTCTTTATTCTGCGCAGTTGGGTGGTCTGGCTGCGCGAGCGGGTAGGATTTCATGCGGGGGCACAGATCCGCTTTGCGATACGCCGCCGCGTGCTGGATCGTCTGCAACAGGCCGGCCCGGCATGGATTCAGGGTAAACCCGCCGGCAGTTGGGCGACGCTGATCCTTGAGCAAATCGACGACATGCATGACTTCTACGCCCGCTATTTGCCACAAATGGCGCTGGCGGCGAGCGTACCGCTGCTGATTGTGATTACCCTTTTCCCGATTAACTGGGCGGCAGCGCTGATCCTGCTTGGCACCGCACCGCTAATCCCGCTGTTTATGGCAATGGTCGGGATGGGCGCAGCCGATGCTAACCGCCGTAACTTTAAAGCACTGGCGCGCCTGAGCGGTCACTTCCTTGACCGCCTGCGCGGCATGGAGACGCTGCGTATTTTTGGCCGTGGCGAAGCGGAAACGGAAAGCATCCGCCGCGCGTCGCAGGATTTTCGCAGCCGCACGATGGAAGTGCTGCGCCTGGCGTTTCTCTCCTCCGGGGTGCTGGAATTTTTCGCGTCACTTTCCATCGCGCTGGTCGCCGTTTACTTTGGTTTCTCCTATCTGGGCGAACTCAATTTCGGCCATTACGGTACCGGCGTGACGCTGTTTGCCGGTTTTCTTGCGCTGGTGCTGGCACCGGAATTTTTCCAGCCGCTGCGCGATCTGGGTACCTTTTACCACGCGAAGGCGCAGGCAGTAGGCGCAGCGGATAGCCTGAAAACCTTTATGGAAGCGCCGCTCGCCCATCCGCAACGCGGCGATATCACGCTCAATGCGGGTGAGCCTGTCACCCTGACGGCAGAGGATTTAATTGTTAAATCGCCCGAAGGCGCAGTGCTGGCCGGGCCGCTCACCTTTACCCTCTCCTCCCAACAGCGGGTTGTGGTGGTCGGGCGCAGCGGATCGGGAAAAAGCTCGCTGATTAACGCGCTGTTAGGGTTCCTGCCTTATGAAGGCTCGCTGCGCGTTAACGGTATTGAACTGAGCGCGCTCGATCCCGACAGCTGGCGCAACGCGATAAGCTGGGTCGGCCAAAACCCGCAGTTGCCAGCCGCCACGCTGCGCGAGAATGTGCTGTTATCTCGCCCGGATGCCAGCGAAGCGGCCTTACTCGCTGCGCTGGATAAGGCGTGGGTAAGCGAGTTTCTGCCGCTGTTACCGGAAGGGCTGGAAACCCAGCCTGGCGATCAGGCTGTTCGCCTCTCCGTCGGCCAGGCGCAGCGTGTCGCTGTCGCCCGCACTCTGCTCTCCTCCTGCCAGCTGTTGCTGCTGGATGAACCCTCCGCCAGCCTTGATGCCCACAGCGAGCAACGTGTGATGCAGGCGCTGACCAGCGCCTCGCGCCAGCAAACGACGCTGATGGTGACCCACCAGTTGGAAAACCTCGCAGAGTGGGATGCCGTTTGGGTGATGCAGGAGGGACGCATTGTTGAACAGGGCAGCTATGCCGAGCTTGCCGCCGCCGGGGGCGTGTTTGCCGCGCTGCTGGCACATCGTCAGGAGGAGATTTAAATGCGCGCCTTGCTGCCTTATCTCGCATTATATAAACGCCATAAATGGATGCTGACGCTGGGCGTGGTGCTGGCGGTCGTCACGCTGCTGGCCAGTATTGGGCTGTTAACGCTTTCAGGCTGGTTCCTTTCCGCCTCGGCAGTGGTCGGCGTCGCCGGGCTATATAGTTTCAACTATATGCTGCCCGCCGCCGGTGTGCGCGGGGCGGCGATCACCCGTACCGCCGGGCGCTATTTCGAGCGGCTGGTTAGCCACGATGCCACATTCCGCGTGCTGGAACATCTGCGCGTGACTACCTTCAGTAAACTGTTACCCCTCTCCCCCGCCGGGCTGGCGCGTTTTCGTCAGGGCGATGTGCTTAACCGCGTGGTTGCTGATGTCGATACGCTTGATCACCTCTACCTGCGTGTAATTTCACCGCTGGTGGGCGCGCTGGTGGTGATTATTGTGGTGCTGGTCGGCCTGAGCGTGCTCGATCTCTCGCTGGCTCTGATGTTAAGCGGCATTATGCTGGCGACGCTGCTTATTCTGCCGCCCCTCTTTTATCGCGCCGGCAAAGCGACAGGGGAAAACCTCACCGCACTGCGCGGGCAGTATCGTCAGCAATTGACCAGCTGGTTACAGGGGCAGGCAGAGCTGACCATTTTTGGTGCCAGCCAGCGTTATCGCGAGCAGCTGGAAAACACCGAATTAAGCTGGCACGAGGCGCAGCGCCGCCAGTCCGATCTGAGCGCCGTGTCGCAGGCAGTGATGCTGACGATTAGCGGCGCGGCGGTAATTATTATGCTGTGGTTCGCCTCCGGTGATGTCGGCGGTAATACCGAGCCTGGCGCGCTGATCGCACTCTTTGTCTTCTGCGCGCTGGCGGCGTTTGAAGCGCTCGCCCCGGTTACCGGCGCTTTCCAGCACCTTGGGCAGGTTATTGCCTCCGCCACGCGGGTGACGCAGCTTACTGACTGTCAGCCGGAAGTCACTTTTCCCGCCACGCGCACCGCCGTGCCCCAGCAGGTTAGCGTGGCGCTGACCGACGTGTCGTTTAGCTATCCGGGACAACCGCAGCGGGCGCTGGATAGTCTCAGCGTATCGATTGCCGCAGGCGAGCATGTTGCCATTTTGGGCCGCACGGGCTGTGGTAAATCGACGCTGCTGCAACTGCTGACGCGCGCCTGGGATCCGCAGCAGGGCGAGATTCATTTACAGGATCGCCCATTACGCTCGTATGCTGAGGCCGATCTGCGCTCGCTTATCAGTATGGTGCCGCAGCGCGTACACCTGTTTAGCGCCACGCTGCGCGATAACTTGCTGCTGGCTTCACCGCAGGCAAGCGATGAGATGCTGAGCGCGACGCTGGAACGCGTGGGGCTGGAGAAGCTGCTGGATGAGAATGGCCTTAACGCCTGGCTCGGTGAAGGCGGACGTCAGCTCTCCGGCGGTGAACTGCGTCGTCTGGCGATTGCACGCGCGCTGCTGCATGATGCCCCGCTGGTGTTACTGGATGAACCGACCGAAGGGCTTGATGCCTCCACTGAGAGCCAAATCCTTGATCTTCTTAATGAAGTGATGAGAAGTAAGACCCTGTTAATGGTCACCCATCGTCTGCGCGGGCTGGCAAATTACGATCGGATAATTGTAATGGACAACGCGCAAATAATTGAGCAAGGTAATCACGCAGCGTTAATGGCGAAACAGGGGCGGTACTACCAGTTTAAGCAGCGTCTGTAGTGGTTTGACTCATTTTCGCTCTCGCGTCACCAACACTGAAGCAAGAGCGAAAGATGACGATATTAACAGAGGTCACTTGTCGCATTGTGGAGCGTTGCAGTCATGCGCCTGGTTCAGCTTTCTCGTCACTCTATTGCATTCCCTTCGCCGGAAGCGGCGCTGCGTGAACCCAACGGGCTGCTGGCGCTTGGTGGCGACTTAAGTCCGGCGCGCTTGCTGATGGCCTATCAGCGCGGGATTTTCCCGTGGTTTTCACCGGGTGATCCTATCCTCTGGTGGTCGCCCGATCCGCGCGCCGTATTATGGCCGGAAAATTTTCACGTCAGCCGCAGCATGAAGCGCTTTCATAAAACCTCACCTTATCGCGTGACGCTGAACCACGCTTTTGGCCAGGTCATTGATGGTTGTTCAGACGATCGTGACGAAGGCACGTGGATTACGCCCGATATCGTCATGGCTTACCACCGTTTGCATGAACTGGGTCATGCGCACTCGATTGAAGTGTGGGAAGGCGACGAGCTGGTAGGTGGGATGTATGGCGTCGCGCAGGGCTCGCTTTTCTGCGGTGAGTCGATGTTCAGCCGACGCGTAAATGCCTCGAAAACCGCCCTGCTGGTCTTTAGCGAGGAGTTCGCGAGACTTGGCGGTAAATTGATTGATTGCCAGGTGCTTAATAGCCATACCGCTTCCCTTGGCGCGGTGGAGATCCCCCGCCGCGACTATCTGCAATACCTCGCGGAACTACGTCTGGCCCCGCTTCCTTCACACTTTTGGGTGCCCCGTCGGCTCTTTCCGGCTCGTTGAAGAATGTTTTCGGCACATTTGTATTCAGAGTGTTATAATGGTCGCTCGTAGCAGCTTTTGCCTGTTGCCCCGCCCCATCCGGGAGTCGTTCGTATCAGGGATGCCCTTCGTTTACTTCTACCGCTCCCCTTTACGGTTGCGCTTTACTGGCGCTCTGGCTGCGGCGTGCGGGGAATCGGCAAAAGCTGTTTTGCTGCGTTTTATCAGCACAAATCTTTACTTAACACACGAACTTCGGCATTATCTTGCCGATTCAAAAAATTATGGTAGTGATACCCCCGAGGATTAGATGGCCAAAGAAGACAATATTGAGATGCAGGGTACCGTTCTTGAAACGTTACCTAATACGATGTTCCGCGTAGAACTGGAAAACGGTCACGTGGTCACTGCGCATATCTCTGGTAAGATGCGTAAAAACTACATCCGTATCCTGACGGGCGATAAAGTGACTGTGGAACTGACCCCGTACGACCTGAGCAAAGGCCGCATTGTCTTCCGTAGCCGCTAAGATCTTCCGCTAGCGCAACTGCGCACCTAATTTAAAGGCCGGGTAATCCCGGCCTTTTCTGTTTCTGCTTCAGCCGCTACTTAAAAAATCGCTTTTAACGATCAGGGATAGTGGCAGCCGCCCCGCTCGCGACAGGCTCTCCATTCAGAGGTACCGATATCCGGGCCGGACGCCGGATCGCGACAGACTGGCCACCATTTGCTGTAGAAGTTACAGGTAGCGGCTTTTCCTGCAAGCGGAGCAAGCAGTAAAAAACTGAGCATTACAGGTATAAAAATATGCCTCATGGTATCTCCTCCTTATTGACCAACTTCTGATTCCTTTTCATGGCAATAACCCACTTCAGCGCTATTGCGCATTAAAACAACCTACAAAAAAACGGCTTACACGGCAATATTTTTATTATTATCAATAATTTACATTAAGAATGTTTGCACGAAGTACCGCAGTTAGCTCTGCAGAACCGTTTATCTCACGGTTTTACTGCGGTGACAGGCAGGGTCTTGCGCTGACAAAGTAGAGGGTACGCCGCTTTTTCACGCGCGCTTATCGACAGGCATAAAAAAACCGGGCACAGGGCCCGGTTTGATGAGGTTAATGCAGAGATTAATGTGCTGCTTCCGGTTTGTGCTTCTGCGCACTGTGGAAACCATACTCCAGTTCATTCTTCTCTTTATTCAGCGTGACGGTGACCTGGCCGCCATCAACCAGCGATCCGAACAGCAGTTCGTTGGCGAGCGGTTTTTTCAGGTTGTCCTGAATCACACGCGCCATTGGTCGGGCACCCATCGCACGGTCGTAGCCTTTCTCTGCCAGCCAGTCGCGCGCTTCCTGGCTGACCTCCAGCGAGACGCCCTTCTGATCCAGCTGCACCTGAAGTTCGACGATAAATTTGTCAACCACCTGGTGGATCACCTCGGTAGACAAATGATCGAACCAGATGATGTTGTCCAGACGGTTGCGGAACTCTGGCGTAAAGATCTTTTTGATCTCTTCCATCGCATCGGTGCTGTTATCCTGGTGGATAAGGCCGATAGATTTACGCTCGGTTTCACGCACGCCGGCGTTGGTGGTCATCACCAGCACGACGTTGCGGAAATCGGCCTTGCGCCCGTTGTTATCGGTCAGCGTCCCGTTATCCATCACCTGCAACAGGATGTTAAAGACATCAGGATGCGCTTTTTCGATCTCATCAAGCAGCAGAACCGCATGCGGATGCTTGATCACCGCGTCGGTCAGCAAGCCGCCCTGATCGAAACCGACATAGCCCGGAGGCGCACCGATCAAACGGCTCACGGTGTGGCGCTCCATATACTCGGACATATCAAAGCGCAGCAGCTCAATGCCCAGCGCTTTCGACAGCTGTACCGTCACCTCGGTTTTACCGACGCCGGTCGGGCCAGCAAACAGGAAGGAGCCGACCGGTTTATGGTCCTGACCCAGCCCTGCACGGCTCATTTTGATCGCTTCGGTTAAGGCCTCAATGGCTTTATCCTGACCAAACACCAGCATTTTCAGACGGTCGCCGAGGCTTTTCAACGTATCACGATCGCTCTGAGAGACGCTCTTCTCAGGAATACGTGCGATGCGGGCAACCACGGATTCAATATCCGCCACGTTAACCGTTTTCTTGCGTTTGCTGACCGGCATCAGCCGCGCTCGCGCGCCAGCCTCATCAATCACGTCAATCGCTTTGTCCGGCAGATGGCGGTCATTAATGTATTTCACCGCCAGCTCAACCGCGGCGCGTACCGCTTTCGCCGTGTAACGCACATCGTGGTGCGCTTCATATTTCGGCTTCAGGCCGTTGATAATCTGCACCGTTTCCTCAACGGAAGGTTCAGTGATATCAATTTTCTGGAAGCGGCGCGCAAGGGCGCGATCTTTTTCAAAGATGTTGCTGAACTCCTGATAGGTCGTGGAGCCCATCACGCGGATCTTACCGCTGGAGAGCAGCGGCTTAATCAGGTTGGCGGCGTCAACCTGCCCGCCGGATGCAGCGCCCGCACCGATGATGGTGTGGATCTCATCGATAAACAGAATGCTGTTGCTGTCCTGCTCAAGCTGTTTCAGCAGCGCCTTAAAGCGTTTTTCGAAATCGCCACGGTATTTAGTACCTGCCAGCAGTGAGCCGATATCCAGCGAGTAGATGGTGCAGTCGGCCATAATTTCCGGCACATCGCCCTGCACAATTCGCCAGGCCAGCCCTTCGGCAATCGCGGTTTTACCGACGCCCGACTCCCCCACCAGCAGCGGGTTGTTTTTACGGCGGCGGCACAGCACCTGGACGGCGCGTTCGAGCTCTTTGCCACGTCCAATCAGCGGATCGATTCCGCCCACGCGAGCAAGCTGATTAAGGTTGGTGGTGAAGTTTTCCATACGTTCCTCCCCGCCTGCTTGCTCTTCGCTGCTCGCCTGGCTGCTACTACTGCTGCCCGCGTCAGAGGATGGACCCGGCTCGTCTTTGCGCGTGCCGTGAGAGATAAAGTTCACCACGTCAAGGCGGCTGACTTCATGTTTGCGCAGCAGGTAAGCCGCCTGCGACTCCTGCTCGCTGAAGATGGCAACCAGCACGTTCGCACCGGAGACTTCGCTGCGTCCGGAAGACTGAACGTGAAACACCGCGCGCTGCAGAACGCGCTGGAAGCTGAGCGTCGGCTGCGTGTCACGCTCCTCTTCGCTCATCGGCAGGACGGGTGTGGTTTGTTCGATGAAGGCCTCGAGTTCCTGCCGCAGCGCCACCAGATCCACGGAACACGCTTCCAGCGCATCACGGGCAGATGGGTTACTGAGCAGAGCCAGTAACAAGTGCTCGACGGTCATAAACTCATGTCGGTGCTCGCGCGCTCTGGCGAAAGCCATGTTTAAACTGAGTTCCAGTTCTTGATTGAGCATAGGCACCTCCCCCAAGTTTTATTGCCTGACGTCAGGCTTTTTCCAGCGTACACAGCAACGGATGCTCGTTCTCCCTTGCATACTTGTTCACCATGGCAACTTTCGTCTCCGCGACCTCGGCGGTGAAAACACCGCAGATAGCCTTACCGTGATAGTGAACCGTTAGCATCAGTTGCGTTGCACGTTCAACATCATAAGAAAAGAACTTTTGTAGCACGTCAATAACAAATTCCATTGGCGTGTAGTCATCGTTCATTATCATCACTTTGTACATCGATGGCGGTTTGAGCGCGTCGCGCAGTTTATCTTCCGCCAATTGCTCAAAATCCAGCCAGCTATTGCTCTTACCCATCGTTAGCGCTTCATCTTAGGTTACAGGTTCCGGCGCACGTCTAATCGGCCGATTACATGAGTTTAGATGCATTTTCAATCAGCATCAGATGTCAGGCAACTATAATGGATCGCCCTGCATTTGAATAACAACATTAAGTGGATGGTTATGTGAAGATGTCCTGCTTAGTGCACATTATATGGCTCGATTATAGTTTTTTTTGGCGATCCTTGCCATTTCACCTGTGTAAAAAGATTTCAAAGTATCTTATTTTTCTTTTTTTTAAATTTTAAACATTATGCTAAATAAAAAAACGAACCGCTGAGGGTTCGTCTTTTTATTTATTTCAGAACTATTTATCCAGCTCCAGTAATGACCTCGCAACATCGGCATAGAAAGCATTAACATAAGCCTGCGGGATGACATCAAATCCCATAAAGTCGAGATGATCCCAATCGTACATTACCGGGTAATAGCTCCACTGCCCTTTTTTCGGCTGGCCATCATAGGGTTTCGCATCAGCACCAAAGGGGTAATAGCTGGAAACTGAATTCACCAGCCCATCATTCGTCGTCCAGGTGGCATTAATTAATGATGTTTGCGGATCGGTAATGGTTTTACCCATATAGGTTGCTGACGGCACCAGCAGTGGATTGGTATAGACGCCGGGGATCTGGAAAGAGGTAAACGGCACGCCAACGGTTGTTTTACCGGTATGCGAGAAATAATAGACGTTGGGCTTAGTCTCCAGGTACTGCTTATTCGCACTGACGCCAACTACCGAGAGATCGTAAGAGGCAATATCCTTCGAATCCCAGATGCTGCTGGTGAAAACATCGCGAATATATTCAGCCAGGCTCTCATCCGGATCGCGGCGCAGGCCAAACTGGTCGAGTTTGAAATCATAAACAAATGAAGAGAGCGACGACACGCCGGCAATAGTCGCCGCTTTGCGGACCATATCTTCAATCAGGCCAACGATCAGGTTTTTATCTTGTGCAAACGAGCTGCCATTATTTGGCGTCGCGACGGTAGTGACGCTGAAAACATAATCTTTCCCGCCTTCAAAAAGCGGAGAGAGCTCTGTTCCGGGGTGCGATTCATGGAACGCGCGCTCCTCTTCGCTGCCATCCTGCAGCATATCGACCAGCTGGCGGCTGGTTAACCCGCCCATACTGTGGCCAACGAGGTGGATCTTATGGTGCTCATCCCAGTGTGGATAGATGCCGGGGTAAGTTTTACCGTAGCGGGCATGGTTCGCTTTCAGGGAATGGGCGGCGCCATAATCAACGGTGCCGCCTTTAATATAGTAATAGAGCTCAACCGCGCGATCCCAGTTGCTGGAAACCGGCCCAACAACGGCGGCGTAAGACTCCACCCCATTGCTATTTAAATAGGCAATGGTGTCATCAAACCCGCCCCAATATTTGAAACCCAGCATTTCATCGGGGCCCCAGCCGACAACACCATGAACAAAAATCAGGGGATAGTGATTTCCTTTTTGGGCCATGTTTTGTGGAGCCGCGTCGACTGTCTCCGCCGCGACGAAAGAGGAATTAATAAGCGAAGCTGATACCAATAGCGCTAAAGATAATTTCTTTAAAGTTTTCAATGTAACTTCATCCTTTTTTATTTACACCAACGTTGCGTCGCTAATAGTACCTTTCACGGTGCTTTTCTTTTCAGCCCTTAAAGTGGATTAATATACAAGAATGCTCTCGGATAATTTTTGAATAATCGCATTAAGGCGAAAGGGTAAATAATTTATTTGGATTAGGATAATTCACGTGAATTAATAACTTATTAAATTACATTTTAAATCACTGGTAATTAAGGTTTGTATTGCGCAACAGATAGCTGGGGAATAGCCATATTCGAGACCTGCATCACATTTTTTTACCATAGCGTTAACTGTTTCAAAAAATTGATGCGCTGTCTCCCAGAATGCTTGCCAAATACTTGACGCATTATACGAATTATCTAAATTGTAGAGTCGTGAGTTGGCGAGGTTTTGAACAACCCGCCGCTCCGCCACCGGTTCATTCCATCTTACTTAAATAAGTTTTACGAAGGATGTCGAAGCATGGAAATGGGTACTGTAAAGTGGTTCAACAATGCCAAAGGGTTTGGCTTCATCTGCCCGGAAGGCGGTGGTGAAGATATCTTCGCCCATTACTCCACCATCCAGATGGATGGTTACAGAACGTTAAAAGCCGGGCAGACGGTCCGGTTTGATGTACACCAGGGCCCTAAAGGCAATCATGCCAGTCTTATCGTGCCAGTAGAACTGGAAGCGATAGCCTGACGCCTGTGACTTCGTTGTGTACAAAGTGCAGTGAAATGCCAGCCCGGTGGGCTGGCATTTTTATTACTCGCGCGCCAGCGCATCCACCGGATCGAGCCGCGCGGCATTGCGGGCAGGAAGCCAGCCAAACAGCACGCCGGTAAAGGTGGAGCACAAAAACGCCGTTAACAGCGCAACCGGCGAGAAGCCAATCTCCCAGCCGGGCAGAAAGAGTTGCAGAGTGAAGGCGATCAGCATCGACAGCATCACGCCCAGCGCACCGCCCACCAGGCAGACAAACACCGCTTCAATCAGAAACTGTGACAGCACGTCGCCCGCACGTGCGCCCACCGCCATTCGGATGCCAATCTCCCGGGTACGCTCGGTGACCGACACCAGCATGATATTCATCACGCCAATCCCGCCTACCAGTAGCGAGATCACCGCCACCAGCGTTAAAAAGAGCTGCAGCGTACGAGTCGTTTTCTCTGCCGTTTTCAGCACCCCGTCCATGTTCCAGACAAAGAAATCCTTTTTACCGTGGCGAAGATTTAACAGCTGCGTCAATTGCTGCTCGGCTTGTTCACTGCTGTAGCCCTCATTTACGCGCACGGTAATGGAGTTGAGCCATGACTGGCCCATAATCCGCCCGGCAATGGTGCTGTAAGGCAGCCAGACGCGCAGGATCTTGCTGCTGCCGAACATCGACTGCTTCTCCTCCGCCACACCAATCACCGTCGCCGGCATATTACCGACCAGAATCACTTCACCCACTACGCTGGCTTTATCCGGGAAGAGCTGCCGCCGGGTATTGCTGTCGAGCACCACCACCTGCGCGCGCCTGCCCTGCTGCTCGGCGTTAAACGCGGTGCCTTCGCTAAAGGTCATACCGTAAACATTAAAATATTGCCCGCTGACGCCGTTCGCGCTGGCCGCCACGTCGATATTGCCGTAACGCAGACGCAGGTTTTGCGACACCGATGGCGTAGCTGAGCGCACCCACGGCTGCTTTTGAATGGCAAGCAGATCGTCATACTTCAGCGCCTGCTGGTTTTGTGGCTCATCATCACCAAAATCTTTACCGGGGTAGACATCGATGGTGTTGGTGCCGATGGAGCGGATATCTGCCAGCACCAGTTGCTTGGCCGCATCGCCCACTACCACAATCGACACGACCGAGGCGATACCGATAATAATGCCGAGCATGGTGAGCAAGGTGCGCATTTTGTTGGCCGCCATCGCCCGCCAGGCCATGGTCAGCGCTTCCTGGAAACGGCTGGTGAACTGCCGCCAGCCGCCGACGGAGGTGACAACGCTTTCATGCTTTGCCGCAGAGGCGGCGGTAGTTTTTGCCGGCGGATTGGCAATAATTTCGCCATCGCGGATCTCAATGATCCGCTCAGCCTGCGCGGCAACCTGCGGATCGTGAGTGACGATAATCACCGTGTGGCCGCGATCGCGCAGCTGATGGAGGATCGCCATCACCTCTTCGCCGGAGTGGCTATCCAGCGCGCCGGTTGGCTCATCGGCGAGGATCACCTGCCCGCCGTTCATCAACGCACGGGCAATACTGACGCGCTGCTGCTGGCCGCCGGAGAGCTGCGAGGGTTGATACTCGCTGCGATCGCCAAGCCCGAGGCGCGTCAGCAACTCTTTGGCGCGGGCCAGCCGCGCTTTGCGCTCCGTCCCGGCATAGACTGCTGGCACTTCAACATTCTGTGCGGCGGTCAGATGGGAGAGCAGATGGTAGCGCTGAAAGATAAAACCAAAGTGCTCGCGGCGCAGCTGCGCCAGCGCGTCGCCGCTGAGGGTCGAAACATCCGTTCCCGCCACGCGATAGGTGCCGCGGGTCGGCTTATCGAGACAGCCGAGAATGTTCATCAGCGTCGATTTACCGGAGCCGGACGCGCCCACAATCGCCACCATCTCGCCTGCGTTTATGGTGAGCGTAATGCCTTTCAGCACTTCCACCATGCCGTCGCCAGAGGGGTAGCTGCGGCGAATCTCCTTCAGTTCAAGCAGGGCGGTCATTGCGCCGCGCCCTCTTTCCGCTCGCCGATCACCACTTCATCGCCCGCGTCCAGCCCTTTGACCACCACTACATCGGTATCGTTACGCGCGCCGAGGATCACCTCCCGCTCGCGGGTCTCGCCATTGCGCAGCACTTTGACCTTATAGCGGTTATCGCCAACCGGCTCGCCGAGCGCCGCCAGCGGAATGGTCAGCACGTTTTTCTGCCCGGTGAGCTGGATCTGCACCTGCGCGGTCATCTCCAGACGCAGCACGCCCTGCGGGTTGGGCACTTCAAAACGCGCGTAGTAGAAGATGGCGTCGTTGACCTTCTCCGGGGTCGGCAGAATATCTTTCAGTACCCCTTCATAGCGGGTACCCGGATCGCCCAGCACGGTGAACCACGCTTTTTGCCCCGGTTTGAGATGAATGACATCCGCTTCGGAGACCTGCGCTTTCACCAGCATGGTACTCATGTCGGCGACCGTCAGAATGTTCGGCGCCTGCTGCATGGCAATCACCGTCTGCCCTTCCAGAGTGGTGATTTGCGTCACCTCCCCGTCCATCGGCGCGAGGATGCGGGTGTAATCGAGATTGGTTTTTGCCGTATCGAGCGTCGCTTGGTTACGTTTGATCTGCGCATCGATGGTGCCAATCTGCGCCTGTTTTACGGCGACATCCGTGGCCGAAGTGTCAAGATCCTGGCGCGACACCAGGTGGCTCTGCACCAGCTGCTGCTGACGTCCATAAGTCACCTGCGCCAGCTTCAGCTCGGCCTGCGCCTGGCGGCGCTGCGCCCGCAGCTCCATCAGCGTCGCTTCCACTTCTTTAATCTGGTTTTCCGCCTGCGCCGGGTCAATGATGCCCAGCAGCTGATCTTTCTTCACCTTATCGCCGATGTTGACCGTCAGGCGCTGTAACTCACCGTTGACCTGCGCGCCGACGTCAACTTTGCGAAGCGCGTCGAGTTTGCCGGTTGCCAGCACCATTTGTTGCAGCTCGCCCGGCTTAACAATCAGCGTCTGATACTGCACCACCGGCGCATTTAACTTGCTCCAGAGCCAGAAAGCCGCCAGCACTATGATGACGATCAGCACAAACAACCCTGTCCTGCGTTTTCCCTTCAGTTTCATAAAATTTCCAGATAATCGGACATGCGATGGAGAGAGCAATTTTAACTAAACAGCGGCTCAACGAAACCTCATCTTCGCATTTTCTCCCTTATCCATTGAAGAGGCGTTGAGTCAGCACCTGATGAAATTGAGATCTCTTAATGAAATGTGAGTTGCACCATGTCCGTTATCGCTACTGTTTTTGAACCTCAACGGCCGCTCCCGAAAACGGCCTGGCAGCTATTCGCTTCTCTGCTTACCGGCGATCTGGTGCCGGGCCCCGCCTGGGAGAAAGGCTCCCACCGGCGTAAATTCCTGCTGCGCTCGCTGGCGATGCCTTTTGCCACCGCGCACTTTTTGTCACGTCTCGTTGACCAGCCGCACCTTGCCCGCAAGCTGCATATGCAGCCGGGTCTGCCGTGCCGGTTACACCGCCCCTGGCTCTCCGTCAACCTGACGCGTCAGCAAACCAGCGAGGCGATCTGCTGGCACTACGACACGTTTAATCGTCTGCTGCCCGAAGGGATGGTGAGCAGCTATCTCACAACGTCGGGCTGCACGCTGGCCCGGCTGACCGGAAAAGATGAGCAGAGTTACTCCATCCGTCTCTGGTCAGACGCCGCGCTGGATAAAGAGGGCGAAGCGACGCTCACCTTTTATGACGCGCTGGAGACGCCGCTGGCGCGCCTCACCTTCACCATCTGCCCCTTTAACGGCTTGACCACGCTCTATATTGGTGGGCTGCAAGGGCCAAAATCCCATGTGCCGCACGAAGCGATCCAGGGCGCGACCAAAGCCTGTCACGGGCTGTTCCCGAAGCGGCTACTGGTCGAAGCGGCAATGATGCTGGCGCAGTACCTCGACGTGGAAGCGATCCGCGCGGTAAGCAATGAAACGCACATCTATCAGAGCCTGCGCTATCGCAAGAAAAAACTGCGCCAGCTGCATGCGGATTACAATAGCTTCTGGGAATCACTCGGTGGCGTTGTCGATGGTCAGAGAGACTTCGTGCTGCCACTGATGATGCCACGTAAACCGATTGAGGAGATCGCCAGCAAAAAACGCGCAGAGTATCGCCGCCGTTATGAGCTGCTCGATAGCCTGCAAAGCCAGACTGCCGAACGTTGCCAGCGCTAATCGGCTCTCCCGCGCGCCAGCCACAGCACGCGGGAGAGCATTTTACGCAGCAGCGGCGGGATCGCCTCCACGCCGCGCCTGCCCGCTTCCATCGCCACCTCAATCGCCAGATCTGGTTTTGACGCGCGGTGGATCGCTTTGGTGATCACCCGGTGCGCGTTCATCGGCACGTTTGCCGGCAGCTGCGCCACGCGGTGATAGACATCATCAAACCCTTCGCGATACATAAAGTGCTCCATGTCGCGCGCCGGCAGTTCGGTTAAATGAACCCGCACTTGGTCGGGATGGTTATCGAGTACGCCGCGCACGGTGGCGGCATATTTTTTCCCCGCTTCGTCGCCATCCACCAGCACATGCCACTCAATGCCCATCCGGCGGGCAAATTTGATCAGCGGCTTCAGGCCGCACTGCGCGAACTCAATCACCTTTATCCCTTCAGCATCAAAGTGGTGCCCACACTGGCGCGCAAGATCGTTAATCACCCAGGTTTCCGTCTCCCCTTCGACCAGCAGCCAGCAACGGGCAAACAGTGATGAGGGGCGGTTGACGCGAATATGAAATGCGATGCGCCGCCCATCCTCTGCGCTCAGCCCGCCCGGCCCGAGGCGCCAGGCCGCAACGCGTGACGATTCGCGCACCAGCCGGCAGACATGCTCAACGGGCGTCAGCGACAGCAGTTCACCGGAGTTAGTGGTGGTAATGCGTTGCAGCGGCAGCAGGTTTAACAACTGCCAGGCGACGGAGAGCATAATCGGATGCAGCCGCGTTTCGGGATCTTCCACCAGCAATAGCGGACGCGCATCGCGATCGAGGTGCACAGAGCCTTTGGCCTGCAATAGCGTGGAAAAAAAGCCCAGCAGAATTACCCGGTACATGCGCCCGCCGGGCTTATCAATCATGCGGTTGATGGTGTCGAGATAGCGCCAGCTACGCTGCTCATCATGGGAGCGGCGGCGCATCAGGCGCGGCAGCGACGTACCGCTGCCCTGCTCGGCAAAGTAGTGCTCCAGCAGTTGCACCATCGCCGATAAGCCGTGGCGGATCTGCGCATCGGTCAGGTTTTGCGGCCGTGATACCAGTTCGCGGGAGAGAAAATCGAGCTGGCGCGCGGTGCTCTCCAGCAGCGGTGTTTCCGGCGTGCCGCCGCTGCGCAGCCGGCGCATAAAACGCGCATCGCGCAGGCGCAGCACCGGCGAGAGGCGAATCAGGTGGCGCGCCATCTCATCACTGTCACGCAGCGGCAGCAGCTCGCCTTTGGTGTCGAGAAAACCGCGCAGCGTCCTTACTTCGCCCCCGGCAGAAAGCTCCCCTTCATGGCGGTAAAAGAGGCGGTGATAACCATCGTCACTGGGCACCCAGCAGTCGGCCAGCGGTCGGTAGCGCCGCGTTTTATACCGCCCCGGTTCAGATTCACGAAAGGTGAGAATAATGTGCAGATGGTGCTCGCGGCCGTTGATATCCCCCGGCGGGAACCAGAAGTCATCGCGCACAAAATGGTAGAGATCGTTTTGCGGCGACAGCAGCAGGGTGAGCGCATCCAGCAGGCTTGATTTGCCCCATGCGTTCTCACCAATTAACACGTTGTTCTGTTCAAGCTGCAATGAGAGGCGATTAATACCCCGAAATCCCACAACCTCAACTCGCTCCAGAATCATCTCTCATCCTCCGGGTGTGTTGCCCTCTCCCTGCGCCAACAGCATAACGGCAGGCGGGAAGCGCCATTGAAATCTGCATTTGCATAAAATCGCTCACTTTTCGCAGCTTTACTCACTTTCAGCCTTTCTGTAGTGTGTTTCAGTGCATATAAATTTACGTAAGGATTCGGGCTATTCATGTTTTCAGGATTGTTAATTATTCTTCTGCCGCTGGTGGCGGGCTACCTCATTCCGCTGCGCCACGCCTCCGCGCTCAAACTGATCAATAAACTGCTCAGCTGGATTGTCTACGTGATCCTCTTTTTTATGGGTATCAGCCTCGCCTTCCTTGATAACCTTAGCGCTAACCTGCTGTCGATATTGCATTATTCCGCGGTCAGCGTGGTGATTATTTTACTCTGCAACGCCTGTGCGCTGCTGTGGCTGGAGCGATCCCTGCCGTGGCACCATCACCACCAGCAGGAAGTGCTGCCATCTCGGCTGGCGATGGCGCTGGAGTCGTTGCGCCTGTGCGGCGTGGTGCTGCTCGGTTTTGTGATTGGCCTGAGCGGGCTTGCGTTTTTACAGCACGCGACCGAAGCCAGCGAATACACACTGATCTTCCTGCTGCTGCTGGTCGGTATTCAGTTGCGTAACAGCGGCATGACCCTGAAACAGATTGTGCTGAACCGCCGCGGAATGATTATCGCGGTGGTCGTTTGTGCCAGTTCGCTGGTGGGCGGTGTGATCAACGCGCTACTCCTCGATTTGCCGCTGAGAACCGGGCTGGCGATGGCCTCCGGCTTTGGCTGGTACTCCCTTTCCGGCATTCTGCTTACTGAATCCTTTGGCCCGGTGATTGGCAGCGCGGCGTTCTTTAACGATCTGGCGCGCGAACTGATCGCCATTATGCTGATCCCCGGGCTTGTTGGCCGCAGCCGTTCAACCGCACTCGGGTTATGCGGCGCAACGTCGATGGATTTCACCCTGCCGGTGTTGCAGCGCTCTGGCGGGCTGGAGATGGTGCCCGCCGCCATTGTCCACGGGTTCGTACTCAGCCTGCTGGTGCCGCTGTTAATGGCGCTCTTCTCTGCCTGATCCCCTTCGGCGGTGGGTTTCTGCCGCCAAACTTGCGCTAAATCAATCTCGGCGTAAATAGCCGCTAAAAGACCTTTCACGCCTTCGCCCGCCCTATTAATCTTAAACATGTATTTTAAATATAACTTTAAAGAAGGTGTGACCATGTTTTGTGTGCAATGTGAACAAACCATCCGTACCCCGGCAGGAAATGGCTGTTCTTACGCGCAGGGGATGTGCGGGAAAACCGCTGAAACCTCCGATCTCCAGGATCTGCTGATTGCCGCCCTGCAGGGGCTTTCCGCCTGGGCCTGCAAAGCGCGCGACTACGATCTGATTGACCATGAGATTGATAACTTTGCGCCGCGCGCCTTCTTCTCCACCCTGACCAACGTTAACTTCGATTCCGTGCGCATTATCGGTTACGCCCGCGAAGCGATTGCCAAACGTGAAGCACTAAAAGCCCTCTGCCTGGCGATCGATCCGCAGGCGCAGGTAGATAACCCGATGGCAGATTTACAGCTGGTGAGCGACGATCTCGGTGCGTTGCAGCGCCAGGCGGCAGAATTCACCCCAAATAAAGACAAAGCGGCGATTGGCGAAAACATTCTTGGCCTGCGCCTGCTCTGCCTGTATGGCCTGAAAGGCGCGGCGGCCTACATGGAACATGCCTACGTGCTCGGTCAGTACGATAATGATCTCTACGCGCGCTACCACAACATCATGGCATGGCTCGGCACCTGGCCGGCGGATATGAACGCCCTGCTGGAGTGCGCGATGGAGATCGGCAAGATGAACTTCAGCGTGATGAGCATTCTCGACGCCGGGGAAACCAGCCTCTACGGTCACCCGACGCCAAGCCAGGTGAACGTCAAAGCGGTGGCGGGCAAATGTATTCTTATTTCCGGTCACGACCTGAAAGATCTCTATAACCTGCTGCAACAGACCGAAGGCAGCGGCGTCAACGTCTATACCCATGGCGAAATGCTGCCGGCGCACGGTTACCCGGAGCTGCGTAAATTTAAACATCTGGTCGGTAACTACGGCAGCGGCTGGCAGAACCAGCAGGTCGAGTTCGCCCGTTTCCCCGGCCCGATTGTGATGACCTCCAACTGCATTATCGACCCGACCGTCGGTTCCTATGACGATCGTATCTGGACGCGCAGTATCGTTGGCTGGCCGGGCGTTAACCACCTTGAAGGCGACGACTTTGCCCCGGTGATCCGCCAGGCGCAGCAGATGTCCGGCTTCCCGTTTAGCGAGATCGAACACCTGATCACCGTTGGTTTTGGTCGCCAGACGCTGCTCGGCGCGGTCGATACATTGATCGATCTGGTGAGCCGCGAAAAACTGCGCCACCTCTTCCTGGTCGGCGGCTGTGATGGCGCACGCGGGGAGCGCAGCTACTTCACCGATTTTGCCACCCAGGTGCCGGATGACTGCCTGATCCTGACGCTGGCCTGCGGCAAATACCGCTTTAACAAACTCGACTTTGGCAATATTGAAGGCCTGCCGCGTCTGGTCGATGCCGGGCAGTGTAACGACGCCTACTCGGCGATTATTCTGGCGGTGACGCTGGCCGACAAACTCGGCTGCGGTGTTAACGATCTGCCGCTCTCGCTGGTGCTCTCGTGGTTTGAACAGAAAGCGATTGTCATTTTGCTGACTCTGCTCTCGCTGGGTGTGAAAAATATTGTCACCGGCCCCACCGCACCGGGCTTCCTGACGCCGGATCTGCTGGCGGTGCTGAACGAGAAGTTCGGCCTGCGCCAGGTGACCACCGTCGAGCAGGATATGCAGCAGTTACTGAGCGCATAAGGAGCGAAAAATGAGCATGCCAACCCCTCAATGCCCGTGGCGGATGCAGGTGCACCATATCCACCAGGAGACGCCGGATGTCTGGACGCTTTCGCTGCTGTGCCATGATTACTACCCCTACCGCGCCGGGCAGTATGCGCTGGTGAGTATTGGCAACAGCGCCAACACGCTGCGCGCCTATACCCTCTCCTCGACGCCGGGCGTCAGTGAATACATTACGCTGACCATTCGCCGTATTGATGAGGGCACAGGCTCGCAGTGGCTGACGCGTGAGGTTAAGCGCGGCGATTATCTCTGGCTCTCCGACGCACAGGGAGAATTTACCTGCGATAACGAACCGAACGAAAAGCTGTTGCTGCTGGCAGCAGGCTGCGGCGTGACGCCGATTATGTCGATGCGCCGCTGGCTGGCGAAACACCGTCCGCAGGCGGATGTGCAGGTGATTTTCAGCGTGCGCTCGCCGCAGGATGTGATCTTTGCCGATGAGTGGCAGAACTACCCGGTGACGCTGGTGGCGGAGCACAACGCTACCGATGGCTTTGTGGCGGGGCGTTTAAGCCGCGAGCTGCTGAGCGCAGTGCCGGATCTGAGTGCGCGTACGGTGATGACCTGCGGCCCGGCGCCCTATATGGCATGGGTTGAGCAGGAGGTGAAAGCGCTCGGTGTCACACGCTTCTTTAAAGAGCAGTTCTTTACGCCGGTTGCTGAAGCCGCCACCAGCGGGCTGAAGTTCAGCAAACTGTCGCCGATGAAAACCTTCTATGCGCCGGTGGGCAGCACGCTGCTGGAGGCGCTGGAGAGCAATAAAATGCCGGTCAACGCCGCCTGTCGCGCAGGCGTTTGCGGCTGTTGCAAAACGCAGGTGCTTTCCGGGGAGTATTCGGTCAGCAGCACCATGACGCTGACCGAGAAGGAGATTGCCGACGGGTTTGTGCTCGCCTGCTCCTGTCACCCGCAGGGGGATTTGGTGTTAGCGTAAGGTGCCGATGATGATGCCGGATGGCGCTGAGCTTATCCGGCCTACAAAACAAGCCGTTATGCCTTTGTAGGCCGGATAAGGCGACCGCCGCCATCCGGCAATGCAGAACATGCGCTGAACCTGTAGGCCGGATAAGGCGCTAGCCGCCATCCGGCATTTTTACATCACCATTACTTCCACGCGGGCGCGACGGAATATCGCCCTGCCCCCATAAACGCCACCGCCAGCGCGCCAAGGAAGAAGTAGACAATACTTTCAATCGCCCACGCCCCGGTCACCTCCAGCGAACCGGTTTCGCCGATACCCACCATCAGCCAGGCGACAACCATGGTAAATGCCAGCACCAGCGCCGCCGGGCGGGTAAAAATACCGAGAATAATCAGCACCGGACAGAGCACTTCCCCCACCAGCACGCCGTAAGCGATAAACCCCGGCAGCCCTTTTGCCGCCAGCATCCCGGCTATGCCATCAATCCCGCCAATCAGCTTATGCACGCCGTGAAACAGCATCAGCCCGCCGACCGCGAGACGCAGCAGCACGCGCCCCAAATCCTCATGCGAAAACATCTTATTAACTGAATTTAACAATGATTTAACCATCTGAAAGTATTCCTGTTTTCGTTGTCTGACACCAACCTATGCCTGTTCATGGTCAAAATAAACCCCTGTTTCACTTATGGGTATAATATTCCCGCCTCGTTACCTGTTGATTGTCTAAGCTTGTAAGCGTGATCACAAAAAGGAGCCTCAATATGAAACAGACAGTGGCCGCGTATATCGCCAAAACCCTCGAACAGGCGGGCGTAAAACGGATTTGGGGCGTCACCGGCGACTCCCTCAACGGGCTGAGCGACAGCCTGAACCGCATGGGCACCATCGACTGGATGCCCACCCGCCATGAAGAGGTGGCCGCTTTTGCCGCAGGCGCCGAAGCGCAGGTATCGGGCGAACTTGCGGTGTGCGCAGGCTCCTGCGGGCCGGGCAACCTGCACCTGATCAACGGCCTGTTTGACTGCCAGCGCAACCGCGTGCCGGTGCTTGCCATCGCCGCGCATATTCCGTCGAGCGAAATCGGCAGCGGCTATTTTCAGGAGACGCATCCACAGGAGCTTTTCCGTGAATGCAGCCACTACTGCGAGCTGGTCTCCAACCCGGAACAGATCCCGCAAGTGCTGGCGATTGCCATGCGTAAAGCGATCCTCAACCGTGGCGTCTCCGTCGTGGTGCTGCCCGGCGATGTTGCCCTGCAGGCGGCACCGGAAAGCGCCAGCAGCCACTGGTATCGCGCCCCGCAGCCGGTGGTGGTTCCCGCCGAGGAGGAGCTGCAAAAGCTGGCGCAACTGCTGCGTTACTCCAGCAATGTCGCGCTGATGTGCGGCAGCGGCTGTGCCGGTGCGCATAAAGAGCTGCTGGCCTTCGCCGGTAAGCTGAACGCACCGATTGTTCACGCCCTGCGCGGCAAAGAGTACGTTGAGTATGACAACCCCTTTGATGTTGGCATGACCGGGCTGATCGGCTTCTCATCCGGCTTCCACGCCATGATGAACGCCGACACGCTGGTGCTGCTCGGCACCCAGTTCCCTTACCGCGCCTTCTACCCGAGTGATGCGAAGATCATCCAGATCGATATCAACCCGGCGAGCCTTGGCGCGCACAGTAAAGTCGATATGGCGCTGGTCGGCGATATCAAAGCGACGCTGGCGGCGCTGGTGCCACTACTGGAGCAGAAAACGGATCGCGCCTTCCTCGATAAAGCGCTGGAGAACTACCGCGATGCCCGCAAAGGGCTGGACGATCTGGCGAAGCCGAGCGACAAGGCGATCCACCCGCAATATCTGGCCCAGCGTATCAGTGATTTCGCCGATGATGACGCCATTTTCACCTGCGATGTCGGCACCCCGACCGTCTGGGCCGCGCGCTACCTGAAGATGAACGGCAGACGCCGGTTGATTGGCTCCTTTAACCACGGCTCAATGGCTAACGCCATGCCGCAGGCGATTGGCGCTCAGGCCACCTACCCGCAGCGCCAGGTGGTGGCGATGTGCGGGGATGGCGGTTTTAGCATGTTGATGGGCGATTTCCTCTCCGTGGCGCAGATGAAGCTGCCGCTGAAAATTGTCGTCTTTAACAACAGCGTGCTCGGCTTTGTGGCGATGGAGATGAAAGCGGGCGGCTATCTTACCGATGGCACCGAATTGCAGGCAACAAACTTTGCCCGCATCGCCGAAGCGTGCGGCATCACCGGCATTCGCGTAGAGAAATCCTCCGACGTTGACGAGGCGCTACAGCGTGCCTTCGCCATTGATGGCCCGGTACTGATTGACGTCACCGTCGCCAAGGAGGAGCTGGCCATGCCGCCGCAAATCAAGCTTGAGCAGGCGAAAGGCTTCAGCCTCTATATGCTGCGCGCGATCATTAACGGGCGCGGCGACGAGGTGGTTGAACTGGCGAAAACCAACTGGCTCAGGTAAAACAGAGGGCATTACCCATCGCAAGATAAGGAAATGCCGTGATTGATTTACGCAGTGACACCGTGACCCGACCTGGACGCGCCATGCTGGAGGCAATGATGGCCGCCCCGGTCGGGGATGATGTGTATGGCGATGACCCAACGGTTAACGAACTTCAGGCCTACGCCGCTGAACTGAGCGGCAAAGAGGCCGCCCTCTTTTTACCTACCGGCACACAAGCTAACCTGGTCGCCCTGCTCAGCCACTGCGAACGCGGCGAAGAGTACATCGTCGGCCAGGGCGCGCATAATTATCTCTACGAAGCGGGCGGTGCGGCGGTGCTCGGCAGTATTCAGCCCCAGCCGATTGATGCTGCCGCCGACGGCACGCTGCCGCTGGATAAGGTCGCGGCCAAAATCAAAGCTGACGATATCCACTTTGCCCGCACTAAACTGCTGAGCCTTGAAAACACCCATAACGGCAAAGTGCTGCCGCGCGACTACCTGCAACAGGCCTGGAATTTCACCCGCGAGCACGGGCTGGCGCTGCACATTGACGGCGCGCGCATCTTTAATGCGCTGGTGGAGTATGGCTGCGATTTGAAAGCGATCGCGCAATATTGCGACTCCTTCACCATCTGCCTCTCCAAAGGTCTCGGCACGCCGGTTGGCTCGCTGCTGGTCGGCGATAAAGCCTATATCGCCCGCGCTAACCGCTGGCGCAAGATGACTGGCGGCGGTATGCGCCAGGCGGGCTTTCTTGCCGCAGCCGGGCTCTATGCGCTGAAAAACAACGTTGAGCGGCTGAAAGAGGATCATGAGAACGCCGCCTGGCTGGCGACACAACTGCGCGAACTCGGCGTCGACGTGATGCGCCACGACACCAATATGGTGTTTATCCGCGTCGGGGATAACGCCCAGGCGCTGGGCGCGTTTATGCGCGAGCGCGGGGTGACGATCACCGCAGGCAGCGTGGTGCGGCTGGTGACGCATCTTGATGTCAGCCGCCAGCAGCTTGGCGAGGTGGTTCACCACTGGCAGGCCTTTTTGCAGCGCTAAGGAGAAAATGTGGCGCAGCGGATAGCAGTGCTCGGTGCCAGCGGCTATATCGGGCAGCGGCTGGTAACAGCCCTCAGTGAGCAGGGTCATCAGGTTAAAGCCGCGGCGCGGCGCTTAGGGCGGCTGCGAAAGCTGGCGCTGGCGAATGTCTCGCTGCATGAGATTGACCTCTTCTGGCCGCAGGCGCTGCCCGCGCTGCTGGAGGATGTCGATACCCTCTACTATCTGGTGCACAGCATGGGCGAGAGCGGCGACTTTGTCGCCCATGAGCGGCAGATCGCCCTTAATGTGCGCGATGCGCTACAGGGCTCCGGTGTGAAACAGGTGATCTACCTCAGCTCCCTGCAAGCGCACGAGGGAAGCGACTCCGATCATCTGCTGGCCCGCCAGTACACCGGCGATCTGCTGCGCGCCGCGGGCGTGCCGGTCACCGAGCTGCGCGCCGGGATCATTGTTGGTGCCGGTTCGGCGGCGTTTGAGGTGATGCGCGACATGGTCTTTAACCTGCCGGTGCTGACCCCACCGCGCTGGGTGCGCTCGCGCACTACCCCTATCGCGCTGGAAAATCTGCTGCACTACCTGCTTGAGTTGCTCAACCATCCGGCCAACACGCACCGGGTGTTTGAAGCCGCGGGGCCGGAGGTGCTCACCTATCAGCAGCAGTTTATCCGCTTTATGGCGGTGAGCGGCGTCAAGCGCCCCCTTATCCCGCTACCGCTGCCGACGCGGCTTATCTCGGTGTGGTTTTTACACCTCATCACCTCCGTGCCGCCCTCTATTGCGAAAGCGTTAATCCAGGGGCTGAAACATGACCTGCTGGCGGATGACCGCGCCCTGCGCGCGTTAATTCCGCAAACGCTGATCCCCTTTGATGAAGCGGTGCGCCGGACGCTCAAGGAGGAGGAGAAGCTGGTGAACTCCAGCGACTGGGGCTACGATCCGCAGGCTTTCTCCCGCTGGCGTCCGCAATATGGCTACTACCCGAAGCAGGCCGGTTTCAGCGTCACCACCCAGGCCAGCGCGCAGGCGTTATGGCAGGTGATCAACGGTATCGGCGGCAAAGAGCGCTACTTTTTTGGCAATCCTCTGTGGCAAACCCGCGCCGCGCTCGACAGGCTTATCGGCCATAAACTGGCGCACGGGCGGCCGCAACGCCCTTATTTGCAGGTTGGCGATGCAGTAGACAGCTGGAAGGTGATTATCGTTGAGCCGGAGCAGCAGCTTGCCCTGCTGTTTGGCATGAAAGCGCCGGGGCTTGGGCGGTTAGTTTTTACCGTGACGGATAAGGGTGATTGCCGGGTGCTGGATGTGCGCGCCTGGTGGCATCCGCACGGTATGCCGGGGCTTTTTTACTGGCTGCTGATGTTTCCGGCGCATCTGTTTATTTTTCGCGGTATGGCGCAACGTATCGCCAGCCTTGCGGAAAAAGGCAGTGAAAAAGTCTGAGCCCATCGCCTTTCTTTTAACAATCCCATTGCATCAGGACGTGATTCACGAAAGAATGCGCGCGATAAACGCTTAACACAGTGGATTGCTATGAAGGTTCTGGTCACGGGCGCAACCAGCGGTTTAGGCCGAAACGCGGTCGAATATCTGCGGCAAAAAGGCATTGCAGTCCGGGCGACGGGCCGCAACGAAGCGATGGGCAAGCTGCTCTGCAAGATGGGCGCTGAGTTTGTACCGGCGGATTTAACCCAGCTGGTCTCTTCGCAGGCGAAAGTGATGCTCGCGGGTATCGACACATTGTGGCACTGCTCGAGTTTTACCTCGCCCTGGGGTACTCAGGAAGCGTTTGATCTCGCCAACGTGCGCGCCACGCGCCGTCTCGGCGAATGGGCGGTTGCCTGGGGCGTGCGTAACTTTATCCATATCTCCTCGCCGTCGCTCTATTTCGACTATCACCACCACCGCGACATTGACGAAGCCTTCCGCCCGCGGCGTTTCGCCAACGAGTTTGCCCGCAGTAAAGCCGCCGGTGAGCAGGTTATCGATCTGCTGGCGCAGGCGAACCCGCAAACCCGCTTCACCATTTTGCGCCCGCAGAGCCTGTTTGGCCCGCACGATAAAGTCTTTATCCCGCGGCTGGCGCAGATGATGCAGCACTACCGCAGCGTGCTGCTGCCGCGCGGCGGGGATGCGCTGGTCGATATGACCTATTACGAAAATGCGGTGCATGCGATGTGGCTGGCGAGCCAGCCGGAATGCGACGCTCTTCCCTCCGGGCGCGCTTTTAATATCACCAACGGCGAACCGCGCTCGCTGCGCACCATTGTGCAGACACTGATCGATGAGCTGGGCATCGACTGCCGTATTCGCTCCGTGCCCTATACCATGCTGGATATGGTGGCCCGCAGTATGGAGCGCTTCGGCGACAAGCGCGCGAAAGAGCCCGCCTTTACGCACTATGGCGTCTCGAAGCTCAATTTTGATTTCACCCTGGATATCAAACGCGCGCAGCAGGAGTTGGGCTACACGCCGATTGTGACGCTCGATGAGGGCATCAGACGCACGGCGTTCTGGCTAAAAGATCACGGCAAGCTGCACCGCTAAGGGACTTAAAACGGCCCGGATCTGATCTCGGAAACCCGCTGGCCGTTTTTATTAATGTAAAACCACTCACCGCCGCCCAGCGCCATATGTTCTCCCTCGCGCTGCGGCTTGCAGCCGTTACAGACCAGCGCTTTACCCTCCTGAAACTGCCAGGCGTAATCAAACTGCGGCGCAATATGGTTGCGGAACGAATCGTCCCAGTAACCCACCTTGCCATTCTGCCGGGCGCGTACCAGCCCTTCGACAAACCAGTCCGGCCCGTTATCGAAATGCACTACCGGCAGGTAGCGATCCGGCGCGCGGACATAGTAATCGGCATCCGGCAGCCCGGCCTGGCGGGTGTAGTCATATAAGCCAACCCACGACATGCCATCCACAGCCTGGCTCTTTTCGAACAACTCCGGCAGAAACAGCAACTTGCCCTCCTGCAGGGTGGCGCAGTTAGCGAGGGTCTCGACGTTGTCCGTTTTTTTATCCCAGTAAGCACAGCTAAAGGGCGGTGTCGGCGCACTGTGGGCGGTAAAAGCCGCCATCAGCAGCGCGCCGGTAAGGATGCGTAAACCCATCTCCATTGACCTCGTCATAAGCCGGTCGGCAGAGATCACTCTGCCTGACCATATTTTTCCAGTAAAGCCTCGGCGATCGCTAAGCTTTCGGCGTCAGCTACGCCGTCCCACTTCGCCGGGCGAAAATGCATTTGAAATGCCATGATGACCCGCTTTTGTTGCAGCGGTGTCATATACGATTTGACGTCATACCCGTAACGCGCCAGCAGGTCGAGCAGTGCCGCGTTGCTGACCCGCGTGTACTCCGCGCGGCCATTGAGGTAAAAGGCCACCCGCGCCGGATCGGGCCATGCGCCAATCCCCTGCGCGGCTAGCACCTGCCAGGGAAACTGCGGGCCGGGATCGTCTTTGCGCTGCGGGGCGATGTCCGCATGCGCCACCACATTCTGCGGCGGGATGTTGTAACGCGCGACGATATCTTTTACCAGCGGAATCAACGCATTGATTTGTGCCTGCGCAAAAGGAACGAAGGTTTTGCCGCCCGACGTCTTCTGCCAGCCGCGGTTTTCCAGCTCAATGCCGATTGAAGTGTCGTTAATGCGCGTCGATCCACGCCAGAAGCTGGCCCCCGCATGCCACGCCAGTTTCTGCTCCGGCACCAGCTGCCAGATGCGCGGTTTACCCTTTTCTCGCGGCGGATTGGCCGGGATTAAGTAGTGCGAACTGACATCTTTGCCGAGCAGTGTAGTCAACGAGACATCAAAATCATCTGCCGTATAATGGATCACCAGCACCTTGATGCGGGGATAAGCCGCTTGCGCCTGATAACGGGTCACCAGTTGATAGCCAGGTTTCTCAATAACGCCTTTGTTGTCATCTTTTTTATCGCTGGCACAGCCTGCCAGTATCAGCGCCAGTAGCACTATTCCCCACGTTTTCATGCTTCTCCTTTTAACCATCAATGCGTTACCAGACACATTATGAGAGCAATACACTATTCTTGAAAGGTTGCGACTTCTGAACAGAAATAAGGAAATCATTATGCGCTATTCAGTTTTGACTCTTGTTATGCCGTGCGCGCTGCTGTTAAGCGCTTGTACCACCGTTGAGCCCGCTTTCAAAGATACCGGCGCACGCGTCGGTGCCTGTGTTGAAGGCGGCCCAGACAGTGTGGCACAGCAATTCTATGACTACCGCATTGAACATCCGGGCGCTAACTGGTCTTCGCTGCGTCCTTACCTGAGTGACGACCTGAGCAAAATGCTTACCGCCGCCAGCCGCGACGCGCGCAATAACGTGCTGCTGAAGGGCGACCCCTTCTCCAGCCGTAACCTGGCACCGGAGAAAGCGGATGTTGCCAGCGCCTCAACCATCCCCAACAGCGACGCGCGCAACATCCCGCTGCGCGTGACGTTGACCAAAGGCGATCAGCGCTGGCAGGACGAGGTGCTGATGATCCGCGAAGGCCAGTGCTGGGCGGTCGATGATGTGCGCTACCTCGGCGGCACGGTACATGCCCCGGCCGGCACGCTGCGCCAGTCGGTCGAGCACCGCTAAGTATTGACTAAACTCATCAATAACCCCCGTAAAATGTCTGGCATTCTGTGAGGAATGCCGACATTTATGCCTGGTTCCCACACCGACCAGTGATATGTGCTAACTTTATGTAGTAACTTGGTTTATTTTTAAGTTTTAACGCACAAATATTGCATAACTATTCTGTCAACGTTACTATTTGCGGCCTCAATTGCTATCAGACTGCTTCGATGAGTATTAAATTAAACAGCATCAATTGCTTCTACGGCGCACACCAGGCGCTGTTCGATATCACACTGGAGTGCCCGCAGGGTGAAACGCTGGTGCTGCTCGGCCCAAGCGGCGCGGGGAAAAGCTCGCTGCTGCGCGTGCTTAACCTGCTCGAAATGCCGCGCTCTGGCCAGTTGACCATCGCAGGCAATCATTTCGATTTCGCCAAAACCCCTTCTGATAGTGCGATTCGCGAATTGCGCCAGAATGTGGGCATGGTGTTTCAGCAATATAATCTTTGGCCGCATCTCACCGTGCAGCAGAACCTGATTGAAGCGCCGTGCCGCGTGCTCGGATTACGCAAAGATGAGGCGCTGGCGCGCGCCGAAAAGCTGCTCGAGCGTTTACGCCTGAAGCCCTACAGCGATCGCTATCCGCTGCACCTTTCCGGCGGCCAGCAGCAGCGCGTGGCAATTGCCCGCGCGCTGATGATGGAGCCGCAGGTGTTGCTGTTTGATGAGCCAACCGCCGCGCTCGATCCAGAGATCACCGCACAGATCGTCAGCATCATTCGCGAGCTGTCGCAAACCGGTATTACGCAAGTTATCGTGACCCACGAAGTGGAAGTGGCGCGCAAGACGGCCAGTCGCGTGGTGTATATGGAAAATGGTCACATTGTTGAGCAAGGGGATGCGGGCTGCTTTGCCGCGCCGCAGACCGACGCGTTTAAATACTACCTATCTCACTGAAGACTCGGGAATAATGACAATGAAAAAATTACTGATCGCCGCACTTGTTGCCAGCATCAGCCTTAGCGCTACAGCAGCCCAGACCATCCGTTTCGCCACCGAAGCGAGCTACCCTCCGTTTGAATCGACCGACGCCAATAACAAAATCGTCGGTTTCGATGTCGATCTGGCGAACGCCCTGTGTAAAGAGATCGACGCCACCTGTACCTTTACCAACCAGGCCTTTGACAGCCTGATCCCGAGCCTGAAATTCCGCCGCTTCGACGCGGTAATGGCCGGGATGGATATCACGCCGGAGCGTGAAAAACAGGTGCTGTTCACTACCCCGTATTACGACAACTCTGCGCTGTTCGTTGGCCAGAAGGGTAAATTCACCGGCATCGATCAGCTGAAAGGCAAGCGTGTCGGCGTGCAGAATGGCACCACGCACCAGAAATTCATTACCGATAAGCACCCGGAAATCACCACCGTGCCTTACGACAGCTACCAGAACGCGCGTCTGGATCTGCAAAATGGCCGTATCGATGCTGTCTTCGGCGACACTGCGGTAGTGACCGAGTGGCTGAAATCTGACGCTAAACTTGCGGCGGTCGGCGATAAAGTGACCGACAAAGATTACTTCGGCACCGGCCTCGGTATCGCGGTACGCCAGGGTAACACCGAGCTGCAGCAGAAATTTAACGCCGCGCTGGAAAAAGTGAAGAAAGATGGGACCTACCAGACCATCTACAGCAAATGGTTCCAGAAGTAATACTGAATGAATGAAATGTTTCCATTAGCAAGCGCCGCCGGGATGACCGTCGGCCTTGCCGTCTGCGCGCTGATCATCGGCCTGGTGCTGGCGATGATCTTTGCCGTCTGGGAGTCGGTCAAATGGCGACCGATTGCCTGGATCGGCACCGCGCTGGTGACGATTTTACGCGGCCTGCCAGAGATTCTGGTGGTGCTGTTTATCTATTTCGGCTCCTCACAGCTGCTGCTGTTGCTGTCGGACGGCTTTACCCTCAACCTCGGCGTTGTGCAGATCCCGGTACAGATGCAGATTGAGAATTTCGACGTCAGCCCGTTCCTTTGCGGCGTGATCGCCCTCTCCCTGCTCTACGCGGCTTATGCCTCGCAAACCCTGCGCGGTGCGTTAAAAGCGGTGCCTGAGGGTCAGCGCGAGTCGGGCCAGGCGCTGGGCTTGTCGAAAGGGGCGATCTTCTTTCGCCTGGTGATGCCGCAGATGTGGCGTCACGCGCTGCCGGGGCTCGGTAATCAGTGGCTGGTGCTGCTGAAAGATACCGCGCTGGTGTCGCTGATAAGCGTTAACGATCTGATGCTGCAAACAAAAAGTATCGCCACCCGCACCCAGGAGCCGTTTACCTGGTATATCGTGGCGGCGGCGATCTACCTGGTGATCACCCTGCTCAGCCAGTGGGTGCTGAAACGCATCGATCTGCGCGCGACTCGCTTTGAACGGAGGCCGGGATAATGCTTGAGTTTATGCCCGAGCTGTTCAAGGGGCTGCACACCAGCCTGACGCTGACGGTGGCCTCGCTGATTGTCGCGCTGGTGCTTTCACTGCTCTTCACCATCGTGCTGACGCTGAAAACGCCGGTGCTGACGCAGATTGTCCGCGCCTATATCACGCTCTTTACCGGCACGCCGCTGCTGGTGCAGATCTTCCTGATTTACTACGGGCCGGGGCAGTTCCCCTCTTTGCAGAACTATCCGGCAATCTGGCGTCTGCTCTCTGAACCGTGGCTCTGTGCGCTCATTGCACTGTCGCTTAACAGCGCGGCTTATACCACGCAGCTCTTCTACGGTGCTATTCGCGCCATCCCGGATGGGCAGTGGCAATCCTGCGGCGCGCTTGGGATGAGTAAGAAAGATACGCTGGCGATCCTGCTGCCCTACGCGTTTAAACGTGCCCTCTCCTCCTACTCGAACGAAGTGGTGCTGGTATTTAAAAGTACGTCGCTGGCCTACACCATTACATTGATGGAAGTGATGGGTCACGGGCAGCTGCTGTATGGACGCACCTACGATGTGACGGTGTTTGGCGCAGCCGGTTTAATCTATCTGGTGGTAAACGGCCTGCTGACGCTGATGATGCGCCTGATTGAGCGCAAAGCGCTGGCGTTTGAGCGGCGCAACTAAACTGCATAGGTAATCTGTAGAGGCGAGCTAATGACCCCATTACTCGCCTTTATTTTTACCGCCAATAAAATAAATAAGCATTATAGTTGCATATAAATTCATACACTGGCATTGTTAATCCCATGCCTCCGGGTAACAACAATAAGATAGACAGACAGGAGTTTACTCATGAAAAAAATGATACTGGCCGCCCTTCTCGCTACCGTTTCCGCAGGGAGCTTTGCGGCCGATAAGATCAGCTTCGGCGTGTCGGCGACCTATCCCCCGTTTGAATCCCTGGATGCGGGCAATAAGATTGTCGGCTTCGATATCGACCTGGCGAACGCGCTCTGCAAACAGATGCAGGCCAACTGCACCTTTACCAATCACGCCTTCGACAGCCTGATCCCGGCGCTGAAATTTAAGAAGTATGACGCGGTGATCTCCGGGATGGACATTACCCCTGAGCGTAGCAAACAGGTGGCGTTTACCGACCCCTATTACGCCAACTCCGCGCTGGTGATTGCCAAAAAAGATGCCTTTAAATCCTTCGACGATCTGAAAGGCAAACGCATCGGTATGGAAAATGGCACCACCCATCAGAAATATTTGCAGGATAAGCACCCGGAAGTGACCACCGTGGCATATGACAGCTACCAGAACGCGATTATCGACCTGAAAAATGGCCGTATCGACGGGGTGTTTGGTGATACCGCGGTGGTAAATGAGTGGCTGAAAACCAACCCGCAGCTGGGTGTGGCGGCGCCAAAAGTGACCGACCCGCAATATTTCGGCACCGGTCTTGGCATCGCTGTGCGCCCGGATAACAAAGCGCTGCTGGAGAAGCTGAACGCTGCGCTGAAAGCGATTAAAGCCGACGGCACCTACCAGAAAATCAGCGATCAGTGGTTCCCGCAGTAAGCCGTTCTTTGTAGGCCGGATAAGGCGCCAGCCGCCATCCGGCAATTAACTCGGCACCAATGCCTGATGGCGCTGCGCTTATCAGACCTACGGACTTCTAAGCCGTTGGTCTGATTCTTTCGTAGGCCGGATAAGGCGTAAGCCGCCATCCGGCAATTAACTCGGCACAAATGCCTGATGGCGCTGCGCTTATCAGGCCTACAGGTTTGGCTTATCGGGCCTACGGGTTTTACGTTTAACGCCGTGCGCCCGAGGTGGCGATCGGCGTTTCGACGCGCTCCATCGCTATCGGGATGCTTTTATACGCCGGGATGCCGCTTTTGGTGTCGTGGCTGTCCAGCGGCACCAGAATATTGGCCTCCGGGTAATAGGCCCCAACCGAGCCGGGTGCCATATCGATCACCACAACCGTCAGGTTATCCATCCGTCGCGAGGTGGGATTCCCCTCGGGATCGAGCGCCACCACATTCACCTGATCGCCGACGCGCAGCTCGCGTCGCTCCGCCTCATCGGCATTGATAAACAACACATCCCGTCGCCCGGTCACACCGCGATAACGATCATTCAGCCCGTAAAGGGTGGTGTTGTACTGATCGTGGCTACGCAAAGTGGTGAGCACCAGGTCATGGCACTTGAGCGAGCGTGGATCCTCATTAATCCCCTGCATCACTTTAAACTCGGCAAAGCCCGACGGTGTGTTCCACTCCCGCTCCGAGGCAGCGTTACGCAGGCGGAAGCCGCCCGGTTGTTTGACCCGTTCATTAAAATTAGCAAACGCCGGGAAGACCGCTTCGATGGCGTCGCGAATATTGCTGTAGTCGTTAATCATCCGGTCCCAGTTCACCACCGTCTGCGGCAGCGTCGCTTTGGCAAGAGCCGCCACCAGCGCGGGCTCCGACTTCAGGTGCGGTGAAGCAGGGTTCAACGATCCACGCGAAGCGTGCACCATCGACATTGAATCCTCCACCGTCACGCTCTGCGCCCCGGATGCCTGCTCATCGGTTTCGGTCCGCCCAATCACCGGGAAGAGGTAGTTGTGTTTGCCGAGCAGCAGATGGGAACGGTTCAGTTTGGTCGCCATATGCACCACCAGATCGAGCTTGCGCATCGCCGGGAAGGTGACTTGCGGATCGGAGATCGCTTCAGCCAGATTACCGCCCAGGCAGAGCAGCGCATTCACTTTGCCGTCGCGCATCGCCTGAATGGCAGCCACCGCGCCGTGCCCATGCTCACGCGGTGGTTTAAAACCAAACACCCGTTCGAGGTTATCGAGAAACTCGGCAGAGGGAATTTCAGTGATGCCAACGGTGCGGTCGCCCTGCACATTGGAGTGGCCGCGCAGTGGGCAGATGCCCGCCCCTTTCTTACCAATATTGCCGCGCAGCAGTAGCAGGTTGGCAATCTGTTGCACGTTTTGCGTGCCGTACTGATGCTGGGTGATGCCCATGCCGTAGCAGATAATGGTGCGCTCAGAGTCGGCGTAAAGCCGGGCGATATTCTGGATCTCCTCGCGCTCCATACCGGAGACTTTCAGGATATGGTCCCAGTCGGTGGCGTCGAGATCGGCTTTCAGCTCCGCAAAACCCTGCGTGTGCTGGCGGATAAACACCTCATCGATTACGCCCGGTTCACCGTTCGCCAGCGCCTGCTCGTGCATCGACAGCAGGATCTTCATCACCCCTTTCAGCATCGCCGCATCACCGCCGACGCGCACTTTGTAGTAGGTCGAGGCGAGTTTGGTTGAGCTAAGGGCCAGCATCTCTATCGGGCTTTGCGGTGAGGTAAAGCGCTCAAGGCCGCGCTCGCGCAGCGGGTTGATGGCGACAATGGTCGCGCCGCGTTTTGAGACCTCCCGCAGCGTACCGAGCATGCGCGGATGGTTAGTGCCAGGGTTGTGGCCGATGCAGAGCACCAGGTCGCAGTGGTCAAAATCCTCCAGTTCGACGGTGCCTTTACCGACGCCAATCGACTCTGGCAGCCCGACGCTGGTCGGCTCATGACACATATTCGAGCAGTCGGGGAAGTTGTTGGTGCCATATTCGCGGGCAAAGAGTTGCCAGAGAAACGCCGCTTCGTTGGAGGCACGACCGGAGGTGTAAAACTCCACGCTATTTGGGTCATCATAGCTTTGCAGCAGCGCGCCAATCTCCTGAAATGCAGTCTCCCACTCAATCGCCTGATAGGTGTCGCTCTCAGCGTCATATTTCATCGGGTGGGTTAAGCGCCCCTCGCCTTCCAGCTCAAAAGCGTTGCGCTGCCACAGCTCGCTAACGGTGTGCGCGGCGAAGAACTCCGGCGTCGCGCGTTTGCTGGTCGCCTCCCAGGAGACGGCTTTGGCACCGTTTTCACAAAACTCAAATGAGGAGGTGTGCTGCGGATCTGGCCACGCGCAGCCGGGGCAGTCAAAGCCCTGCGGCTGGTTTACTTTAAATAGCGCAATCACATCCTGCTTAACGGACATCTGCCCACGCAGCGCATCGGCCACCGCTTTTAACGCGCCCCAGCCGCCCGCCGAGCCGCCGTATGGCGCGATCCCTACCGTTGATTGTTTCTGCTCTTTCATATTGCCCCACACTGTTCGCGTCGCTTTTGGCTTAAGCCTGGTACAAAAAACGCGCCTGTGGGGCAAAAAAATCAGTATTTCGTCGCGCCAAATGGCTTTTAAGCGGAAGAATTAACGCCTGATAAGCAGGGTAAGTACTTCGTAATGGGCAGTATGGGGAAACATATCAAACAGTTGCACGCGCGCGACGCGGTAATCCGCAAGCGCGGCAACATCCTTCGCCATCGTCTGCGCATTACAGCTGGAGTAGATGATCCACGGCGGCGCCATGCGGCTCAGGTAGTCACACAGCTCTGCGCCAATGCCGCGGCGCGGCGGGTTGACCAGCACCAGATCCGGCACCGACTCTTGCGCAGTGGCAAAACGGGTTGAATCGAGTGCCTGGAAGTGAAGATTGTGCAGCCCCAGCGCCTCGGCGGATTGCGTCGCACAGGCGATCGCTTCCGGCGCGATCTCAATCCCGGTCAGCTTCATCTCGGGCGTGGCACAGTGCAGGCCAAAACCGCCGACGCCGCAGAAGAGATCCCACATATGGTTGACCGGAAGTTGGCGCACCCAGTCTCGCGCCGTGGCGTAGAGCTGGCTGGCGACCGCCGGGTTGGTCTGGAAAAAACTCTGCGGGCGGATAGCGAGCGGCACACCGTTGAAATTCTCCGCCAGCGCCTGCTGGTCGGTAAGAAAGATCTCCCTCTCCCCTTCCATGATCGCCATATGCACCGGCTGTATATTTACCGAAATCACCTTCAGCTGCGGCAATTGCGCCTGTAACGCTGGCAGCGCGGCGCGCAGCTGCTCAACTTTCGCCTCTGAGCGCAGCACAAAGCGCAGCATCATGCCGCCGTCGAGCAGGCTTTCGGTCAATAAGAGGTATTTCAGTTCACCGCGTTTGCGCGCCACGTTATAGGGCGTTAACCCGGCGCGGGCGATAAAGGGTTTCAGGGCGGCAAACACCGGGGCGAAGGTCTCCGGGTAGAGCGGGCAGGCGGTGAGATCTTCCGGCGTCCCGTCGCGGTGCAGCATGCCGAGCAGCGGTTTTTCAACGCTGCCGCTGACCACCATTTTGGCTTTATTACGAAAGCCCTGCTCCGGGCCGCGCACCGGCTCGCACCATGACTCCACCGCAAAGGGGGCGAGCAATGCGCGAAGATGATCCATCTTGGCGGAGAGTTGCAACGGGAGCGGCTGGTCGATCCACTCACAGGAGCGGCAGCGACCGGCGTCGAAGAGAGCGCACTGCATAGATAAAGCCTTTCAATTTGCGGGGGCGGGATTGTACCACCGTTATTGCAGGCGGAAAAAGCGTCGGCTCGGCGTCGGCACAAAGAGCAGGAACAGCACCAGCAGATCGGGGAGTTTTTGCATCATCAGGGAGTGGAAGATCTCCCGGCGCGAACTGCCGGCGATGCTGAAGAGTTCCGGATAGCCATAGCCCAGTGACGCGGCCCACAGGTAGGCGGTCGAGGTGAGTTGCGTTACCAGATAGAGCCAGCGCGCCCAGCGCCGCCCTCTTATCACCGAGAAGGCGCAGAGGATCTCGACAAAGACCAGCATCAGGCTGCCAAGGAAAATCAGCGTCAGGCTCCAGGTCTGGGCGCTGCGGTGCACGAAGTCGAGCAGCCCGCGCCAGCCGAGCAGGTTCATGATCATCAGCACGTCGACACAGCGAATGGTAATGATGGCGATAGCCGCCACCTGAACCAGCGCCGGTATATTTGGCGTCGCGTGGTGCGTGGTTTTGTTGAAGAACCCCAATTCCATGATTTCCCTGTGAAAAATGCCGCGCAAGCGCGGCATCAACGACACAATTTCCAGATTCTAATGAGTTCAGCCCTGTCTTGCACGCTGGATATCACGCTGGCGCTGTTTTTCCGCTCTTGCCATCAGGAACCAGGCGATCAGACCGACAATCCCCACCACGCCGAGAATAATCGAAGCCAGCGCGTTGATCTCCGGGTTAACCCCCATGCGCACGCTGGAGAAGACCAGCATCGGCAGCGTAGTGGCACCAGGACCGGAAACAAAACTGGCGATCACCAGGTCATCCAGTGACAGGGTAAAGGCCAGCAGCCAGCCGGAGACAATCGCCGGCATGATCATCGGCAGCGTAATCACAAAGAAGACCTTCAGCGGCGTTGCGCCAAGATCCATCGCCGCCTCTTCAATCGAGCGATCCAGCTCGCGCAGCCGCGAGGAGATCACCACCGCCACATAAGCGGTACAGAAAGTAACGTGCGCCAGCCAGATGGTGAGCATGCCGCGATCCGCTGGCCAGCCGATGGCGTGTGCCAGCGCCACAAACAGCAGCAGCAGCGACAGGCCGGTGATCACATCCGGCATTACCAGCGGCGCGGTGATCATAAAGGCGAAACCGTTCGCGCCGCGAAAGCGCCCAAAGCGCACCATTACTACCGCCGCAATGGTGCCTAAAATCACCGCCATCGTCGCCGCGCAGGCGGCAATCGTCAGGCTTAAGCCCACCGCGCTCATCATCGCGTCATCGTGGAACAACTCGCTATACCAGCGCGTTGACCACCCTGCCCACACCGTCACCAGCTTCGAGCTGTTAAAAGAGTAGACCACCAGCATCAACATGGGGGCATAAAGGAAGGTGAAACCTATCACCAGGATAAGGATGCGCCAGGGCGAACGCACTACCGGTAAATTGCTCATGCCTTCTCCCCCGTCTGTTTCTGCTGATGCTTGTGGAACCACATGATCGGCACAATCAACAGCAGCAGCATGATTACCGCCACCGCCGAGGCCACCGGCCAGTCGCGGTTATTAAAGAACTCCTGCCACAGCACGCGGCCAATCATAATGCTGTCCGGCCCGCCGAGCAGCTCTGGGATCACGAACTCGCCGACCGCCGGAATAAACACCAGCATCGAACCGGCGATAATTCCCCCTTTGGTCAGCGGCACAATCACGCTGAAGAAGGTTTTCAGCGGACGCGCACCAAGATCGAGGGAAGCTTCCACCAGCGAGTAGTCAATACGTGTCAGCGCGGTGTAGATCGGCAGCACCATAAAGGGCAGATAGGCATAGACAATGCCGATATAGACCGCGAGATTGGTGTGCAGAATAGTCAGCGGCTGATCGATAACCCCCAGCCAGAGCAGAAAGTTGTTCAGCACGCCGTTGTTTTTCAGGATCCCCATCCAGGCGTAAACGCGGATCAGAAACGAGGTCCACGACGGCAGAATCACCAGTAGCAGCAGGATATTGCGCGTCGACGGCTTACTGTGCGCCACTGCCCACGCCAGCGGATAGCCGAGCAGCAGACAGCAGATGGTCGAGATGCCCGCTACCTGCAACGACTGTAAATAAGCCTCGATATAGAGCGGATCGTCGGTCAGTTGCAGGAAGTTGCCGAGATTAAGCGTAATCGTCAGCTGCCCGTCGGCCCACTCCAGCAGATCCGTATAGGGCGGGATTTGACGCGCCATCTCCGCAAGGCTGATTTTGAAGACGATCAAAAACGGCAGCAGAAACAGCAGCGTCAGCCAGATATAGGGCAGCGCAATCACCAGCTTGCGCCCATGGCGCATTTGCAGGCGCGCCAGCCACAGCTTTACACCGCCCGGTTTTGTTACGCGGGCCGGTGGCTCAAGTGTACTCATCGCAGCTCCTTAAACCGTCAGAACCACACAACTGTCGGCATCCCAGCAGAGACGTACTTCATCGCCCCATGTTGGCGCGCCTTTGCGGTAGCGATGCGCGTTTTGCAGCTGGGCGCTGATCATCTGCCCGCTCTGCAACCGCACGTGATAAATAGAGAGATCGCCAAGGTAGGCGATATGCACAACTTCGCCGACGGCAAAGTTGTAGCCATCGGCTGGCGGATCGTCGCACAGCATGATCTTCTCCGGGCGCAGCGCCACGTAGACCGGCACGTTATCCACCACCGAGGCATCGGGGTCGACTTTCAGCGGATGCACCAGCCCCGGCGACTCAATTACCAGACCATCTTCCTGACGATCCTTCAGCAACCCTTCGAAGACATTGACCGAGCCGATAAACTCGGCGCTATAACGGGTAGTCGGATGCTCGTAAATCTCTTCCGGCTCGCCAATCTGCACAAATTTGCCGCGGTTCATAATGGCGATACGCCCGGCCATGGTCATCGCCTCCTCCTGATCGTGGGTCACCATTACGCAGGTGACGCCGACGCGTTCAAGAATATCGACCACTTCCAGCTGCATACGGTCGCGCAGCTTTTTATCCAGCGCCCCCATCGGTTCATCTAGCAGCAGCAGTTTCGGCCGCTTGGCGAGGCTGCGCGCCAGCGCCACGCGCTGACGCTGTCCGCCAGAGAGCTGGTGCGGCTTGCGTTTGGCAAACTCACTCATGTGTACCAGGTGCAGCATTTCGGCGACGCGGCTGGCGATCTCCGCTTTCGGCAGCTTGTCCTGCTTGAGGCCAAAAGCGATATTCTGCTCAACGGTCATGTGCGGGAAGAGCGCGTAGGACTGGAACATCATATTGATCGGGCGCAGGTAGGGCGGCACGTGGGCGAGGTCGACGCCGTCGAGCATAATCTGCCCGTGGGTCGGCTGCTCAAAGCCTGCCAGCATGCGCAGCAGCGTCGATTTACCGCAGCCCGATGCGCCGAGCAGGGCAAAGATTTCGCCTTTATAGATAGTCAGGCTGACATCATCCACGGCGTGCTGGCCGTCGAAGGATTTGGTCAGGTTACGGATCTCCAGCAGCGGCGTCAGAACCTTGCGGCTCTTCGCCTGCGGGCGGGGAATAGCGTCATTCACTACGGTGCTCTCCGGCATAAGCATCACCCTGCTTCAACAGGTTGTCATACAGATGACGGGACAGCAGGTGCGCCCGCTGTCCCGTTTTGGGGCGGCTGCACCGGCGCGGTGCAGCGCTTTCACCAGTCAGGTGATTGATTTATTTGCCGCTTTTGACTTTTGTCCAGGCGCGGGTACGTACGCGGTCGATTTTCGGCTCCTGCACTTTCAGCGTGAAGAGTTTGGCGAAGACATCCGGCGGCGGGAAGATGGCCGGGTTGTTACGCACCTCTTCGCTGATCAGCGGTACAGAAGCTTTGTTGCCGTTCGCGTAGTAGACGTGGTCACTGATGTGCGCCATCACGTCGGGACGCATCAGGTAGTTAAGGAACTGGTAGGCTTCATCGGTATTTTTGGCATCTTTCGGCATGGCGAAGACGTCAAAGAAGGCCAGCGCCCCTTCCTTCGGAATGATGTAGTTGATGTTAACGCCGTTCTTCGCCTCTTTCGCACGGTTAGCCGCCTGCCAGACGTCGCCTGCCCAGCCGATAGCCACGCAGATATCGCCGTTAGCGAGATCGTTAATGTATTGCGAAGAGTGGAAGTAGCGGATATTCGGACGCAGCTTCAGCAGCAGATCCGTCGCCGGGCCGGTGTAATCATCCGCTTTGGTGCTGTTGGGATCTTTGCCGAGGTAGTTCAGCACGGTGGCGAAAATCTCTTCCGGCGCATCAAGGAAGGAGACGCCGCAGCTCTTCAGCTTCTCAAGATTTTCCGGCTTCAGCACGACATCCCAGCTATCGATCGGCACATCTTTGCCGAGCACCGCTTTGACTTTATCGACGTTGTAGCCAATACCGGTGGTCGCCCACAGGTAGGGGAAAGCGTATTTGTTATCCGGGTCGTGTTTCGCGACCATCTTCAACACTTCCGGATCGAGGTTTTTCCAGTTCGGCAGCTTGCTCTTATCGAGCGGCTGGAAGACCCCCGCCGAGAGCTGGCGCTCAAGGAAACTGGCGGACGGCACGACGAGATCGAACCCGGTGCTGCCGGCCATTAATTTGCCTTCCAGCACTTCGTTGGAGTCGAAGACGTCGTAAACCACTTTAATGCCGGTCTCTTTCTCAAAATTTGCGACGGTGTCCGGCGCAATATAGTCAGACCAGTTGTACACATGCAGCGTCTTTTGCCCGGCGGCGAGCGTGCCGGCAGAGAGAGCCATTAACGCACCCGCAACAACACCCGATACCCATTTTTTTCTTGAGGCACTCATATCTCATTCCTTCTGGAAAGCTCGTTAAGCTACGAACTAAATCTACGCTTTCTGGGATATGCAAGATTCATGCATAGTTTGTCACTCTGCTCTGCGCCGAAGAGTAAAATCGCTCCGGCAGACGCCGCATGCTTTTAAAGCAGCGCAAGAATAACTGTAGCCAGGGTTTGAGGCTATAGGGCAGATAAAAAACCGCCTTTTATCAATTTTTTATGCAATAAGTCTCTATGGGATAAGCCAGAAGGCGAGGAATGATGGTGAATCATTCTTTAAAGAAAGGTTAAAAGCAGAATAAAAAATGTGGCAGCGCAACCCCCGTGGTAGTGGCTGCGCTAATCGATGCGGGAATCAGTGGAGAAAATTGTTCGGTTCTTCGTCGCCGGCCAGCAGATCCTCTTCGCCCGGCGTGAAAAGCAGCTGGTGCGCATTAGCTTCCATAATCACCATCGAGACCTGCTCTTCGCTCTGGCGCATAAACCACGCGAACTGCTCAAAGGCGATGCCGGGGCCGATGCTGAGCGTCTGACACACCACCAGCTTCGGCAGATTATCATCCTGCATATCGAGGAAGGCTTTGACCGTCAGCGAGCTGGCGTTGATCGCCGAAAGATCCGCCGCCAGCGCCAGCAGCGCAGAGGGTTTTACTTCCGCCATGGCGGTAAAAAGCAGAACATCATTGACCAGGTCGACTTTCGCATCGAACACGCCGTCAAAATTCTGCATATGTGGCAGGTGCAGCGCCTGGCAGGTATCGCACTCAAAGAAGTTAATGCTGAGTTGATCAAGCCATTGACGAAGCGTGTCCAGACCGGGGACGACCAGTGAATCCATAGAAAACGTGCTCTGTTGGGGAAAAAATTGCCCATAGCTTACGCAAAAAGCCGTGGGCGCACCATGCTCAGGCAGGAAAATCCTCTTAGCCGCCGGTTTTCAGGCAGAATCCCGGCATCGCCTGGCGCTCGATCCAGTGGATCATTCGCCCGGCAATATCCAGCCCGGTGGCTTTTTCGATCCCTTCAAGCCCCGGTGAGGCGTTGACTTCCATCACCAGCGGGCCGCGGTTGGCACGCAAAATATCGACCCCGGCGACATCCAGCCCCAGCGTCTGCGCCGCTGCCAGGGCGATCTCCCGCTCGCGCGGCGTGATCTCGACCACCGTCGCCTGCCCGCCGCGGTGCAAATTGGAGCGGAAATCCCCCGCTTTCGCCCGCCGCTCAATTGCTGCCACCACTTCGTTGCCGATCACCAGGCAGCGGATGTCGCACCCTTTCGCTTCCGCAATAAACTCCTGCACCAGAATATGGGCGTTGAGGCCGCGAAAGGCGTCAATCACGCTCTCTGCTGCCTGGCGGGTCTCCGCCAGCACCACGCCGATCCCCTGAGTTCCTTCCACCAGCTTCACCACCAGCGGCGCGCCGCCGACCATATCGATCAGATCGCTGGTGTCATCGGGCGAATGGGCAATGCCGGTAACCGGCAGATCGATCCCCTGGCGCGCCAGCAGTTGCAGGGAGCGCAGCTTGTCGCGCGCGCGGGTGATGGCAACGGATTCGTTGAGCGGATAGCTGCCGAGGATCTCAAACTGGCGCAGCGCGGCGGTGCCATAAAAGGTGATGGCCGAGCCGATACGCGGGATCACCGCGTCATAATGGGGAAGCTGACGGCCTTTGTAGTGAATTGAGGAGGCGGCCGGGGTGATGTTCATATAACAGGAGAGCGGATCGAGTATCTCAATCTGGTGCCCGCGCTGCACAGCGGCTTCACGCAGGCGTTTACAGGAGTAAAGCGTTCCATCCCGGGATAATACGGCTATTTTCACCCTGCACCTCGCGCAGAAGACCAGTTAAAAGCCTGCGTATCATACACGCAGCGCGGGGCAGGATGAACGGGTATTAGCGCGTTGCCCAGCCCTGTTTATGCAAATAGTCGAGAATAAACGGACGGCTCTCTTTAATGATGGTGCGACGGATATGATCGCTCCAGTTATCGCGGCGCTTATTGCTGTCGCGCGTCATATAGTAGTGCTCCAGCTCCGCGTCATACTCCGCCAGTTTCTTTTCATCGAGCGGCTGGTAGTGGTTTTCATGCACCAGCATCGAAGCCGGCATACGCGGTTTGATATCCGGGTTATCGGCAGGCCAGCCGAGGCAGAGACCAAACAGCGGCAGCACCTGCTTCGGAATACGCAGCAGTTCGCCGACCGCTTCGATATTGTTACGGATACCACCAATATAGACGCCGCCCAGCCCGAGCGACTCCGCGGCGGTAAAGGCGTTTTGCCCCATG